>OZ241917.1:0-302500 GCA_965203805.1 Candidatus Latescibacterota bacterium | reverse complement strand
CCGGAAACCCACTGCATGGATCCGGAAGCCCTGGGCGGCTTCGAATCGGTGCGACGCGCGGCAACTCTTCGCGGTGGTTTGCCAGCTTCCGCCGCGCATGACCCGGAACTTTCCCCGGCCCGGCCCGCGGGGGTCCGTCACGGCGCCGCCAGGGTACGGGCCCTTCCAGTCCTGGACCCATTCGTAGACATTTCCCAGCATGTCGTACAGACCGTAGCCGTTCGGCGCCTTCTTGCCAACCTTTTGCGGGCGATCGTTGCAGTTCTTGTCGTACCACGCGATCGCATCCGTACTCGCGCGGTAGCGATCTCCTTCTGTTCCGCCCCTCGCAGCATACTCCCATTCGGCTTCCGTTGGCAGCCGATAACGCTTCGAGCGATCCATCCCGTTCAGCGTACGGATGAACGCCTGGGCGTCGTTCCAGGACACCTGCTCGACGGGACAATCCCGGCACCCCTTGAAGTCCGACGGATTCGTACCCATTACCGCTTCCCATTGCTTCTGCGTGACCTCATGCTTTCCAAGGTAGAACGACCGGCTGATTGTCACATCCGTCCCGGGCCTCTCGTACACTCCCGCATCTTCGCTCGTGGAACCCATGCGAAACTCGCCAGCCGGAACGAGAACGAACTCCATCCCCACCCTGTTACGTTTTGTCGAAGACGCCTTCTTCCCCCAGGCGGCGGTGTTTCCGGCCGCGACCATCGCCACGACGATGAGTGCAACTGCCACCCCCCCGAAAAAGCCGAATCGAGACATCGTAGATCTCCCTCAACGTCATGTAGGTACAGGATCAGCGGCGCGACGAAGGAGCCGTGCACATTCACTTCGGAACGAATCGCACAAAGTTATTGTCTAATCGACGTTATCGCAAGTGCAAACGGCCGCACCACGAAAATTGCGGCGGCGCGGCCGCCGCCCCCGCCCTTCGCTGGCACCACGTGGCGCCCGGCCAAGTATAACCTTGCGTGAACCGGACGTGCGATTCGTCCAGGCGCTACCGGCCGGCAGACGTTGGTACAAGGAAGTTACAAGGCGCCTGTCTGAGTAGGGCGGACGGAGGTCTGACGCATTCAACGGGGAAAACATCCGTATCCATCCAGGATGCCGTACTGATCTCGAAACGCGTCCACTAACGCACTTGTCATCGAGGACCTCATGTCGTTAATTTACACTGAAGACAACGGACGTGATCACATCACTCATAAGGAAGCCGGGGAATGGTGCTACGCGCATTATCGGCAGTCCTGTTATCTGCGCTCTTTGCGGTGAATTGCGGCAGGCAGCCCACGGATGGCGAGGTCGCCACCCCGGCGGAAATGGTCACGGGAGAGACGGTTTCATTCAACACCCGGGATGGATTTCGAATTCTCGCCGCCTGGTTCACCTCCAACCGGCACGCCGGGCGTCGACCCGCCGTTGTCCTCATCCATCCTTACGACCGGAATCTTGGAATCTGGATTCCCTTCGTCCCCGACCTGACCGACGAGGGATACCACGTGCTCGCCTACGACATCCGGGGACACGGCGGAAGCACGTTTCGAAACAACGTGTATTTTCCAAGAAGCACGTTCCAGGCGGAAGACATTGAAAGAATGCCGCTCGATGTCGAAGGCGCGATCTTATGGCTGAAGACCCGTCCCGACGTCGATGCCGCGCGCATCGGGCTCCTGGGCGCCGCGCTGGGCGCCAACATCGCCTACGTCAGTTCGGGCGTTTATCCCGACGTCAAGACGTCCGTGGTTATCTCACTGATTACCCGGCTCAGGCAAGACCTGCTGCTGGGCACCAACATCGAGAGCTTTCAGCCGCGTTCGGTCCTTTTCATGGCGTCGCACGGCGACGGATATTCGTATACGTCGTCCGAATTGCTGGCCCGGGGAACCGGAGAGCCCGTGAGGGTCAGCGGATATCAGGGCGCCGCCAACGGATTGGATCTTCTGAATAACCCGGCCGTGCGCGCGGAAATCCTTCAATGGCTTCGAACGTACCTCTGAACCCGTGTTGCGCCCGGTTCAGGAACGGTTCCGTCCCCGTTCACGCCGGCACCGGGCCGGCGCCGGGAGTGGCGGATTTCGAACGCGCGCGGCTCGAATATTCGGCCTCGACGCGGCGTTCGCACAGACGAGGGTACGGCAGCCGACGACTATCGCTCGGGGAGACGAAAAATGCAGAGTTTCCGGACGTTCTCTCAAGGTATCCTATCGATCGTGGCAACCCTGCTCGTCTTCTTGCTTGCCTGTGAGGACACACTTGCGCAAGGAAGGAGGGGCGGCGGAAGAAGGCGAGGCGCGGGAGGCGGCGTCGACCTGAGTCCTATCCGAAACGACCAGTACTCCAGCCTCCCCGGGGGCGCCTACGATTTGGTCAAGGGGAACGAGGAGACGTTCCGCCGGCTGCCACTCCCCATCAGATTCTTTGTTCTGGATTCATTAACCGACTGGGACGATTTCTTCCCGCGGGAGAAGGAGCGATTCAGGCGCTTTTTCGTGAAGGCCGGTGAGGCATCGGACGGAGATCTGCACGCCGCGTTCGGTGACGCAGTCGCGGGCATCTTCGCACGACGAACGGGCCCCGGTCGACGCCGCGGTCCGGAAGGGCGGCAAGGCATTGGACGGCGGGGCGGCGCCGGCGGTCGAGGGGGAATCGGGCAGCGAGGCGACCCGGCACAGAGGCGGCGTCGCAGTCCGGATATACAACTCCTGCCGGAACAGAGCGCAAGGATTGAGACCGCGTTCGATCGATTCGTCTATAAGGGTGTGGACTTTGCCCCCGCGCTTCTCGCGATTGCAGTCATGCCTCCACAGCCCGGTTCAACCCAATTAACGCTCAACGACAGTCTGCTCTCTACGGGAACTCTGCTGCGGACCGTCCCCGGTCCCGATCCGTCGAATCGATGGCTGGCCACCCTGCTCACCGGTCGCGATAACGCGCTCAAGGGCGACAAACTCGTGCACCCGAGCCTGTTTGAATATCACAATCGCGCCCTGAATGACAAGTCCCGAACCCGTACTCTCGCGCTCTATCTGGACGACAGCGCCCCGCCCGAGCGCAGCACACACAAGAAATACAGGAAATTCGGCCCCCAGACCGTGCGGGCTTCGTCGCTGACCGGGGCGGCGGAAACCGTCCGTGAGGCGCTCTACGAAGCCCGTTCGGAGGGCAGGTCGCAGGCGTTCATCGAAAATGTCGTCTACCCGACGCTGGACCCGAAAAAGCTCAAGATCACCAAAAAGGTAAAAGACAAAGCCCTGGCGAGGCTCATTGTCAAGACGCTTGTTTCGTCCGATCAGAACCTGAAACTCGCGAACGCCTTCGTGAGTTCGCTCGCCCTTTCCTGCCTCCCAAGGGCGCAACCCGACCTGATGCTTCTGCAGCTCACCGACGGACCCGATTGCCGCAAGGCGGTCGAGCAACTCTGGAAAACCGTGCAGGAACACCGCCGGTACCGAAATCGTACGACCCTGGCGATACTGGACCCCGCTGGCGGCCGCGCACTGCTCATAGGGCCCGATATGCCCGCGGGGCTGCGGGTAACCGAACCCCTCTCCCTGCTGGATCTCTCGGCGACCCTGTTCGGGCTGAGCAATGTCGAAGCGGAGTTCGCCCGGGGCAATCCGGTTGATTTCGCGTTCCGAAACTAACCCGTTCCGGACTCCCGGGATACCTGCCGATTCAGCGACGAGACACGTGCAGAACAGGTGAACGGGCGGCTTGTCTGCAAACCGCCCGTTCACCTGTTCTGCACCTGTGGTCGCACGCAGTCAGCATGTATTCCTCGCTATCCTCCCCCACTTCTCATTTCACCCGCACCGCCCGGCCGCGACGCACGGACTGGACTTCCTTGAAACAGAGCCGGAGCGCATCCGCCGCCAGGGCTCCGGACAACGCCTCGGCGGGTATCCCTTTCGCCACTTCGTCCACGGCGGCCTGGATCTCCCTGGTAAACGCCACCACCGGGTCCCCAGAACCCAGCCTGGGTTTCCGGACCTTCTTGTCTTCGGTCAGAAGCGTGAGCGGCATGGACAGGACGGGCTTGTCGCCCAGCGTGGCGAATTCGTAAATCAACGTCGCCTTCTCAAGGTATATTTCAAAACCGTGGGCGAATGCGCGGCCGGGCTGCGAAATCGCTCCCGACGCGCAGGTAACGCTCAGGCCGGGGCGGTCGAGGTACCGATAGCTGGTGCACAGATATTCTGCGTAATGACCGTCGACCAGCCGACCGGTGGAAGATACCTGGTCTGGCACGCCGCACAGCAACTGAATATAATGGGTATCGTGGATGTGCAGGTCAACACCCGGTCCGCCGCTGCGTTCCACGTCGCTGAATTCCGAAGACCAGTCGGGCTGCGAGATTATCCGTTTGAAATGCGCGCCCAGAAGGGCTCCATACTCGCCGCCGGCGACGACCTTCAGGGCATAGTCGAATTCCGGAAAAAACGGGAGCACCTGGGCTACCATCAGCGAACGCCGGGCATCTTTCGCCTCCTGGACCATCCGGTCCGCGTCTTTCGGATTCAGCGCGATCGGCTTTTCCAGGAGCACATGCTTGCCCGCGCGCAGCGCCGCAATCGTGACGTCTCTGTGCATGGCCGAGGGCAGACAGATGTTCACGAGATCGATCCCGGGATCGGCCAGCAAATCGTCGATCTTGCGGTATGTACTCATACCGGACAGATCCTCGATACCCCCGGGATCCCCGAAGTTACCATGAATTCCCCGCCAGTCTCCCCTCAGTTTCCTCTCGTCCCGAGTACAGATGGCCGCCACCTTCCCCCCCTTCACCCGCCGCGCGCCGCGAAAGTGCGTCATCCCCATGAATCCAATGCCGATTATGCCGATGTTTACCATGGCGAGCCCTTCCCCTGAAATTCAACGACCGTCCGCAAAACGGACGGCCCGGTGTCCGGTTACGCTAGAGACGCCCCGCAATCGAACGCGTTACACGATCCTGACGACTTCAGAGCATTGTTGTTTCCGCAACCGCGGGCGCCCGCGGTTGCGGTCGATTCGTACAATATAGATCGAACGGAAAAGCGCGGCAAGCGGAAACGGATCGTTGGAATCGAGATCGTCGTTACTCCCGCCGGGTTTTCAGGCGCCAGACTGCTATGCCGCCTGAAAGGTACTTATGAAACAAAGCAAAATAGCGCTTGATGCGCCGCGATCTTTCGGTTATTGTTAGGCAATTCGACGTTGATCCGGACCACCGTGCATTGTGCGCGGCAGCGTGGATTCCGGAACCGGGCAGACGCGCGGGGGGTCCTTCAGAGTAACGGCAACATCCTCGTACCACCGCTATCTTGCGAGGGGAAGATTCGACCGATGAAATCGACCGTTCAATCGTTGGCTCTTGCCGCCTCAATCACGCTGATTTCCGCATCCGTGAACGCCGCCCCCGCCCCCGATTTCAATCTCCGGAACCTGCGGGGCGAACGGGTCAACCTCAAGACCCTGCTGGCAAAGGGTCCCGTGCTCCTGGACTTCTGGGCGACCTACTGCAAGCCTTGCATCAAGGCAATGCCCAAGCTCCAGAAGATCCACGAGAAATATGGAAAATCCGGGCTCACGGTTCTTGGCGTCAACGTGGACGGTCCGCGCGGACAGAACAGGGTGAAACCGTTCCTCAGGGCGCGAAAGGTCAGCTTCCCCATCGCCCTCGACTCCGACAGCGCGGTGATGCGGCGAATGCAGGTGAACGTCCTTCCCACGACGCTGCTGATCACGCCGGATGGTGAAATTGCGCTGCGGCAGGTCGGATACAATTCGAAAAACGCCGATGTGTTGCTGGCTGCAGTCGAAGCGCTTTTCCCCGACTCCGGCACCGACGACGAGGCAGACTCCGATGCGAGCGCTGATCAATAACCTGATCGTGCCAATACTGCTGTCGACGGCGCAGCCCGCGGTCGCGCAGGTGACTGCATCCAGCCTGACCGAAGTCCAGCGGGGACGCGTACCGGGCTCGGATTCGCTTGCAATTTCGAACCTTTACGAACAGTTCGATATCAGTTACACCCGGGGTGAATTTCAGGCGGGCCTGCAGGCCGAGATTTTCAACGCATGGCGCAACACCGGTCGCGACTCGCCGCTTTCACAGGTCGAATACCAGGTTGTGCATCTGGCCCAGAAACAACTGCGGTGGACCCATGGACCCGCCGAACTGGTTGCGGGCAACTACTATGCCATCCTGGGTCGGGGTATCACGCTCAGGGCATTCGATCTGCCGGGCGTAATTCTGGAGAGCGGGCAATACCGGCGACGCTATTCGCCTTCGCGAGACCTCGAGGGAGGCATGGCCACCTGGACGGGGCCGCGGGCCGGGGCCAAAGCCCTGATCGGGCGACCCGTATTAAGTGACATTCCGCCCGCGGTTCGAGTGGGCAACCCGCTCCAGGACCTGCCGCGGCGCGATAGCTGGCTGGTCGGAGGCGAGGTCTCGCTTCAGCCTGCCAGCCAAATTAAGGCCGGTGTTACGGCCGTCAGTCACCACGCCTCCGGGCTTGATTCGACCCGATCGTGGTCGGGTTTCCTGGAGCTGGACGTCACGCCGGCATTTGAAGCATCCGGATTCTCTGACCTGTACGCGACCGTATACGCGGAATACGCAGGGCTGAACGACGTGCACGTGGACGGCAGCGCTCTGTATCTTTCGGCAAACGCCGGGATTTCCAACCTGGGTCTCAGCCTGGAATACAAGGACTATGAGAATTTCGCCTTCAGTTTCAACGATCCCCCTTCCCTGGTCCGCGAACACTCGGCCGTCCTGCTCAACCGGGCCACCCATGCCCTGATTGCCGATACGGAAACGGGCTATCAGGCGGAGGCCACGTATTCGATTTTCGGGCTGGGGACGCTGACGGCAAACATCAGTAAGGGGAAGAACGAACTGGCGCCCGGATTCGCGACGACTTTCAATGAACGGTACGTCGGCCTGGACATCGACCACCACCCGGAAGACCACGGCCGCGCGATTTCGACCAGCCTGTTCGTGGATTGGGGCAAAGACGAATTGAAGGGCATCCGAATGCACAGGATTGCCGGCGCGGGAATCGAGTCCATCGCACCCGGCGGGGCTGTCACGGGCTTCGATCTGCAGGTCCGACGCGCGGCAAGGCTTCCCCGAAACGAGCCGACGTTCCGTGACGTGTATGCCCAGTTTTCATTCCAGCATCCCTCGGGCGTGGGGGCCGCTCTCGTTCTGGATCGCACCAACGACCCGTTCGAAGTGGATGATAGCGCCACGACGGACCGGATCGAAACCGGGTCGCGGACCTGGGTGGCGGTCAATCTCAACGCCGCCTTCCTCGACAGATACGAAGCCCTCGTCTTCGCCGGCCGGAGGCGGGGCGGCGCCGCGTGTACATCGGGGACATGCTATCAGGTATTGCCGTTCAATGGACTTGAAATGCGTTTTAAGACCTATTTCTGACACAAACCTTCACTTTCTTAAAGGAGGCCTTCGATGAGTCGAATCGCGACGTGCCTTGTGTTTCTTCTGCTCTTCGGACTCAACCCGCCGGAACCCGCCGAAGCCCAGAGTGTCGGAGACGCGGCGCCCACCTTCTCGCTGACGGGGCTGGACGGGAAAACCTACGCCACCGCGAATTACAAGGGCAGCATTCTGGTTCTCTATTACCTGGGCCACAACTGACCCACCTGCAGGGCGGCGGGTCCGTCCATTGAACAGCAGATCTGGAAGGCGTTCCAGGATGACGGCGTTGCGGTCCTGGGGCTCGACATCTACAATGGCAGTCAGTCCCAACTTCAAGGATTTCAATCAACGACTTCGATCACGTTTCCCCTCCTGCTTAAGGCAGGCAGTGTCAGGGGATCTCACGGGACCCACACGATGCTGGTCGCGGACCGTGAAGGGATCGTCCGGCACATCGGCCGCGGCGCTTCCGGTCTCAGCGCCGCGGCGACGAGTATCCGGGGATTGCTGGCCGTCGCGCCGCCGGCAATCAGCCTCGCCAATACATCTCTCGACTTAGGCGAGGACGTTCCCGCCGGAGAAGCCAGGACCCTTACCCTCGTCGTGAAGAATACCGGAGGGGAGCCCCTCAGGATTTCGAACATGGAGTCCGACCTCGAGGGCGTCACGTTCAGCCGCACGAGACTCATGGTCGCGCCCGGCGACAGCGGGACCGTCGATATCACCTTTACACCCTCGGAGGGCGGTCCATTCTCCGGCACCCTCACAATTCTGAGCAACGACCCTGAAAACCGCAGCATTACCGTCTCGTTCTCCGGAACGGCCGTCATCGTCCCCGTCAATCCCCGGGCCGACTTCGACAATGACGGCGAAATCGGATTCAGCGACTTCATCGCATTCGCACAGGCCTTCAACACCGACAACGCCACCTTCGACCTTGACGGAAGCGGGCTGGTCGACTTTCGCGACTTTCTGGAATTCGCGAAAAACTTCGGCAAACGCGTGCCCTGAATTGAAGGTAGTCATTACGTAGAAAAAACACGCTGAAATCAGCGTGTTTTTTCTTTTCTTTCCCCGATATCATGGAACATCCATTATGTCGGGCCCGGCTGCAGCGCGCAAAAGTCTATAGTTCGTTACAGATAGACCGACCGGCGCCGGTTTTTCAGAAACCGAACCGATTTCTGCGGCGTCTAACAGTTGAAATGCAGACAATCCGCATGCTTCCGGATCTGACTTCACTCGCCGCACGGGGTCACGTCGGACACCCGGCAAGGCACCCTTTGCCGTCTGTGCCTGCACTTTCGCGCAATGCCACCATGGATCCGAAAAAAAAACCCGACTCCGATCCTCCCGACCTGCTCCAGTCCGTGCATTCCCACATTGACCGGCACGAGATGATCCGGGGCGGGGACAGGATTGTGATCGGCGTATCGGGCGGGCCGGACTCCGTATCGCTTCTGGATCTGCTGTTCAGGCTTCGCGAATCTCTCGATATCCGGCTCTGCGTGGCCCACCTCAACCATCAACTCAGGGGCGCGGCATCCGATATGGACGAGCGATTCGTAAGAGACCTCGCCGCCTCGATGGGTCTCCCGTTCTATTCGGAGCGCGCCACCGTGGTGATGAGGGGCTCTCCGGAAGCGGCTGCCCGCGAAGCGCGCCTCGCGTTTCTAGAACGCGTAATGCGGACCGCGGGCGCCGCGCGGATCGCATTGGGCCATACACGCAGCGATCAGGCCGAAACTGTACTGATGCGCCTGTTCAGCGGCGCCGGTCCGACCGGGTTGGGCGCGATCAGACCGATCCGCGACGGCATCTGGATCCGCCCCCTCCTGACGGTTTCGCGCCAACAGATCGAGGCCTATGTGGACCACCGGAGCCTGCGCGTGCGCCGCGACGATTCCAACGCGGATGACCGCTTTCTCAGGAACCGGATCCGGCATCGTCTCCTGCCGAAGCTCGCGTCGGAATACAACCCCGACATCGAGGCGGCCCTGGCAAGGTCCGCGGAGATCATCCAGGGGGAAGATCAACTGCTCGATCTGCAGGCGGAATCGGCCTACCGAAAGGCTCTTCGCTACGAGGGCAAGCGAAAAATAATTCTTGATGAAAACGCCGTTTTCGGTTATCATATAGCACTTCGACGCAGGATTTTCAGAACGGCCTTTTTTCGACTTCGAGGCTGTGCGCGAGACCTGGACGAGCAGAGTGTCAGGCGCATGGATTCCCTGCGTCATGCACCTGCCGGCGCGGTTCAGGCAGCTTCCGGTATCTCCGTTCATCGTGCCGGCCCATGGCTGATCGTGAGTCGGCCAACGCCGGCGTTCGAGACCGAAGTGGCGGTTCCGGGCGTCACCGAAATTCCGGAAATCGGCGCCGTCCTGGAGACGAGGATCCGTCCAGCCAGCCAGGTGCGAGCGCATGATCTGACGAGCGATCCGTTTCGCGCCTGTTTCGACCGGGATACGCTTGCCGGCGGCCTGACACTGAGAAACCGGCGCCGGGCGGACCGTTTCGCGCCGTTCGGCCTGAATGGAACGAAAAAAATCAGCGACCTGTTTATCAACCTCAAGATTCCCAGGCCGTTGCGTGACGAAATCCCGCTGCTTATGGACGGGAAGGCCATCCTTTGGGTGGTCGGCTTGCGTACGGCCCGTCCAACGGCCGTCACCCATCGGGCAGAAACTGTGCTGGACGTCACCTTCAGGGGTGGTTGGGGACACGTAATCGCTTCCTCTTAAGCAAGTTCGTCGAGGCGGTATTTATGGCAGATCGCAAAGACCAGGAAGAGACTCCGGCCGCGGAACCGAAGGAAATGAAGCCGCCTGCGCCGGAACTGAAACCTGAATCCGACGGGGACCGGGACGCGCCCGAGACGCCGCGGAACCGGCCGCGGCCGCGCCACAACCGGGAGCCCGGGTCCGGTCCCGAGAACAACGGCAGCGAGTGGCGTCGACGCTCAAAGACGCTTGCGTTCTGGGTCTTTTTTGTCCTGGTCGCCCTGTTCGCGACCCGGTTCTTCGGAAGCAGTACCGGCTCGGGCGAGGTGGTCCTGAGCTATAAGGAATACAGAACGCTGATGAAACAGGGCAAGATTGAAAGCGCCGTCATCATCGACAGTGATTTCTATGGTACGCTGCGCGAACCCGAATATGCAACCAGCCGGGGCTCGCAACAGGCATACCGCACCTTTGTGGTCAACCTGGGCGTCATCGGCGAAGAGGCAATAGCCGACTGGGAAAAGTACGAGATCGACTTTCGGTTCCAGGATAAACCCTTCGACTGGTTGAAGGTGTTCTTCAACTTCCTGCCGTGGCTGCTCTTCGTCGGCCTCTGGCTGTTCATCTTCCGGCAGATGCAGGGAGGTCCGAAAGGCGCGTTCAGCTTCGGCAAGAGCAGGGCGAAGCTGGTTTCGGAAGACCGCCCGAAAGTCACGTTTAAAGACGTTGCCGGATCCGACGAGGCCAAACAGGAACTCCAGGAAATCATCGAGTATCTCAAGGATCCCCGGAAATTCCAGAGGCTCGGCGGCAGGATCCCCAAGGGCGTCCTCCTCGTCGGGCCGCCGGGTACCGGCAAGACGTACATGGCGAAAGCCGTGGCCGGCGAGGCCGGGGTGCCGTTTTACAGTATGAGCGGCTCCGACTTCGTCGAGATGTTCGTGGGTGTCGGCGCCTCCCGCGTACGAGACCTGTTCGAACAGGGCAAGGCCAATGCGCCGTGCATCATTTTCATCGACGAAATCGACGCAGTCGGGCGGCACCGCGGCGCCGGCATCGGCGGAGGCCACGACGAGCGGGAGCAGACGCTCAACCAGTTGCTGGTTGAGATGGACGGATTCGACTCCAAGGAAGGCGTCATTCTCATTGCGGCGACCAACCGGCCGGACGTACTCGATCCGGCGCTTCTGCGACCGGGCCGTTTCGACCGGCAGGTCGTTGTGGACCGGCCCGACGTCAAGGGCAGGGAAGGCGTGCTGAAGGTCCACATCCGGAATACGCCCCTGGACAAGGACGTGGACCTGGCCGTGCTTGCCCGCGCCACGCCCGGCTTCACGCAGGCCGACCTGGAGAATCTGGTGAACGAGGCGGCCCTGCTCGCCTCCAGGTACGACCGGACCTCCGTGGTTATGGAAGACTTCGAGAATGCGAAAGACAAGGTCATTATGGGCGTGGAAAGGCGCAGCCTGGTCATCTCCGACTCGGAAAAGAAGCGCACGGCATATCACGAGATCGGTCACGCGCTGGTGGCCAAGCTCGTTCCCGAGTCCGATCCGGTGCATAAAGTCACGATTATTCCCCGCGGCCAATCCCTCGGCCTGACCACGTATCTGCCGATCGACGAACGCCACAACTATTCCAGGAGCTACAGCGACGCTGTTCTCACCTACGCGTTGGGTGGGCGGGTAGCGGAGAAAATCGTGTTTGGAGAAGTATCCAGCGGCGGGCAGCAGGACTACAAGATGGCCACGGACCTGGCCCGCAGGATGGTCTGCGACTGGGGCATGAGCGACAAGCTCGGTCCTATTTCCTACGGCAACAGACAGGACGAGGTCTTCCTGGGCCGGGAAATGGCCCAGCGCCGGGATTTCAGCGAAAAAGTCGCGCAAGTCATCGACGACGAAATCCGCAGCTTCGTCCTGACCGCGGAGGAACGGGCGGAATCCCTGCTGCGGGAGAATATCGCCCAGGTCCACGTGCTGGCCGACGCGCTGCTGGAGTTCGAAGTGCTCGACGACTCCCAGCTCGACCGCATTCTCGCTGGAGAGAAGTTGCAAAAGCCGCCTGAACCGTCGGAATCTCACAACGGACGGCCCAAACAGGACGCAACTGCCGACGCGGAGGATTCGGACGCACCCGCCGCGGAGGAAGGGACCGCCGAATCTCGGGAAGCTTCCGATAACGACGATTAGCGATAATTCGAAAAATACAGCAACGCGGCATTGCGACGAAACCTTCCGAAACGGGCCGGAAGGGTCAACCGGACGGACACTTTTTCCCTACACGTCATTGACCTCAAGCATCCTGGAAATCCGATGTCAAATCGCCTTTATCCGTCAGTATATATTCAAGTCAACGTCCCCGAAGACTGACGATTCAACGTCAAACGCGGATCTCGATTCTCACCGGGGGATGGTAAATGGTCGTGTCACTTTGCCATCCCTTTCGCATGTCCGGCTTTTCCATGCGTTACATGAAATCCCCCTCTCGTCGGCTCGTTTGCCGGGATAATGTCCTGCACCTGGGTTCACGAACCCTGATCATGGGTGTTCTCAACGTCACGCCCGACTCTTTCGCCGACGGCGGACGTTATTTCGAGCCGCAGCCGGCCGTTGAACGCGCGCTCAGGATGGTCGAAGAAGGGGCGGACATCATCGACGTAGGCGGTGAATCCAGCCGTCCAGCCGGCACATACGGCGCGGGAGCCCATCCCGTTTCGACTGAAGAGGAAATCCGGCGTACCGCGCCCGTGATCGAAGCAATCGCGTCCAGAAACGATCTCATCATCTCCGTAGACACCACCAAAGCGGCAGTCGCGCGAAAAGCGATAGCGTCGGGCGCGCGCATCGTCAATGACATAAGCGCGATGCGATTCGACTCCCTGATGCCCGAAACCGTCGCACAATCGGGCGCGGCGGTTGTGCTTATGCACATGAAAGGTACGCCCCGAACCATGCAGATCAAGCCGACGTACGGTAACATGCTGCGTGAGGTGATCGACTTTCTCGACACTCGCCGGTCCGCAGCCCTGGACGCCGGGATAGCTCCCGACCGCATACTGATCGACCCGGGCCTGGGATTCGGAAAACGAAATTCCCATAACTTTGAAATCCTCGCCCGTCTGGACGAATTCCACGGCCTCGGCTGCCCACTGCTGGTGGGCCCGTCACGCAAAAAATTCCTCGGCGCCGCGCTGGAACTTCCGCCGGGAGAACGGCTGGAAGGCACGCTGGCCGCGGTGGGTCTCTCTGTGGCCGCCGGGGCTCACATGTTGCGCGTGCACGACGTTGCCGCAGCCGTTCGCGCAGTGCGAGTCGCGGAACAGATCGTTGCGGCCGCCGGCGCAGACAGCGCGACGCCCGGTGGGAATCCCGGCCTCCCGGCGGCACGCGGACATTTAACGCAGCAGGCGTGCGGCGCCGTGGAATAACGCCGTGTAACCGAATAGGATCGCAAGCCCGACTGAGAATGCGAAATTCGAATCTGTCACACCTCCCTTGAGTATCAGCAAACGACGGACGGAAACCCGATGACGGAAGAACCGGGCGCATACGCCGCCGCCGGCGTGGACATCGAGCGCGCCAGTCGAACGAAAAAAGGCATTGGCAGCCTGGTACGATCGACATTCGGCCCTGAAGTCCTCACCGACATCGGTGGATTCGGCGGCCTTTTTGCTCCTCAGTGGGAGGCGTACCGGGATCCGGTCCTGGTTGCCGGAACGGACGGCGTGGGCACGAAGCTCAAAATCGCTTTCATGACCGGTGTCCACAATACGGTTGGAGCCGACCTCGTGGCGCACTGCGCCAACGACATTCTCGTACAGGGCGCGCGCCCGCTCTTCTTCCTGGACTACCTCGCCATGGGGAAACACGATTCCTCCGTCGCCGAGGCCGTCATCGAGGGAATCGCAAACGGATGCAAGGCCTGCGGATGCGCCCTGCTGGGCGGCGAAATGGCGGAAATGCCCGATTTTTACGCGGAAGGCGAATACGACCTGGCGGGGACGATCATCGGCATTGTCAACAGGAAAGACATTCTGGACGGCTCCAGGGTTCAAGCGGGCGACAAACTCATCGGTCTGCCGTCGTACGGCCTTCACACAAACGGGTATTCCCTGGCGCGCAGGCTGTTCTTCGAAACCGCGGGATGGACCGTGGACACCCACCTTACCGAACTCGACGCGACTATTGGCGAAGCCCTGCTGGCGCCTCACCGGAATTACGTGTCGACGGCCTTCGGTCTCATGGAAGCCGTGTCCGTACGGGGGATGGCCCACGTCACCGGCGGAGGGATCGTCGACAACCTCCCGCGCACCCTTCCGGACGGGCTTGGCGCTCGTATTTACTGGGGGACCTGGCCCGAACTTCCCGTTTTCAGCCTTTTGCAGCGGGTGGGCGAGGACGTCGCCACCGACGAGATGTTTCGGGTATTCAACATGGGTCTGGGGATGCTGCTTGTCGTGCCTTCCGGCCAGGCGGAGAAAGCGATAGAAGCGTTGAGGCAAAGTGGAGATACAGGCTACGTCGTCGGGGAAATTGTGAAGGATCCGGGATCCGGTGTTCAAATCCTGTAGCGGGAGTACACCATGTTGCTGCGCATTTTCCTGTTCGGCCTGTTGCTGGGTCTGGTTTACCGCGTGCTTCGGGACGGTTTGCGATCCACGCTTCGATGGGTCGCCAGGGCAAAGGACGAGGCCCGTACAGCCGGCAAGAAGCCATCCTGGCGAGACAGCAGGAATCGGATTCGCGATGCTGAATTTCGCGACCTTGACAGCTAGTGTTCTGTCTCTGTCCGCGCGACGCCGGCGGGCAACGGCACATGTATTATGGTTGTTCGCTTCTTTCCCGTCCAACACGACCGTGGCCAAAACCAAAGCCAGAGCCGGCAATTCTCAGGATAAACTGACCGCGCAGATACAGCGGCGGGAATTCGCACCCCTGTATCTGCTGCATGGGTCTGAAAACGTCAGCAAGGAAGAGAGTCTGACGGCCCTCGTCGACGCAGCCGTCGAACCCGCGTCGAAACCGTTCAACCTGGATATCTTCCGCGGCGAGGAGATGGATGCGGCCGACGCGGTCAGCCGGGCAACCGCCTTTCCAATGATGGCGTCGCGTCGGGTTGTGGTGGTCAAGCGCCTGGAACGGTTGCGGGACACGGACGCGCGAACCCTTCTGCCCCTCATCGACAACCCGGTCGAGACCACTGTCCTTGTATTTACCGCGGACAAACTGGACGGCCGCAAGAAGATCTCCGCCGCCTTGAGAAAGAACGCTGTTTCCGTGGAGTTCAAGCCGCCTTACGAAAGTGAACTCCCTCGGTGGATTCAGAGCCGCGCGGCTACCCTGGAAAAACGCATTGAACCCGACGCCGCGCACATGCTGCACCTGGGCGTGGGTCCGAATCCGGGGGAACTGGCCAGTGAACTCGAAAAGCTGGCCGTCTATACGCAAGGACGCGATACCATCACGCGCGACGACGTTATCCAGGTTGGCGGCGCCGCGCGAAGTGCAACGGTGTTCGAACTCACCGATGCCGTTGGGCAACGCAATGCGCGCGATGCCCTGTCCGTTCTGCACCGCCTTGTGGAACGCGGAGACAATCCGGTGGCAATTGTGGCAATGCTTGTGCGTCACATCGGGATTCTTCGCAAGGCCAGGTGGCTCCGGAATCAGGGATTGTCGCGGTCCGAAATGGCGGGAAAGCTGAGAGTTCCTCCGTTCTTTGTTTCCAGTTACCTCGAGCAGGCCGCACAGTTTGACGAACAGAGCCTGTGGCGCGCTTACGAAGCGCTCCTGCACGCGGACAACCGCCTGAAGTCGCGGTCTCGAGCACCTCACGCCACGCTCACGCGGCTCATCTGCCGCATCTGTTCCGGGCCGGCCGGCTGAACGGTCGCAATACGGCTCCCCCTCAATGTCCCCAACCGCTTTTCTGATTCTTGACACGCCCTTGAAAACATGGTAGATTTGACAACCAGTGAAGAAGCCATCATCCGACGGTTCGAATCAGGAACCCCCTGGCGCGTCGCGCGCCGGTCTCGCGGTGAACGCTTCAATGTTACTCGAACCAGTTAACGAAAGGCGGTGTGGCGTTGGCAAATGCAATAGCAATAACCGACGACAGCTTTCAGACTGAAGTGGTACAGTCCTCGATTCCGGTACTCGTGGATTTCTGGGCCGTCTGGTGCGGTCCCTGCCGCATGGTTGCGCCCATCGTGGACGAGTTGGCCGTCGAATACGAGGGCAGGGTCAAGGTCGGCAAGGTCGACGTCGACTCCGAACGGAAAATCGCCGCCGACTACGGAATTCGCAGCATCCCGACGCTGCTCATATTCAAAGACGGTGAACTGGCCGACCAGATTGTCGGCGCGGTACCCAAGAACCAACTGGTTGAAAAACTCGAGGCCGTGCTATAAGACAAGCGGCCACGCGTCCCGAAGGGACCCTGGCAGGCGGGATGCGGTGTTCCCCCGGCCTTTGCCGGCCGCGAGCCTGACCCATTATTGGGTCCGCAGCCAGAGCCCGACCCCGTTGACACACCGGCGCGGCCGGATTCGATGGCCGCTGTACGTAACATATTCATCACATCGAATGCAGGGTGTGCCGCAGCAGGCGCGCCCTGATTTTTGTATTCAACGAACCCAGGGAGTTCCGTCTTATGGAAATCGAAAAGGTCGTGATCCCGCTGGCCGGTATGGGTACCGGGCTCCTGCCGGCCACCAAATCGCAACCGAAGGAGATGCTTCCCGTTGGGTGCAAACCCGTGGTGCAATACGTCGTCGAAGAAATGGTTGATCAGGGCCTGTCAAGATTCCTGTTCATTACCGGGCGGGACAAACGGTCGGTGGAAGATCACTTCGATCGGGACCCTGAACTGCTGAATCGTCTATCGGAAAGCGAAAACCGGGAACTGCTGGACGCGGTGGACTATGGACGGGAAGCGGTGAGGTTTTTCTTCACCCGCCAGCTTGTCCCCCAGGGGCGGCATACGCCGCCCGGAATAGGAGACGCCATCGGCGGTGCCGAGGACTTCGTGGGAAACGACCCGTTTGTCGTGGCGCTTGGAGATACCATTGTGAAGTCCGGCAGCCACGCCGGGTTGATCCGGAGGATGATCAGGTCCCATTTCCGGCACGATTCCCGCTGTACCATCGCTGTTGTGGAAGTGGATCCTTCGGATGTGTCCAACTACGGTATTGTCAATCCCGAAAACAGGGCCGGCACGGACTTCGAAATCGAGGGCATCGTCGAGAAGCCGGCCGTGGCCGACGCGCCCAGTCGCCTTGCCGTCGCCGCGCGGTATGTGTTTCATCCTGAGATTTTCGACGCAATCCGGCACACCCTTCCCGGGCCGAGCGGCAAACTGGAGTTGACAGACGCGATCGCCACCCTGATCAAGATGGGACGAAAAGTGCGGTGCGTGCGCCTGAAGAAGGAGGAACTTCGATATGGTATCGGCGACCCGGTATCCTACTACAAGGCCTTTATCGATTTCGCCATCTCGGACCAGCGCCACGGTTATATCGTCCGCCAGCATATTCAGAAACAACTGAGGGAATTCTGACGATGCCGGGGGCCTATCTGAGCACGGCGCCGGGCAGAGCGGGCATTATCGGCAATCCCACCGATATGTACGGGGGCAGCGTCATCTCCTGTTCCACAAGGGAACGTGCTGCCGTACTCATTGAACCCGCCGACGTTCTGAGCTTCGAGGTTGCCGGCTGCCGCCGTGTGATACAACCCTCGGACGAACCGAAACCGGACGGCGGATATTTCGACGTTGCGATGGCCGTTGTCGACTACCTCAACCTGAAGAACGCGCTATTCTCCCTGCGCTGGGCCTGCGACGTCCCCTTCCGTGCCGGTCTTTCGAGTTCATCCGCCCTGATTGTATCCATCCTCAACGCTGTGCTGGCCTACATGGGCCGGTCGGTCCACGTGTACTACCGCGCGGAAATGGCCCGCCACATCGAGTTGCACTATCTTGTACTCTGCGGATATCAGGACGCATATATGTGCACGATCGGGGGTCTGAACTTTATGGACTTCCGTGAAAAGCAGTTCTACCGGGCGCTGGCCGACGAACCGTACGCCACCGTGGAACCCCTGGCGCCGTTCATCGAGGATTGCCCCTTCATCCTGGCCCACACGGGCGTAAAGCGAAACTCCGCCCGGGTACACCAGCCGATCCGGGAACGCTGGCTGGAAGGCGACCGGGAAGTCGTTCGCAGCTACCTCCGCATCGCCCACCTGGCCCGGATGGGAAAACGGGCGCTTCTGGAAACAGACTGGCGAACCCTGGGCGAACTGATGGCGGAGAACCACGAAATCCAGCGGGATCTCGGCGGTTCCGGTCCGGAAAACGAACGACTCATTCAGGCCGCGCTGAGTTGCGGCGCCCTGGGCGCCAAGCTGGCCGGCGCCGGAGCCGGCGGCACCATCATTGCCCTGGCGCCGGAACCCGAACCGGTTGTCAGGGCGCTGTGGAATGCCGGCGCCAGCCGGATCCTTTCACCGGCGCCTGCGCCCGGCGTAACTGTAACGGCGCTCGAGACAGAGGCGGAGAGACACGCGGCGGAAGCGGAACTTCTCAAGCGTTCCCGGCAGGAGGACCTGATAGACGAGTCCGGAACGAGACCAGGGGCCCGGCGGCAGACTTCCTTTGGAACGCATCCGTAACGAAACGAAAATTCATGGGCGGTATGCCCTTGCCGATACAAAACACTTTGGTTATCTTTAGCGCTAACAAACTCGGATTTCGAAGTGCACGGAGACTTTTTCGATGGCAATTCTCGCAGACACGCTCCAGGATACGTACGAACAGATGGAGCGCAAACTCAGTGGTCTTGTGCCGGAGATCGAGCTGCTGTATAAAGCCGAACTGGTCTACGAGATCAACCGCCTGAAGGAGGCGCGCGGCGCCATCATCCTGGGACACAACTACATGGAACCGGCGCTCTTCCATACCGTGCCGGACGTGGTAGGCGATTCGCTCGAACTCAGCCGCAAAGCCGCTGAAACCGACTGCGATCCGATCGTGTTCTGCGGCGTGCGATTCATGGCGGAAACCGCAAAGATCCTCAACCCGGAAAAGACGGTACTCCTGCCCGCGAAGATTGCGGGCTGTTCGCTCGCGGCGAGTATCACGGCCGAAGACGTCCGCATGCTCAGACTGGATTACCCCGGCGTCCCCATCGTCACCTACATCAACACCTATGCCGACGTGAAAGCGGAATGCGACGTCTGCTGCACGTCCAGCAACGCCGCAAAGGTTGTGGAATCGCTCGGCAGCGATACCGTCATCTTTCTTCCCGACGAATACCTCGCGGCGAACGTGGCGCAGGAAACCGGCAAGCGGATCATCTTCCCTTCGCGGGAAGAACCCGATCTGCCCCGCGCGGAACTCGAATACGAGATGATCGGCTGGCACGGCCGGTGCGAAGTGCATGAGAAATTCACGGTCGACGATGTCACCCAGGTTCGGGAGCAATTTCCCGGCGTCCTCGTTCTCGCCCATCCGGAGTGCAGTCCCGAAGTCGTTTCCGCTTCCGATTTCTCCAGCAGCACGTCTAAAATGAGCGATTTCGTGCAGGAGACCGACGCATCCAGTTATCTCTTGCTTACCGAGTGCAGCATGGGTGACAATATCATGGCCGATAACCCCGACAAGGAAATGGTACGGCTGTGCAGTATCCGCTGCCCGCACATGAACGAAATCACCCTCGAAGACACCCTGAACGCGCTGAAAAACAACGAACAGATCATCGAAGTACCTGAAGACATCCGCATTCGCGCCAGACGCGCAGTGGATCGCATGCTGAAGATCGGTTGAATTTTCGACCCGCAGGGGCCCACGGGGGCGGGGTTTCAAATCCGCCCTCCTTTTGTACGGACCTTCCATGTCACTCGATATATGGATGTTTATCGGCCGGATCGACGCCTTCGAAGAAGAAGGCGCCGACCGTATTCTGGACCGCCTGGAAGGGGCGGGCATCGGCAACATCGTGCTCGGCGACCTGAGATTCGGACCGTCGCCGGCGTATCCGCCCACGCCGAATTTGTACAGGGAATGCGAGACCCCTCCCCCGGAGATGTCACGCGAAGACACCGCCCGGTTCGAAATCCTGCAACGCGCAGTCGAAAGGGCGAAAGACCGGAACTTCAGCGTGTACCTCCACGATTGGCTTCAGTCAGCGCCGGGCTGCATCAACGATCCGGAGAAACTCAGGTACGGGCCGGCACGGACGCGGGACGTGGTTCGAAGTTTCCCCGGGGTGGATGGATTCATCCTTGACGGGCCCGAGTGGGGGTATGAGATCGCGCCCGATTATCGGAGCAATCTGTTCCGCTGCGACTGTGACTGCTGCCGCGACAGGGCGTCGGAATGGGGGTACGATTTCGATGCCGTCTGGCAAGCCCAGGCACGCCTTAAGGACAGTCTGCGGAATCTGGGGAACCTCCCGCCAGGTCGCCGGGAACGCGGCCTGATGGACGGTCTCGACACACTGATTGCGAACCCGGGTCTCTTCGATTGGTTCCGCTTCAAGACCGACAGCATCGAAAACTACGTACGGGCTTTCGCGGACACCGCCCGATCGCTCGATCCACCGCGAAAGATAGCCTGCGGACCCCGACTGCCCGCATTTGCGCCGCTCACAGGCTACAACTTCGGACGCCTCGCGGGAATTGTCGATTTTCAATGCCCCAAACTCTATTTCTGGCAACACGGCATCGACGGCCTGAAGGGCACGCTGTACCGTTACGGAAAGACCCTCTGCGAGTGGAATCCCGGCATGACCGAGCCGGAAGCGCTCGACCGCGTTCGTGAACTCTTTGCCCTGTGGGTTCCAGGCGCCGCGCGCCTCGCCGATCTGGACGCGGCGCTTCCACCGGAGTTCTTCGAGCAGGTGGCCCTGAGCGAGATTTTCAAAATGAGGGAACGCGTGGGCGACGTCTCCCGCATCCGACCCTGGATGGGTCTGCATCACGGTGGTGTCCGCATGGACAGCCGCGAACTCGAACACCTGCTGCAGACCGTTGAGCAAGGCGGTCTGAACACGCTCATTTACTGGCATTACAACGACATGACGGCATCGGACTGGCGGGTGATAAAGGACAGGATCGAAGCCTGAGCGATCGCGTTACGAGTTGTCCTGGTTGAGTACTCCCGTTCTCGCTGTCAAGGGCCGCCGAATACAAAAAAACGGCGGCTCGTTGTCTATAATGGCGAAACTCCGGAGCCGACGTCTTACGATCACATGCACGCAATCACGGTAGAAGGCCTTTCCAAACACTACGTCGTACCCGAACGCGAGGCCGGACTGCGCGCCGCGGCAAAGAGCCTTGTCAAACGAAAATCCAGGGTGGTCAAGGCCGTCGAGGCGATTTCCTTCAGCGTCGAACCGGGCGAGGTCGTCGGGTTTCTAGGTCCAAACGGGGCGGGAAAGACCACGACCCTCAAAATGCTATCGGGGCTGCTCTACCCCACCGGGGGCACGGCCGACGTCCTGGGATTTGTCCCTCACCGGCGCGAGAAGGCGTTCCTCAGCCAGATTACGCTGGTAATGGGCCAGCGAAACCAGCTGATCTGGGACATCCCGATGATCGACTCGCTGGAGCGCAATCGGGCGGTCTATCGGATCTCCCGCGGGGACTACAGCGAGACGCTCGATGAATTGACGGAGTTGCTCGAGCTGGAGTCGCTTCTGCCGAAACCGGTCAGAAACCTGTCGCTGGGAGAACGGATGAAATGCGAGATCGCGGCCGCCCTGCTGCATCGACCGAAGGTACTCTTCCTGGATGAACCCACGATCGGTCTCGACGTGACCATGCAGCGCCGCATCCGGAGCTTCGTCGACGACTACAACCGGGCGCACGGCGCGACGGTGCTGCTCACCAGCCATTACATGGCCGACGTCGAAGCCCTCTGCAGGCGTGTCGTGGTCATCCACCACGGCCGGATTCTCTTCGATGGCGCGCTTTCCGACCTGGTTGCCCGGTTCTCCCCGCACAAGACCATCGACGTTGAACTCGAGACCGAAGGCGCCGACCTGACGCCATACGGAGAAGTGGTTGAAGCCGCCGGCTTGCGCTATTCCCTGCGCGTACCCAAAGAAGCCACCCCACAGGTAACGGCGAGGATTCTGGGTGATTTGCCCGTGCTCGACCTTACCGTCGAAGACCCGCCCATCGAGGAGGTCATCGAACAGGTCTTCTCGGTGGAAACCCCGGAATACCGAGGGGGGCAGGCGGGAGCCGGCTGACACCGATGATTGCGATCTACTGGGCATACCTGAAGACCACCATTGCGCTTCAGTTTCAGTACCGCGTGGCCCTGGCGATCTGGATGATCGGCGGGCTCCTCGAACCGACGATCTATTGCGTCGTCTGGTCCACCGTTGCGCTTGCCCGCGGCGGCGACGTGGGCGGATACGACGCAGGCGGATTTGCCTCGTATTACATCGTCCTGATGGTCGTCAACATGTGGACGTTTACCTGGATCATGCACGAGATGGGCTATCGCGTGCAGCACGGGGAGCTGTCCGCGATGCTCCTGAAGCCGATCCATCCGATCCACAGCGACATTGCCGACAACATTGGCTACAAGACCCTGACATTGTGCGTATTGATCCCGTCGGCGGCCGTCCTCTGCTTCCTGTTCAATCCCACGTTCGACCTTGAAGTCATCAACGTGCTGCTCTTCGTGTTCTCGCTGGTACTCGCGTACCTCCTCAGATTCTTCGTCGAGTGGGCACTCTCCCTTGTTGCGTTCTGGACAACCCGGACCGACGCGGTCAATCAGATGTATTTCTTCTTCGGCCTGTTTCTGTCTGGCAGAATCGCGCCGCTGGATCTGCTGCCCGCGTGGGCGAGGACGGTCGCGGACGCGCTCCCGTTCAAATGGTCCGTCGCCTTTCCGGTCGAGTTGCTCCTCGGAAGGCTCGACAGAGCGCAGATCACACATGGCTTCCTGATGCAGGCGTTTTGGGTGGCTATCGGATTCGTCATTGTCAAATTCGTCTGGCGCCGCGGCATCAGGAGATATTCCGCCGTGGGTTCCTGAGAACAGATTCAGCGAGGGGCTCCGACTGTGCACAAAGTGAACGTGATCTGGACGTTCCTGAAGATTGGCATTCTCAATGAACTCGCCTATCGCGTCAACTTCTACGTCCAGATCTTCCAGTCCGCGGTGAGCCTCGTACAGGCGCTTCTCGGGGTCTACGTGGTCTTTCTGCACACGGAAACCCTGGGCGACTGGCGATCCTACGACCTGCTCGCCCTGATCGGCGTATTCGTCATTATCGGGGGGGCGATCTCTATCGTCATCCGGCCCAGTATGTCGCAGCTGATGACGGACGTCCGCCGGGGGACGCTCGACTACACCCTCACAAAGCCGGCGGACGCGCAGTTTCTGATCAGCATCAGCCAGTTTCGCATCTGGAAGGCGACCGACTTCGTGCTGGGCGTGATCGTGCTGTCGTATGCCCTCTACAAGAAGGGCATGGACGTGGGCATTGCCGACGCCGCCACTTTCGGCCTGGTTCTTCTGTCCGGCGCGGCCACGATCTACAGCTTTTTCCTGATCCTTTCCACCATCTCATTCTGGTACATCAAGGTGGAAAACATCCTCAATATCTTCGACGCCATGGTCCAGGCGGGGCGCTGGCCGATAGGCATCTATCCCCACTGGCTCCGCTTCGTATTGACGTTCATCGTTCCCGTCGCGTTTGCAATCACGGTCCCCGCCCGGGCCCTGACCGGCCGGCTTGATTCCGAGTCCCTGACCGCCGCCCTTCTCGTTGCCGCCGGAATGCTGATCGCCTCTCGTCTTTTCTGGCGGTGGGGGCTGCGTCACTATTCCGGCGCCTCGGCGTGACCGGCGCAGGATCGTCCGAACGCGCCCGGCCCCGCCCGGCCGCAGTACCCGCCAACCCCGATTCGAGAGAAAACCTATGAATGTCTGTATTGTCGGCGCAGGAATCTTTGGTATGGCCGCCGCACTGGAGTTGCGTAACCGCGGTCACGACGTCACGCTGATCGAGCGCGGCGAGATCCCCAACCCGGAGGCATCGAGCACGGATGTCTCCAAAGTAATCCGGCGCACGATGTACCCGAACGAGACATACGTGGAGCTCGTGACCAGGTCCGCGGGGCAGTGGCGGGCGTGGCACAACCGCACCGGTGGGTCGATTTACTTTCAGAACGGCAAGCTGATCGTCGCGCGCGATCTGGATTCGGATCACGAAGCGCACGCGGGCTGGGAGACCCTGAGCCGGTTGACGCGGGACGTCTACGAACTCACCGCCGGCCAGGTTCGCGAGCGGTTCCCGCAGTTCACCGTAGGCGACGAAGACCGGCTTTTCTTCGACCCGTGGGCCGGGTATCTGCGCAGCGGCCAGGCGCTGGCGGACCTGGCGACGCTGGCGCGTGAAGCGGGCGTGACCATTCTTGAGAATACGTGCGTGACCGCGGTGGAAGAGACGGGTGGCCGGGCCAGCGTCCGAACCGGCGCGGCATGGATGGCGTTCGACCGCGCGGTCATAGCGGCCGGCCCCTGGGTGGCCGAACTGCTACCGGCAATGAAGAAACGCGTACGCATCACGCGGCAGCAGATGGCCTTCTTCGTACCCGACGATCCGGGGCCCTTCGAACGGTCCCGTTTTCCGGTGTGGTCGATCCTTTCGCCCGGCAACATGTGGTACGGGTTTCCGTATCTGCACGAGGGGTTCGTCAAGGTGGCGGAAGACAGCAAGTTGGACGATGCCGAGGTCGACGTTTCACGCGATCCGACGCCCGAATTTCTGGCTTGGGCCCGGGAGTTCGTCGCCCGGCGCATTCCCGGTCTCAGTGCGGCGCAACTGGTCGGAGGCCGGTCCTGTCTCTATACCAACATGGCCGATATGGCGGACGAAGCGTTCGTCATCGACTGGGCCCAGGGATTCGAACGGGTGTTGATTGCCGGGTGCGGATGCGGCCACGGGTTCAAGTTCGGCGGCGCCATCGGTCCCGTAATCGCCGACGCCCTGGAAGACCGGGAGAATCCCCTGGGCGACATGTTCAGGATCGGAAACCGCTTCGATTGAGTGGGGGTGTTCCAATGGCAAAGCATCCGAGTGAAATCTACAACGACGCGATTGTAATCGACGGGCTGAGCGTATGCAACTGGACGAGCGATGCCGTATTCCGGGAACTGCGCGCCGGCAAGTTCACGGCGATCAACGCGACGGTGTCCACATGGGAAAACTTCAGCCAGACCATGGCGCATCTCGCAACGTGGATGCGCCGGTTCCGGGAGCGAGACGACATCCTGCAGGTGAAAACAACGGACGACATCCGCGCTGCCAAGCAGCTGGAAAAGACCGGGATCATTCTTGGCTTTCAGAACGCTTCGCCGATCGAGAACGAACTCGATCGCCTGGGTCTCTTCCTCGCACTCGGGGTCCGGGTGATCCAACTCACTTACCACGAGACCAACCTTCTGGGCAGCGGCTGCTGGGAACGAAACGACGCAGGACTCAGCAATTTCGGTGTCGACGCGGTTCGGGAGATGAACCGTCTCGGCATTCTCATCGATCTGTCGCACGTGGGGCCCCGGACGACGCTGGACGCCATCGAGGCGTCCGAATATCCCGTCGCCATCACCCATGCCAACGCGAAGCGCTTTTGTGACCATCCGCGCAACAAGGAAGAGGACGCGCTGAACCGCCTGGTTGAAAAAGGGGGTGTCGTGGGCGCAACGTCGTTCACGCCCTTCCTTCCCCGGGGATTCGAATCAACGGTGGAGGACTTCGTCGACGCCATCGACAATATGGTAGAACGTATTGGCATCGACCACGTCGCCATCGGCACCGATTCCACCCAGGATCAACCCATCGAATTCTGGCACTATATCGGATCGCAGCAGGGCACGAAATTTCCATCCACGTTTTCAGACGCCTCGCTTCCGTACACCGAACTGAGCTTCCAGCCGAAGGGAATCGCCACGCCATCGGAGTTTCCCAACGTCGCGGAAGCGCTCGCCAACCGGGGCTATAACGCCGGAGAGATCACGAAACTGCTCGGCGCCAACTGGATGCGCATCTTCCAGCAGGTATGGAACGCGTGAGGCGCCTGCAGGTGGGAAGCCGTTCGGAGACTCCGTGGTCAGAATTGTCCGACCGTCAATGGATACCACCACGAAGAAAGGGGAATCCACGATGTCCGAAAAAAAGGTAAAGTCGTTTGCCGCTCACGCCAGAGATGCCCGCTGGATGCAGCAGGGTTTGCGCTCGTATTTCAGCTATCGCGACCTGGGTATCAGGGATGCGACGGAGGGTCGCGTGCTGGCCCATATCATCCGTGCTCACGAACCCTGCACCGGCCCGCTCGGCTATCACTCCCACGACCTGGAATTTCAGATGGTATACCTGATCAGCGGATGGGCCCGCCTCTATTTCGAGGACATCGGCGAAATTCGGGTCGAGGCGGGCGACGCCTGGTATCAGCCTCCGGGTGTCAAGCACGAAGTCCTCGAATACTCCGACGACTGGGAAGTGATCGAAATCACCATGCCGGCCGAATTCGACACCCACGACGAGCAGCGCTAACATCGGGAAAGGATTCGCATGAGAGTCGGGTTCATCGGTCTGGGAAACATGGGGCAGCCGATGGCGGCCAATATTCTCGGCGCCGGTCACGAACTGACCATCCACGATACCCGGCGTCACACCGGCCGCGACCTGGAGGCGGCGGGGGCGACCTGGGCGGAGAACGCGAAGACAGTAGCGGTTCGATCCGACGTGGTGTTGTCGTCGCTGCCCGATGGCGAGGCCGTCGAGGACGTGGTGTTGGGTGACGACGGCGTGTTTGCCGGTATTGCGGCAAGATCGACGTACGTCGACACCAGCACCGTCGCGCCGGCCGTGACGCGCCGCATTTCCGCGCTTGGGGCCGAACGCGGTTTGCGCGTGCTCGACGCGCCGGTCAGCGGTGGCATCTTTGGCGCGCGTGACGGGACGCTCACGCTGTTTGTCGGCGGTGAAGCGGAGGATCTGCAATGGGTGCGGCCGGTGTTGGCGTGTATCGGCGACAGGATCGTTCACGTAGGACCCGCCGGCTCCGGGAACGTGGTCAAGCTGATCAACAACCTGATGATGTTTGTGAACTTCGTCGGCGTGTGCGAAGGCGTGGCCATGGGCGCCAAGGCGGGAATCGACCTGAACCAGCTTCTGGACGCGGTGAAAGCGAGTATGGGTCAGAGTCGAATTTTCGAACGCACGCTCTCCCTGTTCCTGGACGGTGATCGAATGGGTTCGACCGCTGACCTTGCGGTGAAGGATATGCGTCTGGGCGTTGCGCTCGGTGAAGCGCTTGGGGTGCCGCTTGAGGTCTCTCCGCTCGTGAAAGACCTCATGGTCCGGTTCCGCGACAGGGTTCATGGGAGACCGGCTGAGTTCACGGATATGATACCGGATTTGCTGCGGCGGGCCGGCGCGGACGTGTGAACCATCATCGGTACGATGCAGGAGAGGCTCCCGTACAGGGTTCTCACGAATATACAGACTGCAATGGAAAACGCGAATTCCCCGGAATTGCATTTGCAGTTTGTATTACATTGTCGTATATTGTAATACATGAATACGACACTGACGGTACGGACCGACCGGGCGATGCGGGAGGCGCTGGAAGACCGCGCCCGTGCGCAGGGACTGACGGTTTCGGAACTTGTGCGCCGGCTTCTTGATGACGCCATTTCCGAACGTCCGCTGGGCCAACGCGCCGGGCATTTGAAGGGACGTCTCGAACCGGCGGGTCCCGATTCCGACGCCTGGCGCGATCAATTGCGTGAACGGAACTGGCGCGGATGACGGTCTGGCTGCTGGATACCGGTCCGCTGGTCGCCTATCTGAACGCCGCCGACCCGGCCCATCAGAGCGTGGGAGACGCGCTCGACGGCTTTGCGGGACAACTCTGTACGACAGGCGCGGTCGTCACCGAAGCGATGCATTTCGTCGCGGGAAGCCGGTCCGGTCCCCGATTGCTTTCTGAATTCGTCACCTCGGCCCGCATCCGGGTGTTCGACTTCGCTCAGCCCTCGGCCCTGCGCGCGTGCGCAACGCTTATGGAAAAATACGCGGATACCCCGATGGATTACGCGGACGCCACCCTGGTGCTGCTGGCAGAACAATTGAAATGTTCCGACGTCGCCACCCTCGACCGGCGCGGCTTTTCGGCCTATCGTTCCGCCGGAAACCGCGGTTTCCGTCTCGTCCTCGATTCCAGTTAGTGCAGATACGCCGGAGAACCGACCTTCCGGGAGTTGCCGTGAACGCCGTTTGGAATTCACGGTATGTGTCCGATTCCGCTTTACCATTACAGTCGGGCTTCGTGTTCTGTCCCGGAAAGTTCACACCATTCTCCCGCTGATTCAAGCCCGCGCCGGAATCCACCGATGACGTGGTTTCATCGGGAACACCGAAGCACCAACGCGCGTTCAATACACAGCATGCATTCATCTTTCATTCACTTCGCGGCAGTCACCATGAATCGGGCGTTTCGAAAGACGCCCGTCGGATGGTTGTCTATCTTCTGGATTGGCTGTGTCTGCGGGGCCAATGCGCAGCCCCCTGCGGAACACACCATCAGCGGGTACGTCACGGATGCCTCGAACGGCGAGAAACTGATCGGGGCCTCATTGTACGAACCTGCCCTGCGACAGGGCGCCACGACGAATCGCTACGGCTTCTTCAGTCTGACACTGCCGGCGGATTCTCTTCGGATTGTGGTTTCCTACATCGGGTTTCGGAGCGATACCCTGGCAATCCGCCTGGACCGGGACCTTCGCGTGGATTTCGCCCTGAAGCCTCTCCCTCTGGAAATGCAAGCTATAGAGGTAGAGGCCGAGCAAGTGGATCCGATCCAGGAACAGACGCGGATGGGTGTTGTCGACGTCCCCGTCACCCAGATTGAGAAGGCGCCTGTCCTCCTGGGCGAAGTCGACCTGATGAAAACCATGCAGCTTCTTCCCGGAGTCCAATCCGGCGCCGAGGGTATGAGCGGCCTTTACGTTCGGGGCGGCGGTCCGGATCAGAATCTCATCCTGCTCGACGACGCCCCGGTCTACAACGCGTCCCACCTCTTCGGCTTTTTCTCTGTCTTCAACACCAGCGCCGTCAAGAACGTACAGCTCACAAAGGCCGGATTTCCTGCGCGTTTCGGCGGGCGTCTTTCTTCGGTTCTGGAAGTTGCCATGAAGGACGGCAACATGCAATCGTTCGAAGCCGAAGGCTCCATCGGTCTTGTCGCGTCTCAGGTGACCCTGCAGGGGCCCATCCGCAAGGACCGGACCTCATTCATCGTTTCGGCCCGGCGGACGTATGTCGATCTGCTGATCCGTCCCTTTCTCGAGCCCGGCGAGCGGGGCGGGTATTATTTCTACGATATCAATGCCAAGATGAACCACATCCTGTCGCCCCGAAACCGCGTCTTCCTGAGTTTCTACGGCGGCGACGACCGTTTCTGGAGCGACATACAGGAGGAGTACACATCCGGCGCCTATCGTAGCGAAGAAACGACGTCGGCGGATTTCGGCTGGGGCAATTTCACTTCGACGCTGCGCTGGAACGTCCTCTTCAGCAACCGGCTCTTCGGCAATCTCACCGCAATCTTCAGCCGATATAAGCTTACCTCGGACATCGACGATCGCTCCGAGATACACGACGGGGACGACCACGAGACCGAGACCCTCAGCCTGCGCTACCACTCAGGCATCCGGGACTTCGGCCTGAAGATGGATCTCGACTACATTCCCAATCCAGCCCACTATATCCGCTTTGGCGGCAACGCCACCTACCACACCTATAGCCCCGGAGCGGCGCAGTACAGATTCGACCCCGCCGCCGGCGCCCCGGAGGATACAACACTTGGCGTTTCCCAGGCGACGGACGCCATGGAGTTCGGCCTGTACGTGGAGGACGACGTCCGCCTGTCCAGGCGCCTGAGCGCCAACGTGGGGCTGCACGCCTCCGGCTTCGCCGTGGACGACTCACGGTTCGGATCCCTGCAACCCAGGGTTTCGACGCGTTTTCTGTTGAATCCGCGGTGGGCCCTGAAGGCGTCCTATTCCCTGATGCGCCAGTATATTCATCTACTCTCAAACAGCACCATAGGGCTCCCGACCGACCTGTGGCTCCCGGCCACCGAACGCGCGCGTCCCGAGGGGTCGCGGCAGTTCGGCCTCGGCGTGGCGGGCGCGTTGAAACAGGGACAATACGAACTCAGCCTGGAGGCCTATCACAAGACGATGACGGACCTGATCGAGTACCGGGAAGGCGCGACCTTTATGGCGGGGTTCGGGGAACACCAGGACTGGCAGGACAAGGTGGAAACCGGGCGTGGATGGTCCTACGGCGTCGAAGCGTTCGCGCAAAAAAAACGCGGCCGCACCACGGGCTGGATCGGGTACACGCTTTCCTGGACCAGGCGGCGTTTCCCCGAACTGAACGAGGGGCGCGCTTTTCCCTTTCGCTACGACCGCCGGCACGACGTGGCGCTTGTCCTGTCCCACCAGCTGACGCGCATCACGAACGCCTCGTTAAACTGGGTGTACGGAACCGGCAATGCGATTACCCTACCCGTCGCAAGATACTATGACGAGTACGTAAGGGGATCAATTGGCGGACGCGAGCTCTGGACTCCGCGCGTGCTGCCCTATGAAACCAGAATATACGAAGCACGCAACGGCTACCGAATGTCCGCCTACCATCGCCTTGACTTCGGGTTCAACTTCGACTGGACCAGGCACGGATTCCGCGTGGGCGCCTACAATGCTTACAACCGAAAGAACCCCTATTTCATTTATTTCGACGATTTCTATGACCCTCAGACGGATACCAGGGAGTACCAGGCCAAACAGGTGACCCTGTTTCCGGTTCTGCCATGGATCAGTTACCGGTTCAAGTTCTGAACATCGGCGCGCCTCAATGAAGAAGAAATGCATCACGACTACGATCTTCGTTATCGCTTTCACCGCGTGCGAATTGATCATTCAACCGAATTTGCCTGAACATACGCCTCGACTGGTGATAAAGGCCTTCTTCACGCCGGACGGCGGATGGGCGGCATCCGTCAGTCGGTCCGTTGGCATTCTGGACCCCTCGCCCGAATCCGAGCGATTGGTTACCGGCGCCAGCGTGGAGTTGCTTTCGGAAAGCCGGATCATCGATCGGCTGTCCTTCTTTGACCGGGAACGAGTGTATATAAGCGAAGAGCCCCTGCAGGCAGGCATGTCCTACTCGTTGCGCGTGTCAGCGCCGGGCTTCGAGACCGTCCAGGCGACTGACAGGGCGCCCCCACCCGTACCGACGTCCATCGAATCCTTTCGCGTGGAGACCAGCGATCCTGTTCCCGGCGAGACCAGCGATCCCCCTTCGGGAGAACCCGGTGTTTCGACCGTTATGGAGTTCCGGATCAACCTTCAGATTCAGGATCCACCCGGAGAGGAAAACCGCTATCAGATTCGAGTCATTGCGCCTGGCTGGCCGGGTCCGCGCGATCTGTATTTTTCGACGAGAGATCCATCCATTATCTCCGACAACCGGATTGAAGATCCCGTCACCGAAGTCGTGGAGCCGTTTACAGGTTCCGAGCCGTTTTTCAGCGATGCCCTGTTCGATGGTGAATCCCACGAAATCGAGATATCGTCCGTCAGCCTCGTGGTTGAGCCAGACCAGGAGCGCGTAATCTGGCTCCAGGTCCGCCACATAAGCGAGGCATATTACAGACACCTCAAGAGCGCCCTTCTACACGACGCGACGGACGACAACCCCTTTGCGGAGCCGGTGAACGTATACAGCAACGTTGAGAATGGGTACGGAATCTTCGCCGGATACAGTTCGCAGACATTCGAGCTCGAGTTCTAGGAAGTACTGCTCGAGCAGGGGCCGCGAAGGTATCGGCGGCCGCCGTACACGACGCGCCGCCGTCTCTCCAGCCGGAAAAACGACGGCGCGATCTATTGGATCACTTCCGTCTGCATTCCGGCAGAAGGAAGATTGAAAGGGCAGACAGGAATGCACGGAGACGGACACACTCCCGGTTTTCGGCATGTTGTGTTCTGCGTGCTGCTGGTCGGCTCGACACCTGGCTTTTCCACCGCGGATACCAACGCCGATGCCCGCTCGGTTTCGGTGCAACTCGGGTACAAGGGCGATCTGCTTCAAAACGCCGCGGGGGGGATCCGGAACGGCTCCGCCTATCTGCAGAACATTGACGCGACGATCGAGTTCGACCTCGGGCGGGTCTTCGAAGCCGGGACAGGGTCGTTGTTCGCCTATCTGCTCTGGAACGACGCGTCGACGTTTTCGGATCTTTACGCGGGCGACGTGCAGGTCGTCTCCAACATCGATGCGGAACGGGCCCTGCGCCTCTATGAACTCTGGTACGAACATCGTCTCGCCGACGAATTGAGTCTGAAAATCGGACTCTACGATCTCAACAGCGAATTCGACGCGGTCGATTCGTCGGCGTTATTCCTGAACAGTTCTCACGGAATCGCACCCACGTACTCTCAGACCGGAGAGAACGGTCCCTCGATATTTCCGGTGACGTCGCTGTCGGCGCGCCTGCAATGGGAGATCCACAAAGACAATCTTCTACGTTACGCGCTCCTCGACGCAGTGCCCGGCGATCCGGACAATCCCTCGGCCACGGCAATCAAGTTGAGCAGCCGCGAGGGTGTCCTGCACGCCTTCGAGTACACCCGTGAATTCTCCGGCGGCCCGCGGTTGGGTCTCGGCGCATTCTCGTATAGCGCGGAGTTCGAGACAGTGCGTGAAACCGATGCGCACGGGAATACCGTGCGCCGCGGAGGCAATTACGGTCTGTACGGATTCGCTGAGGGCGACGTTTACGCGGACGATGTCAAACAGCGAAGCGCATCGGCATTCGTTCGGTGCGGGACCGCCAACGGCGCGCTGAATCCTATTGACAGTTACGTCGGCGCCGGGGCGGTCCTGTCGGGATTCGTCCCTCGCCGTCCTGAGGACCGGATCGGGGTTTCCCTGGCGATGGCGCGATTCGGTCCGGACTTCCGAGCCGTCAACAACGCGCAGAGCCACGAAACGGCAATCGAATTTACGTATCTGGTGAGCATCAACGACAGACTGAAGATCCAGCCGGACATTCAATACATCATCAACCCCGGCGCCGACCGGACGCTTGCGAACGCGCTGGTGTTCGGCATCCGGCTGGAACTGGGTCACGGGTACCATCACCGGTAGGGTGTCAAGCTGTGGGCGAGCTCGTTTTCAGATTTGCCGCAAAGGAAAAATTGACATATGCAACGAAAATATGTATTATTATATGTATAATAATGCGCTAACGAATAAGAAACTGGATGAATATAGCCTTTGAGTGGGATGACAGAAAGGACCGCCTCAACCAGGGCAAACACGGTGTCTCATTCGCCGAAGCGCAACTCGCGTTTATGGACCCCGATCGTATTGTCGCCGTCGACCGCAAACATAGTACATCTCAGGAAACACGGAATTTTTTTTTGGAAGCGTTGAGGATCGGGTCTTGACCGTCCGTTTTACGTATCGTAAAGGCAATATCCGCATATTCCGCGCCGGGTATTGGCGAGAAGGAAGGAAGCGTTATGAACAGTACGAAATATGAAAAAGCGCCTGCCGAAATTGCTGACGCCATTGAACAGGCCCTTGTTATTCCGGACTTTCTGCCGCCTCCCGACCAGCTTGTCCCGAAAGAGGAAACAGTGCGTGTGACCCTGAACCTCAACAAGAGAAGCGTCGATTTCTTCAAGTCGAACGCACGGAAAAACGGCGTACCCTATCAGAGCATGATTCGAAAGGTGCTGGACATTTACGCGACGCGATTCCTGAGTGAACGATCGTGAGTCGGCGGCGGTTCCAGGCGGCAGGTTCCTCCGAGTGATCGCGTCGGTGTGACATCGTGCCCCGGCTGATCAGACTTGGGATACGGTGCGGTGCAAGGTTGAAAAGCTCGATCGAAATTACCGAAAAAGAGGGAGCAGAAGGCGATTGCCTTCTGCTCCCTCTTTGATTTCCCACGTAAATAATATACCAAAAAACTGCGCAAAAGTCAAGCATATAAATTATTTAAAAATATGTATTTATGTAGAAAAGAGCTGTTGATTTCGTTCGCGCGATGCATTATCTTCCCGATCGCCTGGACAATCACGAGGCTTCCTTTGCATTGCCAGCCGACCGGAGCATCCGATGCCGCCGAGATCCGATCTCGAATATTGGAACCGCCGCGAGAGCGCAAGCGCCATTCTCGCCAACCTGCGCTGGACCTGGAGCCGCATCCGGGTGCACGGCAGGTCGGCCGCGCTCTGGCTGATTGTCATACACATCCTCCTCGGCTTACAGCCGGCGATGCTCATCCACGTGACCAGACATCTCGTCGACGCCGTCGTCGATGCGGCCGGCGGCGGCCCATCCGGATTTCACGATATCCTGCCGTGGCTGATTGCATTCGGCCTGATCCAGCTGGTGACCGACGATGTGATGTGGCATTTGCGCGATGTCTTCTACCTGCGTCTGGAGCAGGATCTTTCCCACGTTCTGGGCCGCCGCCTCCTGGCACGGTCGTCGAGGCTGCCCCTGCTGTTCTTCGACGTCAGCGAGACGTACGACCGTCTGGAACGCGCGCGCGATCCGGGACGCAAGCTCGGTGCGCTGTTTTCCACCGCGCTGCATTTCTCCAAGGCCGTGGTCACAGCCGTCTCGGTGGCATCGATGTTCGCGCCGGTTTCCATATGGATCTCCGTTGCCTTGCTGGGAGCGCTGGCGCCGCTCGTCCTCCTGGAGATCCGACAGAACCGTATGTTCATGGCATTCACCTATGGCGAGACACCGGAGGAGCGCCGTGCCGGGTACGTGAACCGGATCCTGACGGGTCGGTCGGAGCAGAAGGAAATGCGGTTGTTCGGCCTGCACGCGCCGTTGACCGGGCGCTGGCGGAGGATGCGCCAGGTACTGCGGGATCGACTGCTGGGCCAGCGGCAACGCCAGGTCTTTGTGAGCATACCTGCCACGGGGTTTCACGTGGCAGTGGGAGTTGGCGTCGCGGTTATCCTCGCGTTCCTGCTGGGTCACCGGGTCCTCACGCCCGGACGATTTGTTGCGCTCTTTCAGGGCGTCGGCGACATGCTGCGCGCAGGAGGCAGTCTCGGTTTCAGCTCCAGGGCGTTGCAGGCTTGTTCCGCGGAGGTCGGTTACGTCAGGGAGTTCTTCGAACGACCGGATGGCAGTGAACCGGAAACGGTAGCATCTCCCGGCACGGACGGCAAATCGAATGCCGCCGTCTTTCCCCGACCCCTGCGGGGAGGTCTCGTCGTGGACAACGTCCACTTCACGTACCCGGCGTTGGCTTCCGGCGAAAGGGCCCCGTCCGTGCTGAACGGGGTAACGCTTCGCCTGGTACCGGGCGAACGCGTCGCCCTCGTCGGCGACAACGGCGCCGGCAAGTCCACCCTGGCCAGGATCCTCCTCGGACTCTATCCGCCCACTGCCGGGCGCGTGACTGCCGACGGCCTGGACTATGCCGATATAGACACGGATAGCCTGGGAGACGCTGTGAGCGCGGCTTTCCAGGACTACTGCCGATTCGAGTTCACGCTCGGCCAATCCATCGGTATCGGAACAGTGGGCGGCTCGGGCGATGGGGATGCCGCCGGTCTGTGGCCTTCCTCGCTGCAACCGGACATGTCGGCGGTCGCGGATGCGGCGCGGCGTGCCGGTGTCGACAATCTCGCGGAACGGCTTCCCGGGGGATACGATACCCCTGTCGGGCACGTCCTCGACGGCGGGCAGGGACTGTCCGGCGGCGAGTGGCAGCGTATCGCCATCGCCCGCGCGTTTACCCGCGAACCGGAATTGCTCATCCTCGACGAGCCGGCCGCCGCCCTCGATCCCGTGGCGGAAGCAGCGCTCTACCGGCAGTTCGCAGAACTGCTCGAGGGACGAACCGCCCTGCTGATCAGTCACCGGCTCGGCTCCGCGCGAATGGCGGATCGCATCCTGGTACTGAGCCAGGGTCGCATCGTCGAGGACGGATGTCACAACGACCTCGTGGCTCACGGGGGCGTTTACGCCCGCATGTGGGAGGAACAGGCTTCGTGGTACAGGTAGAAACCGATGCTGATATGCTGCGTCCTCGCGGGCCCCGGACCCTCATCCGGTTCCTTGGCTGGATGATCCGCACCGATCCATGGCGGGCGGTTACGTCCCTGGTTCTGGAGTTCACGTCCGGCCTGCTGCCGGCCGCGACGGTCTGGATCGTGAGGGAATTGTTCGATCGCGGCGTCGGTGTTTACCAGGGTCTGGCGCCCGTCGATTCGATGCTGCCGTGGCTCGCGGGCTGGGCGTCCGTTACCCTCGTCGAGACCGGCCTCCGGACGTGGTCGCGGACCATCCTGCTGGAGCGGCTGAAGCAGGAGATGGAAGACCGCCTTCTCGAGCAACTCCAGATCAAGTCCCGGTCTCTCCGTCTGGATGTGTTCGAGCGGGCCGATTTCCACGACCTGCTGCGCCGCGCACAGGTGGCGGCGACGCCCGGCTTCTTCTTGAACCTGCTTGGCGCGATCTACCGGATCCTGACCGGAGGGCTGACCGCGGTTTCCGTGGGCATCGTCGTCGGGTTCTGGGATCCGTACCTGCTCGTGGCAATCGTCCTCGTCTCGTTGCCGCCGCCGCTTGCCGGCCTTTACCATAACGTGCACGAGTTCTACCTGCAACGCCGGCAGACGCAGAAGGATCGACTGCGCGGATATCTGGAGAGTATCCTCACCGAAAGGGAATGCGCCAAAGAGGTGAGGATTTTCGGCATTGCGCCCGTCCTGGTCAGGTGGTGGGACCACCTCTACTGGCAGGTCGCAAACCCCCTGTACCGCCAGAGACGCAGGCATCACGCTACCGGTGGCTGCCTGTCTGCCGTCAGCCTGTCGGCATTTGCCGGCGCCGTCGGCTGGTCGGCGTGGACGGTCCTCGCCGGCGGGCTGTCCGCCGGACAGTTCGCGGCAATGCTGGTCGCCCTGCGTCAGGTACGTACAGGCGTTGACCACCTCGTAAACCGCATGAGCTTTCTTGCCATCCAACTGTTGAACATCGCCGACCTGTTCACTTACCTCGACCTCGGCCCGGAAGAGCCGCCCCGGAAAGCCGCCATCACATCGCTCGAGGGACGGACCATTGAAGTCAGGAACCTCTCCTTCCGATATCCCCAGGCCAAGCGTCACGCACTCAGCGGAGTCACCCTGGCTATCCGACGCGGCGAGCGGGTCGCCCTGGTCGGCGAGAACGGGTCCGGCAAGACCACCCTCGTCAAGGTACTGCTGGGACTGTTCCGACCGATGGAAGGCGAACTTCGCTACGGCGACATTCCGGCGGAACGGGCGGACAGGGATCTCTTCTGGAACCGGTGCACGGCGGTCTTCCAGGACCATACCCGTTTCGCCTTCACCCTGGGTGAGAACATCGGGCTCGGCCGGTGGGAGCGGATGCGCGAACAGGCCGAGATCGACCGCGCGGCGCGCCGGGGCGGGGCGGACGCCGTCGCCGGCCGGCTCCCGGACGGGTACGAGACTCTTCTCGGCAGGGAGTTCGAAGGCGGGACGGAGTTGTCCGGCGGGGAGTGGCAGCGGGTTGCGATCTCCAGGGGATTCATGCGGGACGCCGACCTCGTGGTGCTCGACGAACCGACCGCTTCCCTCGATCCGAAGGCTGAGGCAGACGTCTTCCGGCGATTTCTCGCCATGGCCGGCGGACGCACCACGATCGTGGTCTCTCACCGGCTGGGCTCGGCACGGATGTGCGACCGGATTCTCGTCCTCAGCGAAGGGCGGCTGATCGAAACCGGAACCCACGACGAACTGGTTGCGCGAAACGGGGAGTACGCACGGATGTGGGCGCTTCAGGCGGGTTGGTATGAGGGGTAGAAAGCGTCATTTCTGTACATAAAAAAAACGCCTGCCGAAAGCCTTCTGGAAGTGGACGGTATTCTTGGAGCTACCTGTGTTATCTGCCAGTTCCGGATCGAACCCTATTTAAAAACCTGTCGGATTCATCATGAGATTCAACATATAGAATTCGAACCTTGTTTTCTTCGATTACAAATCCAATCCGATGTTTCTTCCCGATGCGGGCGGTCCATACGTCGTCTATTTTTTTGAGCCTCCTTCCCGGGAGGTCAATTCGCTCCTGGAGTTCTTTGTAAAATCTCCCAAGGTTGTTTCTGATTTCTTGTGGCAATCTTCTGGCGGATTTTTCGACGCTACTATTGTGGTACTCAATTCGTTCGATGGGTGGGAATCGATACCCATGCACATTCAACCCCGCAGTTGGGCGATAGCTTCATCCACCGAATAGGTGCTTCCAGTTGCAGGCTCGTTTTTCCTTTGAAGGATTGTGACATACCATCGGACTTCTCGAATCAATGCTGCAAGCGATCGAAGATTGTCTATGACACCCCTGGTTGAATCGAATAGCGGCTTATCGAATTCATCGCATAATTCCAATAGCGGGTAGATCTCATCGATTATCTCATTAGCGACTGATTCTGCGCTGTTCATCTCCTCGATTGCAGATTTCGCATCACCATTGCACAGAACCAGATATTCTTCCGGATTCTTCTCCAGGAAATCCAATCCCCTTCTCAATTCGCGCACGGCTTCGAGGGTCAGAGAATCAAGCCGGCTCAAAGCTTCTCTTGTCCGAGATGACAGTTCTCGAAAATCGGCCATCCTCTGCTTCAGGTCCCTTATTCTCCGATCTTTCCCGCTAATTGGAAGCGTTTTGCCCTGCGCCCAGACCGAAGAGACCTGCGACACACAAGACATATCTAAAACTGCGGACATCTCCTGCCTCCTTACATGGGAAACGACTCAGTCGGATGCACAAAAAAGTATGTACGCCGATACAACATGTCAAGCCATTTTGCCGAAAAGAGTCGGTAGATCCAGGCGGCGTTTTTACATCATCCGATTGTCGTGTATTTCAATCACGTCAATTCCGTAACGACGGATCATAGGGCTGACCACGGAACACATCAAGATTGAACTCGCCAGGGCCGTGTACAAGCATTTCGCGCAATGGCGCAAGCCGCTTGGGCGTTCTACCATCTCAAGCTGATCGCTCGGCCGGGGCCTCAGCTTGCGCGTCGCCAGGTATATCCAGAGTCGTCGAAACGAGAAATCGGCGGCATAAGCCATTAATCAAGTTGGACCTGGGCCGATCAGGATTCGACTTTCAGGGTACTCTCGCCGGCCGTTTGTTTTATTACTCGGATTTGCGTTGCGATACGCTGCTTAAGTAGCTCTACATGCGAAATGACGCCCACGCTCTTGTTGTGCTGGTGCAATGCTTCAAGAGTTCCAATGGCGAGATCCAGAACGTCGGAATCCAGGCTGCCAAATCCTTCGTCGATAAAGAGCGAATCGATCCTTACGTTGCGTCCCGCTAGTTCCGACAGGCCGAGAGCCAGGGCCAGACTGGCCAGAAAACTCTCGCCGCCGGAGAGACTGGCCATCGGACGTGTAGCTCCCGCCTGGTGCAGGTCCTCAATCTCGAGCTGAAGCTCCTCACCCGTGAACCGCCGAATCCGGTACCGATCGCTCAGCCGACCCAGATGTCGATTCGCGTGGCGGATGAGAACGTCCAGAGAGATACTCTGTGCAAATTTGCGGAATTTCGCGCCATCGTGGGAACCGATCAGCCCTCGCATACGGTTCCAAATCACCGCTTCCTTTCTTGCCGCAGCCAGCAGTTCCTGCTGATCCGCGAGTTTTTTACGGTTTTCGTCGTCCAATTCAATCCGGATTTGCAAGTCTTTCAACTGCTCGATCAGCGTATCTCTGGACTTACGGAATTCTTCGAATTCCGCTTTAAACCGAACAGCATTTTCGCCTTCAGGAATTCCTGCGTTTCTAAGGGATTCGGCCTCCTCCTTGGCTACGTTCAGACGGGTTGTCAAATCGCGCTCACGATTTCTGAGATCGACTTCAATCTGTTCAATGCCGGATGCTTCTTCGTGATCCAACCTTGCGGCGCGCAGTTCATCCAGGTCGCGGAAAGCCGATCCCGCCAAACAGAACTCAAGCGCTTCTCGAGATTTCCGCAGCGATGTTCCAGCGGCATGCGCTTCTCTTACCCGGGTCTCGAGTTCAGAGTCGTGAATTTTACATGCGGTCTCTTTTTCCAGCCAGGCCTTTTCTGCTTCCTCTACATTGAGGGACTCTTCGACATCGTCTTCGATTTCAAGTTGCCCGGCATCGCATTCGCCGAGTTGCTGAACTTCTCGTGTCATTTTTTCGAATAATTCCCGGGCGTTATTACCGTCTTCTCTCGCACGAGTAACTGCCTGCTCGGCATTGTGGAGATTCTCCCGGTGGGTCTGGAATTCCTTTTCTCGGCCTTGAAGGGTCTTTCTTGTCTCGTCCTCCTGCCCTTCACCCGGCAATCCGACGTCAAAGAGACAAAGACGCTTTGAAAGCTGCGCCTCACATTCAGACCGGGCACGAAAGGCATCTATGACGACGGACTGTTGGGAACTCAGCGTCTCACGCGCGCCGCATAGTTTCGAGATACGTTGGGTCCGGGCGTCAAGGGTTTCTGTTGCTCTGCCGACTTCCGCTTCCAGTTCTGCGAACGGAAACGTTGGCTCGCGCCCTTTCGCGTAAGGATGCTCGGTTGCGCCGCAAAGCGGGCATGGATCTCCATCGACAAGGTTAGCGCGATGTGTCTCGTGGTCTGCAATCAATCGAGCCTTGTGCAAATGATCTCTCCGAAGCCCGAGATCGTCCTCGGCGGATGAACGTTCGGCTTCGGCACCGGTTTGTTCTCGCGCCAATCGTCGCGCAACTCTATTCAGTACCTTCTTCAGTTCCTCTTCTCCCTCAATCTGAGGCACCACAGGCAAGTCGAACTGGGCACTCAATACCTGTGTTATGTCGTTTAATTGCCCCCACTCCCGTCGAAGTGTCGCGCGTTTGGCTCGTAACTCAGTCAATTCCACGGCCAAATCAGCAATGCCATCTGAAAGGTGTGCGTCGATTGCGTGGGTCTCCAACCACTCCCTTTCTGCATCAAGAGTTTCTCCCGCATTACGGGCCAGTACGTCGGCGCCGTGAATTGTCAGTTCGAGTTTGCCGATTTTGTTTTTTAATGTCCGGAAGTAGTCCAGTTTTGCCTGCAGGCGTTGTTGGTATCCTATTTCACGCACGCGTTGCGCTTCCCGTCTCTGTTCTTCGCGCATCCGCGCGGCAACCTCCGCATTATCCAGACGAATGAGATCGTCCTGAAATGGGGCGGTCTTGCGATGTCGTTCGAGACGTGTCAAATCAGATTCAGTCTCGTTCCTACGTACTTCCAAGACTCCCAAGTCCTCGGTTATTTTCGTCTGTCGAGTTAACGCCGATTCCAGGGCATCGATTTTTGCGGCAATTTCGGTTTGTTTATCGAGGCGCTTTTCAACCACGGATCTTTCCGTTTGCAACGCGACGATGCTCTCGTCGATCTCCTTACGCTCTTCATCCTCAAGGGTCTCAATATGCTCCAGCGCCTGTTTTATGGCATTGAGTTCAATTTCTCGGCGTGTTGCTTCCCTGAATGTGAGGATGCCCAGTTCTGAATATATCGAGGTTGCAGTCAGGGACTCCAGTAACTCAGCGCGTTCATTTGCACTGGCTTTCAGGAACCGCGCGAACTCGCCCTGCGCGAGCATAACGCTTCTCACGAATCGGTCATAATCGAGTCCTGTCAGTTCGACAACTCGAACGTCGCAATCACGTACCTGTTGAGCAATTACAATGCCGTCCGCATCGTAGATGTAGCGCCTTGGCGCCTGTATCTTTCCGCCCGACTTGCCTCGCGCTCGACGGAGTTTCCATTCGGCCCGGTATTGTCCCGTGGAGACCTCGAATTCGACTTCGGCAGAACATTCGCCGCAATGGCGGCTCATCATGTCTTCCGGATTGGTCTGGGTGCCGTAACGAGCGGCGCGACCGTAGAGGGCGAGCGTTATAGCATCCAGTATCGTGGACTTGCCGGCGCCCGTGGCTCCCGTAATCGCAAACAGACCTGCTGTTGCCAGAGGTTCATCGGTGAAATCAATGGTGTGTGGGCCACGAAGTGAATTCAGATTCTTGATAATGATTCGCTGAATTTTCATACGTCTGCGCCATTCCCCTCACGTTGTTCGAGTAACCAGGCAAAGGCGATTCTGAGCTCCTGCTTCAGTTCTTCGTTAAATTGGGGTTCTTCACCCAATCTGTGCTCGAATACCTGCGCCGGACTCTCAAGGATTCTCTCAATAGCTTCGTCGGCGGAATCGCTTCCAACGCTCATGCCCACCCGCGAAATGGTCACCTCACGCATAACTTTCAAGACGTCGAATTCTCGGTTCTCCACCAGACGCTGTACTGTCTCGTTGATATCCTCACCTGTACCCGCGTCTTGGATAACGACCTCTACCCAGGTTTGCAGTTCTCCTGTAACCGGATCAAAATTCCCGATAGCTTCGGGGAGGCCGTCCCACGTAGTACGAATCTGAGCCAGTCGGCGGAAGACCGGCACAGGAATTGACGCCTGCGCAATCATCTCGCCATCCGCGAAATCCAGTATCCGAATCTGCTTCGTGTCGTTTGCTTCGCTGAAGCTCAATGGAATCGGAGATCCGGAGTAACCGACCCGCATATCCAGCTTTTGCGGCCGGTGCAGATGTCCCAGGGCAACGTAAGAAAAGATATCGGGAAAGGCGTCAGCGCTAACGGCGCCAAGACCACCGATATGAATTTCCCTTTCGCTGTCCGAATCTGAGGCACCCGTGACAGTTAGGTGGCCTGTTACCAATATCGGTACTCCTTGCTTAGCCCACTTGTCTGCGGCTTCTGCGGTCTCCGCGTAACGCCGCAATATGCCCTCGGTAATCGCCCTTCGAATGTCTTCCGCATCCTGACCGGCGTGCCCCGTTCTGATATCCCTGTCTCGCAAAAACGGAATCGCCGCGACGACAAGGCTTGGATTTTCGGCTGAAGGTAACACAATGAGGCAGCTTGCCGGTTTCTCGGCCATGAAACCCACGACGTGAACCCTGAGCGCGTGCAGCACCTCCCGCGGCGCTTCCAGTTGTGCGGGCGAGTCGTGGTTGCCGCCAATCACGATGAGTGAACAGGTGGTGTTCCTGTAAAGTTCCGACACGAAGTTGTAATATTGGGACTGTGCGGATTGAGGCGGATTTGCGGCGTCGAACACGTCCCCGGCTATAATCAGAGCGTCGACTTCACGTTCTTCAATTACCCCGAGCAGCCAGTGCAGGAACATCGCGTGCTCTTCGTCCCGAGATTGATCGTTCAGGGTTTTTCCCAGATGCCAATCCGCAGTGTGTACTATGCGAAAAGTGTCGCTGGATTTATTGAACAGATCGTTCATGGTTTCCGTGTTTATCCCAATAGAGGCGATGACATACCCCTGCGAGTACGTGACTTCAATTGCGAGCAAACCTAGCCTATCCTAATCCGATAGATACTTCTTTGCAGGTCACCAGTGACCATATCGACCACTCTGCCGACAAGCGGTCTGGGCATGGACTCGTCAAACTACAGCTTCATCCGGATCCCCCTCCAGCGCCATCTTCGCGGTTTTGAGGACTTCAATCGCCTGGTCGCGTGTCACCGTGGGGTAGCTGTTGAGGAAGTCGTCGAGCCGGTCCCCGGCCTCCAGGTATTCCATCAGAATTCGTATCGGTACCCTCGTTCCGGAGAATACGGGGGCGCCGCCGAGAACGTCGGGATTCCGGCTGATCGCCTTGCTGTACATAGATTCACCTCAATCGTTCCACCCGCGCTGAATACTCAGGTAAGTTCACGAAGCTTCTCTCGAAAATAGCAGAAACTGGGCGATGCATTGTTCTCTACATCCATCAGCGGTGCGATTCTCTCGGCCCACGCGGATTTTTCCGTCCCTACTGCCCGCCAACCACCACTCTTGAGCGCAGTTGATCCACCGGTGAATACAGCGTCAGCCAGAACTTCCCAGGTACCGCAAATCGAGTCGTTCTTGTATCCATTCAGCACGGTCTCCCTGAGATTCGGATACGCACGTTTAATCGCCGAATCGTCTCCAAGCAGCCAGGCTTCGCCTTCCTCGATGGCGATACAGAACCGCGTTGTCGGTTTCGGGTTGCACGCATTCAAAACCGAGATCAACCGTTGACGAAATCTCTTCAAACACCTATCGTCCAGGTCGCAGACAAGAATCACTGCTGCAGGATGGTCTGTTGGACCTCCCGCATACGTCCTCCCGTAGGCCCTGAGTAACCTGGGAAGTTGATTGAGCAGAAGGCGGTTTGTCACGGCGGTCCCACTTTTCAGGTTTCTGGGAATGTGGCCGATTCCTCTGAAACCGATGACCCTGAATGTATGTTCTTTGCTCACGATCTTTGGTACCAGGATATCCAGCGCCTTTTTTCCGGAAATATCCTCCACGAGTATCTCAAAGTGCATCCGATCACCTCGCGTCCAGATAGTCGCTGAACCAGAGGCCGCCCAGTGGCAGACCCTCTTCGACCATGTTGTTCACGATTGGATCGTCACTCGCCCTGCGAATCGTTGAGAAACCGTCCGTCCCCTTCTCGAGGATCCAAACTTCGGCCGGCTCTAGTGCATCGACAAAATAGGGTTGATGGGTGGTCACAAAAACCTGAGATCCGCTTCCCGGGTTCCTGGTGTGTTCACGGAATTCGCTCGCCAAAGTTTCAAGGAGCTTGTGATACAGGCCGTTTTCAGGCTCTTCTATACACAAAAATGGAGGCGGGCTAGGATCTTCAAGGAGCAGCAAATAGGCGAAAGTCTTCAGTGTTCCATCGGACATCTGCTGAGCGTAAAACGGATCCTGAAAACCTTTATCGTTGAAGCGGAGCAACAACCGTCCGTCATTGGATCTTTCTGTGTCGATCCTATCGATACCCGGAATTTTGTCTGCAATCCCTTTCAGGATGGCCTTAAACCGCTGAGGGTGTTCGCGTTCCATGAATTGAACGACGTTGCCGAGATTGTCGCCGTGGATGCTGAGACGGCTCTGGGGTCCGGTCAGCGGCAGACTTCGGGCAGCGTCGGGCGTGAAGTAGCTGAGATACCATCCCTCGATAAAACGCCTGAAGGCAGAGATTCTGGGATGTTGTTTCAGGGCGCCTAAAGTCGCGATGCCAAGCCTGCGTCGATCTTCCAGTTCAATTTGCTCGGTCTCATTGGGCTCTTCTCTTCTAATTAGCTCTACGATCTCCCACAATTTCGATCGCTTCACCTCAGGGTCGTCTTGCCCCATCGCGTCTTCATGCAGTTTCTCAAGTCTATCTTCCTGGTCACCCTCCTCCCCTTTCCATGCGATACCACTCCCGTCATCCAGCCACAAAAACGAAAAGGGGCGTCCGTACCTTTGGTTTCTTCGTCTCTGTCTCAGACGTTCGCGCGACACATACGGGCGGGCATGCTCGTCCGTGTCAATCGCAATCTCGTAAGTGATGGGCCGGGAGTTAACATGTCCCTTATAATACACCTCAAACCCGATTGGACCAGCTTGCCCCTGTGAACGCAGTTTCTCAAATCCGCCCCGGCCGCGTGCATCGCAAGCTTCTTCGACGCCCGTTTTGAGGGCATCCGCAAGGAATCCGAATGCATCGAACAACGCACTCTTTCCAACGCCGTTCTTGCCAATAACGGCTGTCATGGGGTCAAGTGGCTTAATTCGCCTCTGGTTCCAGAGGCGGCCCAGTGTCACATCTTTGAGTACCTTGAAGTTCTTGACCCGGAATCCTTCTATCCTGGGCATATTTCAATCCTCGATTGAGATACTTGAGCAAGCCGTATATACGCACCATGGCAAATGGAAGACCTCGTCACTTCCGCAGACGATGCGTACAATTCTTCTTCGTCATCCGGGAATTGGTCCCTTAGCGTTTTTCCAGATATCGATCCGCCGCATGCAACAGACGGATTACACCGACAGGACGATTGAATACAACGGCTATTTTCTTCATTTCGTTGAAAGTCTTGGCGTTACGTCGATAGTCAAATGAACTTATCGGGGGACACACGGAATATCTCTGCCAACTTGCGTGCGGTTTTCAGGCTGATCGATCTGACATCCCGCTCCATATTCGAGATATGCTGGCGAGGAACACCGCCGAGCATCTCCCCCAGCCTTGCCTGAGTCAACCCGTGATTCTCCCGGTAAGTCCTCAGATTGCCGCCCGGCGTCATTCCCGATTTGACGCTCCGGTACCATTCGGTCTTGAATACGTCGATGAGATCGTCGCTGTTGTCTTCCGATAGCCGAACCTGTTCGCCGTATTGCTCATTCAGCACGGACATCAGCTTGTCAGGGATGTCTCCCTTGATGAGAATCTCAATACGGGGCGTTTTCACGACTGCCTGCATAATAGACCTCGATCGTTTTCGCATTTCTCCTGTATGACCAACAGACTACCCAGCTCCGTGTGAGGTGGCAGTGGTATCTGTCCGCTCCCAGTTTTCCGTAGTTGGGCCAGTTGTTTTGGATAGGCCCGTTATCCCGCAGATCCTCGACAAGGTTGGCTACCCTTCGTTGTACTGATTCGGGTAGCCTCTGAATACGCCGCAGTACGCTTCTCCTTATGTGGATTCGATACATCCAACGTAACCATTAAATAGTTACATGTCAAATTAAAGTCGTCGACAAACCCAGCATTGCATCTACGAATCGGTTCGGCTTTCCGTCGCAGACGAAAACTCGTGCAATCCGCGTGCCATCGTCCACTCACGCGCAGTGTCAGGATCCAGGCGTCGCAACGAACCAAATGCGCATCCATGCTTTCGCTCACTTAAAACATAACTCCCTACGTATTTTCAGGTACTTACATCATGCATAGGGAACTCTGTGGTTTCACGAATCTGCTTGTGGTCGATACCCATAAACCCGAGTACGGTCACGGCCGCAATGACTTCGACCGCCGGGACGCAAAACTTCCAGGCGGTCGATGGTGGACAGGATGGATCTGTGTCCGGCAACAGGTGGCCATATCCTCTCGATGTCAAGTTCCATCCCGTCCTCGATAGAATGTCGGAGACTTCAATGACCACCGTCTATGACAGCGCTGCCGATAATTCGCTCCTGATTGTGCGTGCGAGATTCCGCAATAGGGTTGGGGGTCGACATCACTACCAGAAGCGGTTAACGCCATATCGATCGAATCGTGTCTCTATCGAAACAAGGGGGACATCGAGGGTGAGGGCCTGTGCGATCAGCATCCGGTCGAAGAGGTCGCGATGCAATCCCTGCAGCCGACCGGCGCGTTCGCCGTTTCGGACGGTAATCGGCAATTCCTGAAATCCCTGGCCCGCAATGCAGCCGGCGAAGTCATGTACGACCACGTCGGCCCACGGAAGCTTCCCGAGGCGATGCTTCGTTGCGATCTCCCAGGCGCGGACGCCGCGCTGATGAGGACATCTTTACCCGGGTCGGCAATTGCATCGCGGGCAATCCCCGACAAACGATCACTGCCGGCGAGCCACCAGAGAAAGGCATGGGTGTCGAGTAGAATGCGCACGCAATCATCCCTCCCAGGCAGCCAATTCGTCTTCCGGAAGTAGGTCGAAGAAACTGTCGTCGACCACAATCAGGCCCTTCTTGGCGCCAAACTGCCGGACACCGGGACAATTTTCGCAGGGCACGAGCCTTGCAACCGGGTCGCCATTACGGGCAATGACGATCTCTTCACCCGCCTCAGCCCTCGCCAGGAGACGGGATAGCTGTGTTTTGGCCTCATGTACGTTGACTACTGACATTGTGTGACTCCCTCAAAAACGGTCGATAACTTTCTTAGCTACGCATATAGCTAAGCAGGGATCACGTCAAATGCGCACTGTGTGATGTTTTCAGTTTCGCCCATTTTCCCCGCGTCGAGTCCGGTCTCGCAGGCGAAGCCGCTCAGATCGGTAAATCAGAACGTCTCACGTCCGAGACTCTGGATCACTTCCCGGTCGTATTCAACAACGTATTCGCCGCTTCCAACACTTTCGTCGTTGTCGGGCTTGCGCAGATCATAGCCCATAGCCCGGTATCCCTTTCGTCGTTTTTTAAACATCTTTGCGAGCATCGGCACATCGGCGTCCACGTAGTCGTATATGCGAACCTCGGACTTGGACGGGTGCCTGCGATGAAGCCGGCCCGTGTATTGCACAAGGGTGCCTCGCCACGAGATCGGCATTGCAAGGAACAACGCGTCGAGTCTGGAATCATCGAAGCCTTCACCGATAAAGCGGCCGGTTGCCAGGATGAGACGTTCCTCGTCATCAGGAATGTCCTTCAATTGCTGACGGACTCCCTCCCGCTGTCTCACACCCATTCCTCCCTGAAGTACCACCAGGTGCCGAGCGACGCTGTGCAGTTGGCCGACGAAGTAGTCGAGATGGTCTCTGCGTTCCGTGAGCAGAATGGGAGACCTTCCTTTCTCGAGGGCGCCAATGACATCGTCCAGAATCATCTCGTTGCGATTTCGGTCGCTTGCGAGTTTCGAGTAGATCTCCTGGATGCTGGATCCAGACGACTCGTCCTCAAGCCGAAAGGCCGTCTGTCTTATTATGACCTGATGTTCCATTCACTGCGCTGCCTTCGCGCGCCTGGAATCGACCGAGAAGCGGATCGGGCCGAGTTGGAAATGCAGGATCGGATGATGACCGTCCCTCCGCTGAGGCGTTGCAGTGAGCCCGGTTATATACCGTGCCTGCACCGTCCGCATTACCTTTTCAAAAGAGACGGCGGGGACATGATGACATTCGTCCACGATCACGTGTCCGTACCCCGACAGGGTCTCCCTGTCGCGTCGCACGAGGCTCTGCAGCATGCCGACGTCGACAATTCCCGTGGTTTTTCGCCTGCCTCCGCCGATCTGTCCGATCTCACGCGGATTCAAATCGAGGAAAACGGACAGTTGAGTTCTCCACTGGTCAATGAGCTGCGTACGGTGCACAAGGACGAGCGCGCTGCGTCCACGGTCGGCTACCAGGTGCGTGCCCAAAACCGTCTTACCACTGCCAGGGGGAGCGACAAAGACACCGATATCGTGGGCGAGCAACGCACGAACCGCTTGCTGCTGAATGACGGTCAACTCACCGCGAAACTCAACACCAATTGCCTCGCCATCCAATCTTTGATCATCGATTACGAATTCGATATCGTGCTTATCGATCAAATCCTCAAGTGCGGGCAGACAACCTCGGGGCAAGCCGATCCGGTTGCCTGCCACTTCGGCACAGCTGATTACGCGCGGCGTCAGCGCCGTCGACAGACGCATTGCCTGCTTCTTGTAGAACTCCGGATTCTCGAAAGCGGCGAGGCGTTTGATCTGATCGATCAGCACCGGTGGCAAACTCGTTGCGTCCACCACGATGTCCGCTCCGAGAACAGCGCACACACGGGGCGGAAGCGTTTTATTTATAGCGATTGTCCTCCTTGAAGCCTCCTCAAGGCTGAGTTGGCTTCTTGTTCCCTTCGTTTCCTGCGCGATAGGAACGCCGACAACCTTTCCTCGCTCTACCGCGTCTCTCGCCAGCTCCTTCACTCGAGATCGGTCGATCCTGGGAAGGCCCGCCAGGTACGCCCATTGGTCCGGGTACGGGTCCCATGACTCATTGACGAACACGGTATTGTCCTGCTGCCTGGCCTCGTACTGCAACGGCAGGGCGATCAGATTGCCAAAACCACCTTGCGGCATCGTGTCCTGGCTTGGAAACAGACGGTCGTACGAGCTCATCGGAAGCTCGTTCCGGTGCGCCATCGTCTCGGTGATCAGGTAGCATCCCAGTCTGCGCGCCTCACTCGCGGGAACCGGCTCGGCAAAGAAGAACCACACGTGGGCTCCCTTGCCGGACCGGGAACGCTCCACTGCCGCATTCAGTCCGAAATGCTTACAGGTGTTTCGGAATGCGGCCACATCATTCTTCCAGTCCGCCCTGTCGAAGTCGAGAGCGAGGAAATAGCACGTCTCGTCTTCCAGCAACGGATAAACGCCAACGATGTGACGACCTCTGAGGTGATCGATGATCATTTGATCCGTCACAGTGATGAAGGCCTGATTGGGGCACTCGCCACACTTGACGCGTGGTTTTTCACAGACCCCACGCACCCATTCGTTGGCGCATGCCGGGGCGTAGCCAGTGGTTTGCTTTTTCGGGTTCTGCCAATGCCTGGGGAAAACGTCGGCTCGGCCTCTGAATAGAGACCGGAAGAGGGCGACCTTCTGGGCGTTTGTTTGCGGCGAAACCGGGGCGCCGGAAACCGACTGCTGCAGCATGCCGAGCTTCGCGGATAGTGCCTTCAGACGCTGCCTGGCGGCGGTCTGTTCGGCCTCGATTTCTCTTAGCCGTGCTTCCTCGCGTGCGATCTGAGCGGCGAGTCTGTCGAGCTCCGTATCGGGCATTTACACTGGCCTACGGTATGCTGAATTGCCCATGTAGTGTATGGTGTCTGCTGGCGGGATCGAACTCGCGCTGTATGTCGTCGCGGTCGCGCCTACCAAGGCGGGTCCAGGTGGTTCTGTCATTAGGGATGCTCGTCGTATCGAAGCCATTCGGCAGCGAGATGCCAATCAGATTGCTGATCAGGTAACGGTCGTGGAAGTTATCCCAAATGAAGATCTCTGCCCGGAGATTTGCGGATCGTAGGGAAGCATCAAGCCCGGCGCGGAAGTGTTTCTCCCACTCGGCGAGATCGGGAATCCTGCGACTGCTGCCGGTCCCATAGTAACACACGCGGTGAATTTCGATCACTGGCGCACCAATAACATCAAGGAGGTCCCCGAATTCCCTGTATCGTCCTAACGTCGGATCCAGGTGTGGATCGATGAACTGCAGTGAGTTCGCACAGCGGAGAATCGGTTCGAGATGCTGCTGATAAGCCGTCAGGCTGCGGGGAAGACGAACGGAAGAACTGCGATTCTGCCACCAGTCCGCGCTGTCAAGCCGGTCGATGCGTGCTACCAACGATTCTGACCGATAGAGGTCTTTCACCGGCTCCGTCGCAATGATGCCACCCGTGAGGGACATCACCGCCTGTGTCGCGAGCGCTTCTGCGCACCAGCCGGCATCATCCGCAGGGACGTTACCCAATGCCGGTTGGAATTCAATCAGTCTTCCTTGAGCCGCAAGTTTCCTTACCAATTCCTTACCGGTTCGATGCCAGGGCCGTACGTCGGAAGCGAAGAGTCGGCGCCATTCCCCAGAACGGAGATCGCGAACGACACCCTCGGTCCTCATTACTTCGCCAATTTCACGGAGGTGCAGACGTCCGATTTCCTCGTTGGAGTAAGACGTGGGGTCGAACACATCAGGCGTAATTGCGTAATCGGCAAGAAGCGGCACTCAGAAGATTTCCCTTATTCCTTCCTCGAAAAAGCCACCAGGCCAGGCCTTGACCAACTCTCCACGTTCGTTGAGGGGCATCTGGCGGACGATACTTTGTGGTCCGTCTGGCTCGACGAATAGTACCATCACGTCGTCCGGATGCACGTCCGGCAATGAATCATCCAATTCGCCAGCGTCCGTCTCCCGCATGCGTCGCATGATGCGCAGCAGCAAGTGTTCACTGTGTGTTTCAATGAGGAATGTATTGTCGCTGTCGCCCAACGCCGACTGCAGAAATACATCGCCCAACTCGGCCTGAAGCGCCGGATGGAGGTGGATTTCCGGCTGTTCGATTGCCAGTAGTTTGTTTTTCGATGCGTAGGCCGAGACCAGAACCGGCAGCACCTGGCTCACACCGATTCCCACGTCACGGTGACTAATCGGGGTGCCGGTGCGTTTGTCGATGAGAACGAGCTGTTTTAGGGCTTCAGACCGCGCCGCTACCATCTCCTCAACCCACCGCTCGGACACCTGGTCTTCGTCGCTTAACGACGATACGAGTTCCTCAATATCGGGGATCAAATCCTCCTCATCCTCCGGGTCAAGTTCTACGATTCGCTCGGCAAGACGATCAGCCAGGACCTTCAATTTGATGAGTTCCTGTGCGTCCATTCGGCTGAGAAGTGACGTTAGAAGATCGTGTAGCGCCTTGCGAATCTTTCCTCGCACATCGCGGGACACCATGTCTGTCGATAGCAAATCACGTACCTGGAGTTCGTAAGGTGTCTTCAGCCGTTCTGAGTCACCCAGCCATTCATTAACGAGTCTACGCACTTCCGGATTATCACGAACTACGTCCCAGGCATAGCCGCCACCAGCGTACCTGTTTGGATCATCGTGCTGTGAAAAGACATGATGTCTGGGAGGATACGATCTTAACGCGCCAAGGTAGCGGAGTCTATCTAATTCGTCCTCAAGGGCCGTGCCAAGTCCCACCATGAGATCGTTTATCGCGTCGATTGGTACGATTGCACGTACGGTGTCCTCCCGCCTGCTCCCATACAGATCATTACCGGCAAACTCCTTTCTTATTCGAGGGAATATTCCTCCGGACGTGGCCGTGATATTGGGGACCAGCAGCCTGAGCATTTGGTGGAGATTGGCGACGTCTGTATCGAGATTTTCTCGACTCTCCGTAACCTGCAACAGTTGGCGACGAAAAAGATCCCGAAGGACCGGATGTTCGTGGTCAATTCGATTCATGCCCATCAGCCCCCCACGCCTGGCGCTCATGGAAAGCAACTCTGCATCATCAATGTTCAGCACAAAGCGATGAAGGCACACGCCGCGAGTACGACTACCTGATGATGCAGTTCTTACGCCGCCATCCGCTTCTCCGATTGTCAGTTCCGCCTCGATCTTGTACGTCGAGTCCAGCGAATCCGGAAGGCGATCGACGAGGCCGGTTGGATCCAATTCGAAACCGAGTTCGACGTCTCTGGTGTGTTCACGCCGATGTACGTACTGTTGGAAACCGCCAAGATCAATGGACTCGCCACCGATACGGGTCCGCTGTACGTCGAGGTCTCCGGTCTCGATAGCGTGATGCGCAAGTGCGAGCGCATGAATCGCACTCGATTTTCCGGCACTGTTAGCGCCGTAGATCAATGTGATGGGCCGTAGCGGAATGCGTTGAGCATCGGCGAAGGCCTTGAAGTTAGCGATACTGAAGGCTGTAAGATTCATGTTGAATCTCCTGCAGAAATCGCACTATCGGCTACATCCGAAATTGCGTCGAGTTCAATCCGAATTTCGGTTCGGGGACGCAGTGAACGAGTTCACACCGGTATATCGTGACTCCCGGGGGTTTCTCGGGTGAACTCTTGCCGGAGCGCTTCTCATTCCAGCGCATCAGCCCAATGTCCCATAACGCCAGCCCCTGCATGGCCAAGGTCTTGCCCGAGTTGTTGGGTCCGATGAAGCCCGCCGGACTCCCCAATTCGATCTCAACCTCTCGGAAGCGTCTAGATATGCGGATAGTAAGTTTGATTAGCATCTGTTCGAACGTAGAATAATTGAAATATCTCGCTCCTCCTACACAGGATTATTATATCAACTATAAAAACCCCGTGATAGCTTGCGGCAATAGGCTTTACTGCTACCGCTTCTTCGATACGGACTCCTCCATCTATTGAGTCCAACTTATGGCTTATACATAAACCGAAAAAGCCCATTTTTCGTCTGAATCATAACAGAAGAGTTCGCGGCATGGTTCCCGCAAAATAACCGCTACAACGAAAATAATCCTTATCGCCTGACCCTTGCGTCGATTTTTTCGCTGTACGCATTGCACGTCTCGTCTTGGTACACCGTGTCCTTGGCGGCGATGCGTGCGATGACTTCCTCGCGAAGTGCTCGATCAGCTCCTTTCCAAATCCTTGAAGGTTCGTAAAGATAAAGTGGTTCAGCAATATGTACGGGCATGTCTGCCATCTCCACAATCGGCAGCATGTACGCCCAGTCATTGGCGAGGTCGATATAGTCTCCATCGAGCCGAAGTGCATCGTCAGGAATGGCATCGAAAAGCCGTTTTTTGAACGACCGAAGGTGCTGCCAAACGTTTCCTCCACGGTGTCGCCGCGGCTGATCGAAACAAACCGGATAATTGGCGTCCTTGTCGATCCGCAGCATTGTACCAACTGTCACGTCGGCTCCCCGATCGTACTCTGCTGCAAGTCTTTCCAGAACGCGATCGCCGATCAGGGCATCGTCAGAATCGAGAGTTACAATGACCGATTCGGGATCGGCACATAACTGCCTAATTGCAGTTACCATGTTGACGAGCAATCCACAACGACGGCGGTTACGAATGACCGTGCAACGCTCTACGAGCGGCCGGCAAGCGATCTCAAAGTGTTCGGCAAACATCGGGTCCGATCCGTCATCAATAACCACGGCGCCCCATTGTGCCCCTTTCTGTCTAGCCAATGACTCGATGCAACGACGAAACCGCCCCGGCTGCACGTTACGACCCGATACCACAAAGACGAACTGTTCTAACCGCTGCGGTCCCATCCAGCTCACCTTGTCGCCGACCCAATCCACGTTTCCAAATTGAACGCACGGGACCACACCGTGTTCAATGCGGTCGAGTATTGCGAACCACTCAGTAATATTGCGCTTGCGAACATTGGGCGGGTGCACGAAGTAGGTTCGACGGTCGCCGCCGCGATATGAACGACCCCTACCCTGCGCGATCTGCCGATCTAGGGCTCGGTACCAGTGAAATTCCAGACGTTCTCCGCGGAGCCGGTTCGGTAGCGGCCGAGCGTCGAAAAGACGTTGGAGATCTATCAATCCTGCGCGCACCTCCACACGCCACGCCCCCGTCTCTCCCGCTTCCGTATAGGGCCGATCATGGTCCATCGCTACATTGAAAGATACCGTGACCGCTTCCGGATCGCGCTGCAACACTGAAAGCATTTCCGCTAGATAATCATGACTACGGTCCAGTCGGCCAACCATGACGTCAACGTCCAATTGGAGGACGTACCGGGTGGAACATGCATCGAATCCGTTCAGCGTAGAGGCGATCTGAGCGCCGCTGTAAGCGTGAGCCGTACGACAGGGAATTCCGAACCACCGCTTGTTTAGCAATACCGTGTCGTCGACGTCATTCGGCCCGTCAACAATCCGGTCGATCCATCCTGCTTGCTCCAAACGACGCGCCGCATTATACAAATCGGCCAAGTTCCCAATGGTGTGTTGCCTAAGGAATTCATCTTCACGGGAGTCGATTACCAGAATTCGCTCGGTAAAAGCCCTCGAGGTCTCCAGTTGTGAAACAAGGTGGCGAACCTGCACATCCAAAGTAGCAGCTTCCATGCCACATGCCTTGATCATTAGCGTGACCTCGCCGGGCAGTGGCGCTATTGGGCTGAGTTCAAAGACTAACTGGTCCGACGATGGTTCGAATCGCTCAAGATCAATTGTAGGTACTTCGACACGGCGACACACCGCCAGACCTGCCAGAGCAAATTCTCGCCGAAGCATCCGCTCGGGTCGGTGCACCTCGAGGCGCACCCTGCCGGTTTCGCGCACCCTCTTGAGCCACCTGAAGACACTCTCGTAACGGGCATCAGGGGGCAGTTCACGGTCAGCCTCAGGTGTCGAACCACCGAACGTGAAATTTGGGTCACAAACGGTAACCAATACCCGACCACTCTCGCTGACCAGATTTCGCAAATCGCTGAGAATCGTCCTAAATTCTTCGTTGTCTTCAATCGTGCAAAGCACACGACGGCAAACAACAAGATCAAATGGACCCGCCGCCAACGCGTCACTCAGATCATCCGCAAATCGTAGGTTTTCACGTTTCCGACAGAGTGACTCCCAACGCGACTTGTATGCTTCTCCAGGATCGTAACCAAAGACATCCCTGCCCATGTCCGAAATTTCTCGGGCAAGCCATCCCTTGCCACACCCGTAGTCGAGAATTCGCTCGGCTTTCTCAACAAAATTCAGCACAACATCCTTCGGCGTTTCATGCTGACCTGTAACCTTTCGAATTGCCTCGTAGAACCGCTCAAAACCATCGAGTTCAGGTATTTTCTCGTCCGTCAGCGCCTCGCGCATGATGTTTTTTAAGTTTGAACGGTCAGCCCAGCGATATGATAGCCAAGCGCGCTGGCACATCGTATGGAATTCATCTTCATCGAATGGGTGGATGTCCGAACCGTAGTCGATCAGCCGAATCCGTCCATTAACTACACGCAGGTTGTCTGGATCGATGTTTCGACAAACGATACCATGCCGGCGACATTCGGCGACCAGATTAACCATGGAGGGCCCGTGACCGCCCTTGTAAGGTGTGCTGACTTCATAAGAGTACGTCAGCACCTTTTGATGTCCCGACTCGACGAAATCATGAAGCGGATAGAGAGCGTGCGTGTCCTTCCAGGCGCCGACAAGCGAACGCAGGAACGCAGGGGCCGAGAGTTTGTGAGAACGCTTCCACCAGTAATCGAAGACTTTAAATACCCTGGTGCCATCGGTGAGGGCTACTCCCTCCATGCCGCATCCCAATACCTTAAGCACACCGATGGGTACTGCCAGTCGCGTGGCAATGGCCTTGGCGTTCGCGATCCTGTCGCCCTCAAGGCTGTGAACCAGAGCCGAGATATCCGAAAGCCGCCTTCTATGGCTCTCAATTTCGATTGGCAGATGTTCAAGAAACTCGGCGATGCGGCGTGCATCAAGTTCCTCAGTTCCGCGTTCAATGCGATTCAGAGTCTCCATCTTGTAGAAATCGGCCAAGCGTTCGGAAAACGTCCGAAGTTGTCTTACCGCAGTTCGATATTCAACTCCCTGCCACCAATTTTCTGGGTCGTCCATTAGCCTTCGTAAGACACGGATCAGACCGCGGATTCGGTAGAATGAAAGGCGAAATGCGGCCCGCCGTTCTTCGAGGTATTTGTGGACGCGCTGAGCGAAACAAACGACCATTTCTTCGGACAAACGAATGCCCCGGTCATCCGTGGTGATCTTGAATACCCCAGGAATGTCCTCAAGCGCTGAGAACATCGCGTATCCACGTATATCGTCGACGATGTCGGCGACATCCAATTCGGCGGCGGCGACATGTGATCTGTCGTGAAACAGGCCGAACGGCAAGGTGACGATCTGACGGCTGAAGTAGCGTTTCTGCAGCAACGCCCAAATCATGTCAGCACGGCGGCTCGGTCGCCCGTCGATGATCGGTGATGGATTAGGGGCCAGCTTCAGAGATTCGACATCGAGCACAAAGGTATTGCCGCCTCGCTGAAGCCCTTCACCGATCAAATCGAGAGGATTGAGATTGGCCTCCAATGCAAGAGGCCGGAAGACCTGCTCGCCAGCGAGGATCCGCTCCGCAATGCCAGCTACGCGCACGAACGCTGAACCGACCTTTTCACCGGGAAACGCGGGCGTGATCCAGAACGGGGCTTCCAATCGATCTGTCTCTTTGCGCGACAGATCGTAATAGTAGTCGCGCCGGCCGGACCGCCACGTGGCGTTCTCCATCCCTCGATCCGGAAGGCAGTCTGTAGATTTCTGGGACGCCAGCCACCATAGCGACGCGATCAAATCGACGACCTGAACACGTACGGTTGCGAAAGACGGCAAAGGCGCCGCTCCAGTGTACGTCCCGATTGCGATATCGACGATCCCACCGGCACGGAGTCGGCGAAGCTCTCGGAGTATCGGTGCAATCTTATTTGCTCGCCGTTGTAGGCTTCCATTTTTCTCAATGAACAACGGGTCGAGCCGCATGTCGTCATCGATGATCCAAACCACCGCACCTGGCCGTCTTTTAGCGAATGCGTACAGGTACGTCTGCAATACCGTCCGCGCATGGGCGATTGACAACCTAACTTCCTTACTCACGCCACCGTCGAGAACCCGTCCGCTCGTGGCATCTTGCAAATGCCGCGCACGGTCCATAAAATGGATACTCAGACCGTTACTACGCTCGCGCTCGATTAGTGTACGTAGTTCGTCGCTGGGCGTCCCATCGTCGCCGTTCTCCAAGACTAAGACGTCGTAGCCCGATAAGTCAGTCGCATCGGCCAACCCGTGAAGATCGTCGAGAAGATTTCCCACCTCCTTGTGCCTGGCATTGTCGGCAACCACCCCGACGACCAAGTGGGGCGGTGCCTGACGTGGCGCCAGTGTTGGAGAGGCTGATGACAGTCGGCCGCCGTGCAGACGACCTTCAGCTTCGGGTGATTGCGGCGATTCCTTCCATCCGAAAAGTCTCTCGGCGCGGGCGCAAAACGCTACTTTCTCGACATCGGACATACGCCCCTTGTACTTGCGGAAGAATCGATCCAGCCCCCTGACCTTGTCGTGCGACCCGGGTGTTGACAATCGAGGTCTTGACTCGCAAGCAAAGTGATGGACAGTCGGTTCCGTGGTGGAACCGTACCGAACGCCGGGCAACTCCGCGATGCGGATGCATAGATCGCGATCGGTACAACTCGGCAGCGATTCATCGAACAGACCTGCTTCAAGTAACACGCTCAGGCGACAAACCAGATTACTGCCTTGGATACCGGGATTACCGACCAAGAAGTTCGCCGCATCGAGTGATGCTGGCGGAGACGTCAAGAGGGTCTTGGCGTTCTCTTCCACCCGAAGAAACGGAGCCGCGACCATGTCAAGGCTTTTTTTCTCGGCGGTCGCCAGACATGTGCGCAGATGGTGGGGATGCCACTGATCATCGTCGTCCAAGATTGCGACGTACTGTTGTCTTGGGTCACAGCATGTTCGCAGCAGGTGATCTAAACCTGAGTTCCACGCACCTGCGGCCCCCTTCGTGCGCCGGTTGTGTAGAAAATCCACATCCATTCGGGCCCGTTGCCATTGCCGGACTATCAGCCCGGTTCGTTCGGCGGCAGCCTCATCGCCCGAGTCATCGACGATGATCACCCGGGCCGGGGGACGGGACTGCTGCTCGATCGATGGAAGCGCCCGGTTCTTCAGCAGATATGTCCGGTTGGACGTAGCCAGGAGAACAGCAATGGTATTCTCTTCATTACAGAGTGTAATAATACCTCCTGGATGGATAATTGGAGTATTGAATAAACCTGCATTCCACACTACACAGCAGAACAGGCGACCTGGCACCCGGCCCTCGGGAAGTTTCACATCCGAGATTCCCGGCGGTTGTGTCCGGCCGTACCGGTGCGTGGAAGCGGCAGGTACAGTAGCTCACCGTTTGATTACCTCGTCCAGTCCATGCGCTAAACCGTAAGTATATCAAATGATCCCGGGAAGTAAGCTTCGAGCGGTATCGGCAGGGACTTGTCAAACAACAGCTTCATCCGATTTCCCGGTCAGCGTCATCTTCGCGGTTTTGAGTACTTCAATCGCCTGATCGCGTGACGCCGTGGGGTAGCTGTCAGGGAAGTCTTCGAGACGGTCCCCTGCTTCCAAGTATTCGAACAGAATACGTATCGACACCCTGGTCCCAGAGAACACGGGGGTTTCGCAGAGGATGCCGGGATTCCTGCTGATTATCTTATTGTTCATTGACTAACGATGAAGTCTCTAATTTCACTGTGCGGCAAAGGAGACTTAAAAAATCGGGTCCGCAAGCGATATCTATCTGGGTGCTCAACTCCTTGGAACGGAGTTGTCTGCGGCAAACGTGACATGCCAACCTTGGGAATTCAACGTGGAAGAAACATATTGTGTTTTGGCTTCGCCTCCTTTAATGTCACCCAAGAAGAGGAACCCGCTTTTTCTATTTGTTCTCTGTACCATGAAAACAGCTTATGGAGCCACTTTTTTTGCAGCGCACGCCAATCGTCGGCCGCGTGACTCTTTTTAGCGATCGCCTTAGCCCAATCGTCCTGGAAAAGTTCGCAGAGTACGAACTCTACAGCGCTCATTGGAGTGACGAAGAGGCTAGGTAATCTGGGAATCGGTAGTGATTTGGGGAATGGCGGTTTTTCGGTGTCCCCCAGTATCTGAGCGTGTACGTAGCAGCCCGGGCTGTCCTCAGCACCCAGTTCCAAACGCCACATTGCCAAGCGTTCGTTCGGATCGTCCGAAGCGTACAATTCGACCTTAGTAGAAGCGATCCCGCAGAATTCTATCTCGCGCTTCTCTAACGGTCGCAGATCCCAAGTGCCTGCAATTACCGCGTGTATCCGTTTACCACCTCGACGTCGACCAGCCTCGTATTTGTCGCTCGGTTTAGTGTGAAGGCATTGTAGCACCAACCGAGAACTTCCTGTATGTACCCTACTACCAATCCTTTGGAGATCGCGCAGGAACTGGTCCAATGCCCACGATGTTCGCGAATCAAAGAAACCTGTTCCCATGGTTATCATTGCTTTGGTTTCCTGTACAAGTTCAATCACCTTAAACCGTAATCCAGCCATTATTATTTTCCTGTTCATCTTCATTCAAGGCGAGGGTCAAGAGGATCCACCATGGACAGCAAAGTAGTGTCATGTCTCACGGTTTCGATGTCTATCCAGGCTGCGTCAGCAAATGGGGGCCAGTGGTCCGGGTGGATAGCAATCGCGGTCATTGGCGTTAAAAACTTGCCGGTGGGCTGTAAATCCCTGTCCATACAAACGACTGCAGGATGCGCGTCAATTTGATCCAAATCCACCCCTGCACGCTTGACTAGGGCGTTCCGCAATAGTTGTGCATCAGCCGTGGATCCTCCTGATAATTTCCAAACGTAGTCCTCGAGAGCACCTCGCCACCACCTAACTCCGAGAAATCCCGCCAGAATCCCAGAATAGCGCATGGCTTTCAAGTCTTTAGCCAAAAGACTATCTCCCGCCAGTATATCGCGAAGGACACCAACCGAAATTGCAAGGCGCGCCGCAACCCAATGCTCTGCCCACAAAAAGGTGGGATACGGCAATACTTGATGAAGCAACCATCGTATGAAAAGGATGCCGTGTCCACCTGTCGTCAACTCATTAATTGGCACCCGGCAGTCTCGAACATCGTGCCAGCAACTCTGAAACGAATCGTCGTCCTCATCCATATCGAGAAGCTGCCTTGCCGTTGAAGTCGAGTTATCCGGCCATCGGTCAGGAAGTCGTTGTACGGCCTTCGCAAGAAGAAGCATCTGGTAATGACGATTAGGTTCTGTCTTAGGAAAAATCCACTCCAGGTTGTTCAGACGCGCAAGAACGTGTTGAGCCGTCCCTGAAGGAAAACGGCCTCTAATATCGCCGAGATGAGCCGTATGCAACGCAAATGCCGTCAATCTATCTCTTTCATTTTTATCTACCAGCTCTCTCAGAATAGTCGCTAGAGCCATTCCCGTTGCTGGCTGTAGTGAAGCGGTCGAGAGAACGTCCCTTTCCCGCCAACTGTCCAGGCGATAGTCCACCAGAACCAGATCGGCATCTTCAAGGTCCGATATATCTACATCCTGAGGATGAATTACACGTGCCGCTACGCGGCTATTCAGATCTAGAGCGAATTGAGGAATCAATTCATCAGGTTTATCGTCAATTGCAAGAATTGATGGCCTATTGATCTTCTTCATGACTAAGGTTGACTCCTGCCTGGAAAGGTGATCTCAATAGCCGTCGCGAACGGATCGGTTGGATCGACGAAATCTATTAACGCCCCATAGTTATCCAACAGGTTCCGTGTAATCGGTAACCCCAGCCCCATTCCCTGACCCAATACTGAGTCTACTTCCAATGTCGTCGACTCGAATGGCTTAAACAAGCGCTCTGATTCATCAAGATTGACGGCGTCACCGGTGTTCTGAATACGAATCTGTACTTGATTGCCTTCACTGGATGCCGAAGCACGGATACGTCCATCCTCTCCAGCGGCTTTAACCGCATTGGTCAGGAGATTGGCAAATACCGCCGTAACCTCAGCAGGAAACATCGGGGGAGATCTTAATTCAGATGGAATCTGATTGTCGATGTCAATGTCTCGGCGGTCCGCTTGATGCCTAACGAGGCGAACCGCAGCTTCGAAGCGTTCGCTTAAACGCTGGCGCGAACGGCGGCGGCGTGCGTCGGGCGTTTCGATGTCTATCAGATAGGCAGCCTGGCGCTCCAGCCCACGCTTCAGGTCCGTGGCGACCGTAACTATCTCCCTTAGCGTTCGGCGCCGTTCTTGAGACAGCCCTTTCTCTTTGAGGACGCATTCCAGGGCCTGTTCGATGGTTTGTGCCGCTCCGATCAAGGCGTTGATTTCATGGACGAAAGCGGCCATCTGAGTTCCCACGGACGCAAGGATGTGCAGGAGAGATCGTTCGGACCACAGGTCCTCGACGAGATCAGTCGCTTCGCCTAGTTCTTGCAGGGCCGCGTTAGTGGTGACTTCGGCTGTTGTGGTATCTCCCGCGCTGAGGTGCACGCGAGCTTTTTTCATGAGCTGAACCGCACCTCGAAGCCGGTTGGGCGCCGCAAGCTCCTCAATCGCCTCGTCTGTAGCTCCACTGGCTTCTACCTCTCCCGTCTGACCCAATGCGGCCTTTGGTTCTCGACGACGGTCTTCCTTCCTTCGTTGGCGGCGCGCGTGGGCCGCTGCTGCCCTCGCGCGCGTGCAAAAATCGATTCCTGTCCGCACGAGTTTCACCAATGTGTCAAATCCGGCCTCGGGGATGAATCCCTCTCGGTTCACGAGAACACGAAGATTGGGACAGCGTTCCTGGATAAGAAAAACCGCTCCAAAGTAGTTGTTGTTCGGCACGCGAATGAGGCCCTCGTCGGGGTCGGTCGCTTCTGCACCAAGACGGAGTTCTTGAAGCATCTCGAGTTGCCGCGGGCGTCTCGTATAGTCCGCGTCAATCGAGAGCCAATCGTCCTGTTGCTCGCCATAGGGTAAGACGCGAAAACCTTCCAGATAAACTCGGATTCCGCTGACTCGCGTCGCCCACACCCGCTGGTCCCGGCTGCCGCTAACGCGCCCTTCTCTGACCAGGATACGTGCCTCGAAATGCGGACCCTTTCCGGGAGTGGGATGACGGATCGAATGGTAGTACTCCCTCGCTTCCGGGTTATCCTTGCGTGTTCTTTTCGTTGGCGCAATGGCAAAATGCACTTCGTCGCTGCCGGCAACTGCCGTTATCTCCAGCACCCAAGTCGCAACCTCGGCAACGAGCGCCCAGTAGTTCTCGCCAGCAGCAAAGTCCCCTTCAAGATTCACTTTGAATGAGGAGGCCGCAGCGTCGTTACCATGGTCCCGGACAGTCGGCGTGTCGAACAGCAGTGGTTTTTCGACGACTGATCGAGGGAGCGGCTCGCGTAGGAATGAGGGAGGATCGAAAGATTGGACCTCGGCAAAAAACCTCGCACGCTCAACTTCTGTCCAGACTCGCCGCAGCCGAGAGAGAACGAGCGTCGTGCCGGGAACGGCGTTTTCGTGCACCGTCTTCGTTTCCAGACGAATCGCGTCGGTAGCGTCAAGTTCATCCAGAATTTCGTACCCCTCGATCTTATCCCAATCTATCTCGGCGTGCACGATTTCTTGAAGCCCCTCGGGCTCAGAGTCTCGCGGAACGCTATCTACGTCGAGCTTTCTGGCAAGCTTATGGGCGGCGAGTCGGCCGATTCCCTTGGCGCCGGTGTAACGACGTTGAAATACGTTGGATCGCCGCTCTCCGTGCTCTTTCATCCTAGAAGCGATCCGCAAGAATCCGTTCTCAAAATTATCCGCGGTCATACCGACCCCGTTATCGGTAATCAGAATGCCGCCTTCATCTAGACTATCGAGCCGCTCTCCATAGACGGTAACCTCGGTCGCATCGGCATCGTAGGCGTTCTTGATCAGTTCGATGAGCGCGGTTGAGTCGCGCCCGACCAACAGCTCCCCCAACTCGCGAAACAAGTGCGTGTCGACAGTAAACTTAGGCATGGTCACTTCCATTTCTGACGGGTCGGCGTTGGGCCATCAATTGCGTGCGTGCCCGCTGTAGTCGCCGGATATCTTTCTTCGTTAATCCCAATCGGTCTCCAAGAACCAGATCGTCCGCCAGCGCCCTGGCTTCGGCTTCTCGGCCATATCGAATGAGTTGATTCAATTCGTCGAAAGCACCTTCCGAATTCTCAACGAGCGGTACCGGCGTTCGGTTCAAGGTGCTAGGTTCGATCTTCAAAACGCCTCCTCCGTACCGACGGCCGTGGAGTTCGGCCCAGACACTGACCGCGCTTGTGAGGAACCCTACAGAGATGGCCGACGGCGAGACCTCGATTCCCTGATGCCAATACATCGCATGGAGTGCATTGGTGCATCGGCAGCCTGCTAGGTTTAGTACGAGCAGGGGAGCGCCCAGACGGGTGCATGTAGCGAAGGCATCCGGTGCAGCCTGTAAGTCGACACGATACCAGGGACGTCGCAGTTTACATTTGTACCGCTCGTGAATTCCTGCCTCCATGCCTTCCGCAATCCACTGCTGGATGCCGGAAGACTCTTCAATCGTTGACAGAGGGCGAACCAATATTGTATGATGGCCTGCGTCCGCGAGTCGATGAAGATCTTCTTCAGTGAATTCCAATCCTGAAAGCCATCGCGTACGTGAAATTAGCCGCTCCCAAAATTCTTGGGGGACACCGAGGTGCTTCATGTCATTGTCATTGCGGATGAAGTGTTGATTAGCACCTGTCACCACGCCAACCTTCACAGTCGCGAAATCATGGATCTGCCGTACTGACGGGTGTTGCTCTAATTCACTAAGCACTTCCAAAGTCAGCGACTCAACGCGACGACCTTTCGAAGTTACGAGTTGTAAACTAGCTTTCCGGCTGCTTGGAGCATTTAGAACCGCCTCCAGTTCCTCTGAGCACTCGACTGCTTCAACACGCAGAAGGCCACCGTTGCCTCCATATTCCGAAGCAGCGACCACGACAACAGCCTCGTCGGTGTCCTCAAATAAACGATCGCGAACGTGAACGAGGCAAACATGACTAAAGGAACTTCGGAGGAAGTCTCTGACTGCGGTAGCGTAGTCGGCTTGAAGGATTGCTTCGGGAACAAGCAGCGCAAGTCTACCATTCGTTGCAATAAAGTTCATTGTGTGAATCAGGAAATATGCCCACGCGCTCGCCCTGCCGGAAAGGTTTACCCCCGTGGCTTCTATGGCTGTGCTGCCAGCCTCTCTGGTGGTTCCTTTGAGCCAATGGTGACGCACGTATGGCGGATTGCCGATAACCGCCTGAAACGGAGCACCATGCATATCCTCGGGCAAAAGAGTTAAGAAGTCGTTGATCGTGCAGTTTGTCTCAACGAGATTTGTGCTTGCGCGTACATATTCCAAGCAAGAGGGTTCAACGTCTACGCCGAAAACTAAACGCCCGGGATACGAGATACCCCTGCTAGCTAAGACTCTCGTTGCCGCGTTCATAAACGCGCATCCGCCAAAGCTGGGATCCAGTACAGTGCCTGGCTCCGCTGCGATCGCCCATTCTGCCAAGAGGCCCGCTATTGCGTCCGGCGTGTAATATACTCCTCGGAGTCGTCTAGGATCCACCGTCGAATTTTCAAGCGAGCGACTTTTCACTAGATCTTTGGCGTCACACTGTGTTCCATTCACAACATCTTGTCTTGTCATGACGGTCACCAACGCGGCAATCTGGTTCCAGGTGTTCGATCACGGTATGTATTCGAGTCATTGTTCGGCACAACCCGGCGACCCCGCTAAGGACTCCGGCATTCCTGCCGACTCCCGTGTTGCTTATTGACGGCCCCCGGCCCCCCACAATTCGGCAATTTTCCGCTTTTGTTGCACCTGATTCACTCAAGCACAGTTCTCGATTCAAGCTGTCAGTGTACCGGAGTAAGCGCGGTTCAAGAGGACCGTATTCGCCAAACTGATTCTATCCTGTGCCAATGCGGCCGGTTCCAGAGCATTCTTTGTCGCGCGCGCCTTCGAAGAGAATCGTTCCTGAAGATGGAAAGGCGGTACTGGAATTGCCAGCCCTTTCAACTTTACGCCTGTTAAGTGCGAAAATGTCACCTTGGAGGCGGCGTCCAGCAAAGCGCCGCGCTGCGCCAACAACAGAAATAGAAATACGATATACTCAGAAGTCGCAGTGCTCGGAAAGGGACGTGCTCGATGGAGGGCTTTTTGGAAGTAGCACTCCGGTAACTCGTCATTCCAAATGGCGCAACGACCAACCTCTCCACCTTCACAGATCAGGACGTCTCCCTTCCTTAGTCTGAATTCATCGCGGTCTGCCTCGTCGAAGTCCATCTCAAGAACTTCGCGAAGGTCCAACCGATCCCAATAAACATTCGCATTCCTAAGATAAAAACGTCGATGTCGGCCAGTCTGCTGTTTTTGATCCAGCATCTTGCCAAGTCGAGACTCACAGACACTGTCAAAGGGCCTGACTGGCCACCCCATCGGATTTGTCGCCGGATCACTGAACATTTCGATAAAAAGGGCTGGCAGAATGCGCGCTGCTTTGGCATCGCCTTCGGCTCGGAGACGGCGGAGGCGGTCGGCCTGATCGAGGATGTCGACGATGTGGCGTTGTTCGGAGAGTGGTGGGATTGGGATGCGAAAACGCCCAAATGAGCTCTTTGAGACCTCCTTAAACGTTGTCGAGCCGGCGAGCCCTGCGACCCGATCAGCGGCGTGATGAAGACACCATGCGAGATAACGCGATTCCACTCCAGATTTAGGTATGAAATTTGCGAATCCCTGGTTCGTCGCGAGCGGGACAGTTGCAATTCCGACTTTTCCAATCGTCGCACGCGAAGAGAACAGAACCGTCCCGGGCGGAAGAAGGCGGGCTGAGCAGGACGCAAGTCCTTCGTTGGTGATCGCTTCTGTGGTACTATCCAGCTCTGAAATGCCCTCCCCAAGCGCTGGCAGGTCGGTAGGTGTAACCCAGGGGATGTCTCCATTCCAGTATATCGGGTTGTCGCGCCGCGGGGTGGCTCCTCCCCGAATTTCGGCTACCGTGTTCAATTCCGCCATGGGCCACGCCATCACCCGGCCTCCGCTTCTGGTAACTCTGGCCCAACGTGTCCCCTCAGTGTCTCTACGAGTGCTAGAGCGTCCTGTCGATCAATGGGCTCGGCATCGGGGCCAACACTATGGTTGCGACGCGGCAAGGCGGAGGGCCTGTAATCGCTCGGACCGCACATAAATCTGCGTGCGGTTATATCCCGCGCTCCGCCGCCCGAAGAAGCATCCTGGCACACTTAACGTCGCTCATAGAGCACGTTACCCTCCCGCAGCGCCCGCGGGAGCCAAAGAGGATCACCTGCTCGGGATCCACTTCGTCGACGATCGCTTGAACCATGTCGTCGATTAAAGTGTCGGTAATGTGAGTCATCGGTCCTAACCGCGCTCCCACGAATTTCGAAGATCACGCTGTAAGTCAACCGGATCGTCAACATCTCGGAATGCTTGAATTTTGCCAGCGAGGCTCATCAGGCGTTGGTTGGACTGTGTGTTTTGAAACTCTTCGTCCTGCAGGTAGACGACGACACGGGCCTTCCGGCCAAATGCTTCACGGAAATCCTGTGGCAACGTGCCGTCCGCAGGGATCACGATATATTTGTCAATCGATTTCACGTTTGTACGTCCTTTGCGGAAGACGTGCCTTGGGGCGCGTCGGCAACGCAGTCAATGTACGGAGTCATTACCATTCGAATCCGGATGACCTCATGATGCTGAAACCTTCACGTTGGCTCCTGTCGGGGGCCGTTTGCCATTCCATACCTTCAAATAAACTTCTGTGGCGACACACGCAATATCTCTGCCAACTATCGAGCGGTCTTCAGGCTGATTGACCGGACTTCCCGCTCCATATTCGAGATATGTTGGCGCGGAATCCCCCCGATCATCTCGCCCAGCCTTGCCTGCGTCAAGCCCTGATTCTCCCGGTAAATCCTCAGATTGTCGCCCGGTGTCATTCCGGATTTGACGCTCCGATACCATTCGGTCTGGATGATATCGACGATTTCATCGCCACTGTCTTGCAACAACCGAACCTGTCCGGCGTATTCCTCATTTAAAACAGACATGAGCTCTTCTTGAATCTCCCCTTTGACGAAAATCTCAATACGAGGCGTTTTCACGACTGCCTGTACTATAGACCTCGATAGTTTTCGTATTTCTCCTGAACGACCATCAGACTACGCAGCTACGGGTGAGGTGGCAGTGGTGTTATTCCGGTTCAGGAAACCGGTTACCCATAAACATCGAAATCCAGGCCGGACTACAATTCTGATCTGTTGCGGGAATAAGTCTGTTGCACTCCTCAGGATCTCATCTCGCCTATTGTCTTAACCGCAACTTCGGTGCCAGAATACACCGCACCGAACCAGCGAAAATCACTCGGATCAATCGCTGCCAATGCGAACGGTTATCCGACCCTGAAAAGCAAGAACCGAGATCCGTATCCAGTAGCGGATAAAAATTGTCAATATACGTCAATGTTCATCAATTTCTGTGGATGCAGTTCCAAGTTGTGAAAAATCGAGCCGATCAAGTGCCGACATCGCGTGTTCGTGACAATATCCCTCAGTAGCGCCTTGAATCATGGAGTAGATAATATCCGTGGCATTTCCCATTCCGTTGTATTTCATATCGTGCCATCGCAGAACTAACATTTCAGACTTACCAATCCGGCCAGGCCTTGTCTCTTCATCATCTCGGACGAGGGATTCGAATCCCAAGGATTGAAGGCCGCCCAGTATACGACGAAGCCGTTGTGGAGTGGAACCGGTGTATCGTCTGAGTAAGTCAATGTTAATATGCAAATTATCGGGAAGCTCTTCTAGACAAGCGTTAAGGACGAATTGAAATGTGACACTGCGTTCTTCTTTAGACATTCTGCCTAGTGACTCGAGAAAACTACACGCACTTCGATGTACGAAATCTTGGTCAGTTTTGTCTTTGACGGCTAGGGAATGAAAAAGACGATCGGGGACAGGTGGCAGGTAACTGAAGTTTTGCCTTGGGCCGATCTTCTCCGTAATCATCTCTACGAGCCGTTCCATTTTAATTTCGCGGAGATCGACATATCCGATCGTGCCGGGGAGTCCTGGAATCTCCGTTGAGTCAAATCGTGCAGGAAGAATGTACTCGGCATTGTCCTTCAACGCCCGAGCTTGGGCGCTCCGTCGTTCGTGGTTCGTCCACAGTCTCTTTGCGTAGTGCTTCGAGATAAACATAACGCAGTAACGCGCCGAATGACGATAAATATCATCCAAATGCGCGTAAAGATCTTTACCCCACAATGTGGCATCTTCGTATTTGTCGTAAAAAACCCGAATGCCGCGCTCCCGAAGCTGGTTGGCCACTTGGTAGACATATTCTCTTTCTTCGCCAGCGAAGGACAGACAGACATCGAAGTCAAAAGACAGGTCGTTTGGGTCTTGGGTTGGCATATTGTGGCATCCCTTGAGGTTTATCCATCGTGACCTGATGCTGACAGAGATAATCTGGAAAAAGGACTACCCAAAGACAAGAGGATACGACGTCTTTCGGGTGTTACTTTTCACTCCAACTTAAACTCATCCGACACCTCGGAAAGCAGTTCATTGATTTTCTCCACCGTTTTCGGATCAGGCGATTTCTCTCCCCCCAAATCAACCCGGACGGTAAATTTGAGATCCGTGCCGATCGAAGTTTTAGTCATGTCCGGAATCTGATCCGCCAGGTCCTGAATACCATTGGCTTCAAGTACGGCTTCAGCACGGAGCGCGCCCTTTGGTTGATCCCCGGTTCCATATGATCCGCCGCCAGCTTCTCCGACGCCCTTCTGCAACGGAATCTGCAGAATTACATGCTGTGCATTGCCAATACCGCACGGCCACTCAACGCTGTCAGGGCTGAGCTCGATCCACCGAGCACGTATACCAGAGTCAATCACCGATTCGACCGTCGACCAGGGCAGGGTCATTCCCCATTGAGCCGAGAGCGTGGCCGAAATAGCGAGCGCGTTGGCCTTGCCTTCTACCCAAGCGCCCGGAATCGACTGTGGCATCAATTGTGTAACGTCGATACCCTCCGGTGGCGGCCTCAACACTGCAGAGGCCGTGAGTACGCCGGGCGGCAAGGGCTCCTTTAGAATCGAGGCCGGGCCGGCTGTCAACCACACCTGACCCTGTTCGACGGCTTGGGAAATAGCGCCTTCCACATCTTTCGAGTCACATTTCGGGATCACAATTGTCTCTTCATAGCCCTCCCTTGGAACGACTACCGTATGGCCACCAGAGAAATAGTCATAGACATCCTGTACTGTGAGTTCATCGGACCCCCAGAGCCCGGGGAGCTGATTGTGTACAAGCAACTCTGGCGCCAATTCGCTTAAGGTAGCTGCCTCCGGGAGAAACACCTCCAGACCGGGATCTTGTAGGGCCGTGTCGTCGATGGGCGTTCGCCAGAAGGTCCTGATTGTCCTGTCAGGGCGGGATACCTGCGCCACCCATATCCCTTCCTGAACGCCCTGAACCACGGTGTCCAGAATTTCCTTATGCCGCAGCATTTTCGGTAACTTTGCAAACTGCGCGAAGGCTCCTACGAGATCCCTGACCCGGCGTGACGGTTCGTCTTCCCGCCATAAGTCGTAGGGACCGCCGGGCATCATTGCTTCCGAGTTTATCGGCGCTTCCTGGATGCGGGCTCGCTTGTCGGCCTTTATGGTCGTGAACAAGGGTTCGTCCGTCACGACGACTCTGAAGGCGTGGACGTCGTTGCTTTCATTCACCGTAACAACAATGGAATAGGCCTGGGTGACGGCTTCTGGAATCCGCCTTTGTGACGCCCGTGTTTCGCTCGAGAGCATCTGTTCGCGAATCGGGTCGATTGGCTGTTCCTTGAGTTGTTCGCCAACCTCCATCCAGCCGAGATGCTCTCGCACACGAACACGCAGTGCATCCAAACCGTCCTTCGAAGGAACGGCGAGGACGATTGCGTTCCGATTCACGCGCGGGCGATCAGAAGCAGTCTTCTCATCGATGAATCGCCTAGCGACGCTGCTTGGTTTACCGGACTCGGATACCGCATCGGAGCCGAGTACGGCGTAGTGAAACTTCCCGTCGTCCCCGATGTCTCGAGGTCTCTCGGGAAGGTTGTGCACGGTTGCACCGGCTGCGGCCGCGCCAGAGGTAAGCGATCGCTGTTTCTCAATCGCATCGATCACTTGCGCATCAACCAAAGGCGGAGGCACACGATTGCTGCAGGCATCGTGGTGCATCTGTCGAAGGTTGGGACGATTGCCCAGCCTCCATGCCCTGGGCAATTGCCGGTCGGATCCGTCTTCCCCGGTGGCGACTTCCGCTTCATCGAGAAACCACGAAAGTTCAATCCAACGACGCAGCGCCTTCTCAAGTTCTATCTTATCAGGATTGGCCGCTCCGATTAGTAACACAAGCTCCCGGGTTAGCGCTTTGTGGCCAATGGGCTGAGAACTCAGAAAGACGGCAATAACAGCCTGTTCCATTTCTCGATGGCTCAGGCCAGTCGCCTCCGTCTGAATGGCACGTGCCTTGGTCAACTCGCCTTCAAGGATCGGCCGCCATTCCTGGTGCTTTCCGGTGGCCGCGTCCACGCTGGCAAAGGAAGCAAGTTCACTGGCGGCTTCTGCCAAGGGTTCCTTTTCCGGATCGGCCAGCAGAATATTCGGCCCGACCAGCGGACTCGTATCCCACGTCTCGGCATCGCGCAATCCAATGGCAAACGTACGTAAGATTCCACGAGTTCGTTGAAACCCTTCGAGTTGCGTCCAGCGGGTGTAGAAGACCTCAGTGAGGTCGGGGTGGAACGGATAACTGGCAAGGAATCGCTCCTCGGCCGCTCCACGTTCCTTTGCCGTCTGTTCGTCTAGCGTTGCGATGCTGCCGACTATAGAAGTGACAACGGGTCGAAATTTTCCCGGGTCACGGATGGATTCCGGCTTAAAGAATCGACGCCGCAGCACTTCCGCCACGTCCTCCTTGCTTACGGGACTTGCATCCTCCTCCATTTGCCGACCGAAGACATCGCCTACGTCACGCAGGAGTTCGTTTCCGAATTCGTCGTGCTTCCGCGGATCCGATGCGAGAAGCGAGGCTACCATGGCACAGCGGTCCACTTTGACCACGGCCTGGGTCAGATATTGGAAAAAACTGACCAGGCGTCCCCGCGAATCCGGGTGCGACTCAACCAGTGTACGAACGTACATAAGGACTTCGTCAAGCAGCACCAGCGTCGATAGCTCCTCCGCTTGTGGTCTTGACAGAAGCTCCGCCAATAACGGTTCTGCCGGCGGCGTCTCACGCTCTTCGTCCCCGCCGTCAGCGTGTATGAGTCGTAGACCGTCGGCCCCCGCCAGTTGAAAGGCGAGGATGCTCCACGGATGCTTCAGCATTCTGATCTCCCCGCAGGGGCCCAGGGTCTCGACACCTTTTTCCAGGTCGATTTTATCGAAGCATAGCGCCACCACGCGGGCTTTAGGCATCCTGAACCCGATGTGTGCATCGAAATCCTTCACCGACGGCAGGTCTGGAAGATTGTCCGGATTGTATGCAAGATGCCGCAACGCGATGAGTGTGTGGGTCTTTCCACCGCCGTAATTTACCGACAATTTTCTATAGGCCTTGTCGCTCTGCCCGGACAGCCTCATCGCCACATCTTTGACCAGTTCACGAAGATTTAAAGTCGCATAGGTCAAGGCGAAAAAGTCTTCAGGCCGCTCGTATGCGGGACGCGAACCCTTCTGCATCACCACGTCGTACAGATCAGCGGCGAATATCGCCAGTGGCAATTCACCGGATCTAAGGTCATCACGAAGCTGCACCACCTCGTGCCAAGGTTTAATCGAAGGTCTAATTGACATATCGTCCTCGTCGTTTCCAATACACTGTAAATAACTCTACATTGGTCGATGAATCCTCACCACATTTTCGCTCGAAATCTCAGGAATCGATCGCTCAAGCGCCTCAATGATTTCGGGCAAATCCACAAACGTATTGCTGGGAAGCCCACATAATCCCAACGCGTGAAACGAAAAGAAAATGGAGTAGGCAGATAAAGGAGTCTGACGTCCATTGTAAGTGGAAAGTCATAGTGTTCTTGAGGGGGCCAGAATTTTCCGCCTATGACTCCTCCCCTTCCGGTGGATCCTCATAAGTTTCGGTGTCGCGATTCCACCAAGCAATATCCCAAGCGTCGGCGTTCGCGGACGGGGCTATGTCTGCCGCTGAAATCCACCGCTTCGCGCCCCTCTGTGGAAGGGTTACCTGGTACATCAATGTTCCATTCAAAATTGTTGGCTGGATGACTTCGACATCGATTGCCATTTGCCCGGCCACTTGGTAACAGACCGTAGACCCTTTAGAAAAGACCTGATCGTAGCCGGTTCGACTATGCGTCATCTCGTTATCCGGCGCTCCCATCAGAGTTTCGCTGAACGCGTCCACTTCAATTCTCACCTGTGCCACGACCTTTTCAAGTTCGTCTCCTTCATCGATCGGGTCTACCGCCACGGCGTGTGACAGTCGAGTCAGAACATGCTCGAATTCGATATAGAGCCTTTCAGTAAGACGCAGGCTGCCATAGGTCTCGTCATATATCGCGACGCATCCCCCACTTATTCTGCTTCCGTCAACGCTTCGAACAGAGATGTTCGTGCCTGCCGAGCCAACATCTTGTGTCGAGATACTATATTCCCGCACGAACACCTCACGAAGCCTCTCAGCAAAAGACCGTTTCACCGATGCATTCTTGAACCAATCCTTGTCGATACAGAGCACTACCCCACTTGTGCGAAAATTACGAGAGCGCGCCCGCATGTTTGGGTTCTTTTGTTGGAGATCTTGGTAGGAGTGAAAATGACCACTTGATCCATCTATGTATCCTTCCACGCGTTCCGTAATCTGCATTAGACATTCAACAAGAAATCCATTCTCGCCCCTAATAAAGTGGCGACCCTGGATGTCATTAGGCGCTACTGATGCGTTAATCCACGTCGTGATTCTTGGCCGTGTCGATCTTCCCGGGCGACAAGGTTTTACACGGATGAAGGGCTCAAACGTACTCGCGTGCCAGGCGACGATCTGATATGGCTTTGTCAGGTGCAGGTAGGTGGCGCCAGGGTAGCACTCCCTTAGAGCTTGGAGCTGGCTGACCTGACCGAAGCTGTCGTCATTCGATCCCCTTGTTATAAGATAGTTGAGTTCGCCGACATTGCGAAGCGGATAGCCAAAATGGGGCGTGTCTCCTCCGAGTGCGGCGATGGAGTCATATTCTGGTGCTCTGGCACCGCCGGGACGGGCAGCCAAGTGCATCTGTTTGAATCCCTTGGGCCAGTCAACACGGGAAGGCGTGGCAGGCGGGGCGCCGAGGGATTCCAACTCGGCAGCCAAGCAACGTCCATGGGCAAATTGCATGAAACGATTGTCCAGGTACAGATAGGACGGTTCAACCGACATCTCATGATACTCACGAAAGGTGGTCCCGAAACTTCGAAACGCAAGTTCGGGGGCAATCACTACGAATGCGCCAGGTCCACTTCTTCCAACCCGTCCAAGCCTCTGCCGATAAGCCTTGCGCGTTGCAGGAACCCCTATGTTGAATCCTACCGCCAAGTGAAGAATGTCGATTCCGAGTTCAAGCGCCGACGTCGAGACGATTCCTCTAAGGGTTCCCGACTGTAGCCTTTGTTCGATCTTCTGACGATCCGTAGCGTCGTAACCAGCCCGGTAAGGAAGTACCTCGGCATCACTCAGCGAGTTAGCTATCGCTTCGTCTCTTGATGCATCTTGAGTCGCTACGGCCAGGCCTTCCACGCCCTTCCTTGAATCCACGAACGTGATGAATCCCCCTTCGGTGCCAGGTGCGAGCACACGACCATGGAGTGCCTTGGCTACTTCGTGCTCTTCACCATTTTGACACGAGACGTGTGCTACAATCCGATTGTACTGTGGAGCGGCATCCGACATATGGTCAATTACAGTGAACTTGGAACCGACAAGATGCCTAAGGTGCTCACCGGGATTCTTGATGGTCGCGGTCGCGGCTACGAATTGTAGCGGCTTTTCGTCTTCTACTTCATTCAGAAGGTTATTGCGTGCTGCAATGAGCCGACGAAAGAGAAATGCAAAGTTGCTCCCAAATACGCCTTCCAGTGTGTGCGCTTCGTCGATAACTACTGTTGAAACCCTACGCAGAAAATCCCTTGCCAGGGGTAGTGACAAGCGGGACATTAGCCACGCATGACAAACATCCGGAGTCATTATAACGATGCGAGCACGTTGAAGTACTTCTTCACGTTCTTTGACTGGTACCGACCCATCTATTCTCCCGATGACGCCTTCTTTAAGATCAAGCTCTCGCGCCATTTCCCGCCAGCCACGTATCTGGTCTGCAGCGAGCGCCTTTAGCGGATAGAAAACGATAGCACGGCTGTCAGGATTCAGAAGAGCTTTGTGGAACGAAATCGACCGGAATACAAGACTCTTACCTGACGCTGTACTCGTCGAAAGAACGACGTTTTCACCTCGCCCAAGCGCCTCCAACGCCTGGGCTTGGTGATCCCACAGCGGCCCTTGCCAAACGTGGCGCTCGGCCTGCTCTCGGAGATGCCGTCCAACGCGTGACTCGAACAAGAACCTCGGTACTGCCGTATACCGCGCCTGCCGACCCGGAATTTCGAACTGTTCCTCTACCGTGAATTCGTCAGTCCTAAGCAAATTGCGAAGCGCCTGGTACATAGACACTGATACCTCCTGGCAAATTTGCTGTACACCGTTCCTCTTACCGGAACTGAATCCGCGCCTGCCCCGGTGTCCCGACATCGCCACGGGCGGCTATATGGTTGCTTAGGGATTCGAGAATCGAACGCTCGTCGGAACGACGGTCGGCCAATTCGATAAGAGCTTGAAGGATCTGATTGAACAAGGCGTTGCGCTGAAGGCCGCGTGTGTCGAGGTAGTCGTCAACCTTGACCTGGTCGCCGCCGCGCCAGAGGTGCATAAGCTTGTGTAACTGGTCGATTAGTGGTACAGAGCGACCACTGGGTGACTCCAGTCCAAGATTGCGGCTCCTCCGGCGGCTCCAAGGTTTGAGTTTGACCTTGGCACCTCCGCCTGACTCTTCCGCGTCCTCGGGCGGGTCGTCCTCATCGAGATCGTCGCCACCTCCTTTGCCCGGTTGTGCGAGGAGGTCGTGATGGTTGATTAAAGCTGTGTCAGATAGGTTACAGGACAACGCGTAGAGAATACAGCCACCGACTGGTGCGTCTTCCAGGCCAAAGTCGTAGCGATGGAGCAGGTAATAGGTAGTCACGTCGTCGAGTCCAGTCTCAGTTTCTTGGTCGGCATCTCGGATTAGTACTCGACCGACGACGAAATCAACGACCATGCGGCGCACTTCGCGCAGGAACTCCGACACTGTCATTAATTGGTTCGGGTCATTTGCTTTCTTGACGACGGGGTGCTTGCTAAACGCTTCGAGAGCCGGACCGGTCGCCGCCCATACAAAGTCGGGCCCACGAATACCTGCGTCCCAGAATTCCCGGAGCTTATGGCTAATGTTCTCGCGCATCTCGTTGAGCACATTATTGTCCCATCCGGGGCGTGCGACTGATCGTTTTTTGCAGACAATCCAAACGGAAGATGAAAGAGCGGCCGAGGCTATTGCTCGGTTTCGGTTACTCATTTCCGTCTGGATCGGCCAGGAGCCGTTCACCACGAAACCCGATCTAATCAGCGCGGCGACCAACGTCTCCCACGCGTCGGGATGTTTATTGGCAAATACGACCACGAGCCGTCCATCCGGCCTTAGTGCAGAGTGACAGGAGCGGAATGAACGAGCGATGCCGTCTTCGTAATTCTGCTTTGACCGTTCTCTGTCGCCGTCAAATCTGCTTGCGTCATCAATGAGTTCTCCGTCGTCGTTGCCGTGATCCCATTTGGGGCCGAGAGTACTAGAGAAAGCCAAATTTAACTCAGGCGATAATCCCAAAATAGATCGCCTCAACCACACGTAGAAGAAATCCATTAGGTCTGAATAGGGAATCGCGTCGTAATAGGGTGGATCGGTCAGGATCAGATCCACACTTTCGTTTTTGCAGTGGACAGCCGAGGCGCACGCTGTCTGTCCCGTTCTAGCTGTATCGACACTCTTCTGTAGATGACTGCATACCTTGAACACCCAATCGACGGATTGTACAAAACCTCCCGTAGTGTCAGAAAGAGGTGCGGATTCTGAAAAATCCCAGGTAATGGGCAACGCGAATCGTGCAAATGTACTTCTGATTTTTTCGGGATTATTGGTCCATGTCGCCAACGTGCTTCCTCGATCTGCAATTCGGCTGATGATGGGCAAGCACATCGCAACGAGAGATTCTCTCCATTTAGGAGTGCAGTCGGCGAGTTTCCTTGACATCGTATTTAACACGTAAACGAACTCGCCGAGGGCTAACAGTTGACGATTCGTAAAGAGCTTGCGCCACGTGTCGAAGCCATAACCATCGACCGAAAATGCCCGCGATGCCCCGATTCCCGCCTTGGGCGTCTGTTCCTCCGGCAAACCGAACGGGACATCCGCATAGAGCTCCTCAAGTTGATTCTCGGTTACGTCCGCCACCGTCCGCTCATGGTCCGTTGGCAAACGGTATTCCTTGCCCTTTGGCCCGTCCACCACCACAGTTGTAATGGTCGCACTCAGCCGTCCTGCGCGTCCTTCAAATCGGATGTCCTCCATGGTCATAATTGTTCCACAACACGGGCAGGTCGCGCCGGTGCGCGACATGGTGCCCGCGCCAACGCGTTTGTCGTGCTCACGCCTCTGTGCCGCGTTGCCGCCATGTTTCGGTACGTCGTTGCGTATGCCAAAGCCGACGCCGTTCTCGTTATCACCTGGCTCGATCGTAAGTAGCACGCGTTTCCGATCCTTCTTACACAACCAGCGTGTCTTAAGCAGCGGCAGCGTGGTGCGGCATTGCTTGCAGGTCGCGGTCCGCGCCCACAGATAGGCCACCGTAGGCTTGACGATCCAGCGCGGGTTACGGGGATCCTTTAGATAGGCGGCGTCGAAACCGGCGTTGAGCGGATCGAGTCTAGTAACCCCGACATCATCGGTTTCTAGCAGCCTAATCGCGCGAGATTCGAACTGTCTCCCGGTCTCAAGTGGCTCAAACTCCGCATAGGTCGGGTAATACGAAGCAAGCTTCCTACGCGCCGTTGCCAGCACCCAGCGACCCCAGGCGCGCACATGCCAGGCAAGATCAGCCTTAAAGATGGGATCATCCTGTTGTACGATATCGAGTTGTGTATTGCCACTGCTACCGTGGCCAAGCCGTTCCAGAAGGGTCCGCAGGCTCGCACCCCTAAACCCTTGTTCCTTTAAGTAATCTTCCATGAATTTCTGGTCCTGCAACGCAAACTCAGGTAGTGGTCGGGTCTGCCCGACAAGCCTTTGCGGGTACTCAAGGGTACACTTGAGAATGAACCAGGCAACGGGGTTAATGTCCATGGCCGTGACGTCACAACCGAGACGCAAGGCTTCGAGGGGAATGGCACCCCCACCCGCAAACGGGTCCAAAACTTTTGGCTCACGCCCGCCGTAAGCTTTGCGGATCTCATCGCGGAACCACGTGAGATCTGAATCACTTTCGCGTTTCCAGTGAAGGATGCCTCCAAGCGTCTCAGGCTTGGTCTTCTCAACCAGGCGGCCGTTCACCCGCTTGCGCTCGATCTTGTCGATAATGCGACCAGCCATACGTTCCATAATCGCGTTTCGGGTTTCCGCGTCGCCCGGGTCGGGAAGCAGCGTGGCGATCAAGGCCGCACGACAAGCCGCCAACGGCCTCCTTGCCGGCCAGATGTGGAGCGTGGAAATATGGCCGTGCCGCACGTTTTTCTCGTGGACAGAGTCGAGGGAGACCTGCTTCAGCGGGAAGGCGACTTCGATAAGGCGTTTGTCATTGGCGTTCATAGTGCGTTCTCGCTCATTTTTGTAGCTTCCTCTATATCGAATTTCCCCATGCCTGCGTTAGTTCGGTGGCTTACGTATACAACACGCTTTTCGACGCCAAGCATTCTTGCGATTTCGATTGTCGCGCTGAACTCGTCCTGCTGGCTCGACTCATATGTAGAGAGAGAAAAAACTCGGGAAAGTCCTGGAAGAATGGCATTCAAACGTCGTAGTATTTGTTTGCGGCTAAGACCGGAATTTTCCAGTATTACTTTCTGAAGCTCATGTATGTAGTCACTTATGTATTTTCGAAGAACTGTATCGACGTCCACATCATCCTTTGATGGCAAGGCACAAATGGCTTCGTACAATTGCCCGTATCTATTAGCAAACGCTTCTTCACTGGCCAAGTTGGGGAATTCTCGGATCTCTGAATTTACGGCTTTTCGTTTTTGCTCATCGTTAAGGCGGTATTCATCTCCCGTATAGTGTGGCAGGTATCGTTCTATACTTCCTCCCGGTAAGACACTGATATTCTTCTGCTTCAAGGCTGTAAGTATTTGTTCCCTATGACCTTCTATATCCGCGACCAATTGCGGCGAAACCGATCGTATGATGTCTTCTCTATGCTTGCTTATCGCCGTCATTACTGCTGTTCGTGCCCTTGCCAGTTTACCTTTATCCCAAGGCATTTTACCGAGCGATTTCAGAAAGTCGTGTAACCCTGCAAGATGACCTTGTTGAGAAGGAATCGTGAGTAAGAGATCTATCAGGCATTTGAGTTTCCTGTCCAGCGCGCCGCAATATTTACCAAAGTCACTTCCGAGTCCAGCAGCTGCCAAAAAGCTTCGTACCGATTGGTCATCTCGTATGCAAGCCCGTAGGTTTCCACCAAATAAACTATCGAGGTCATAAAGGAAATGAGCTTCCTTGCCAAGACCTTTGCACAAGGTCAAATAATGGTTAACTTCCTCGGAACCACCCGAGTCAATGATACAACTTCCGGCGGCAGCGACTGACGCACCGCGAGCCTCCATCATTGCCGCAATTAGCTGGGCGTCGAGAAGACCTTCGACGAAGATTGGATTGTCGGAAAAAAAGAGTTGCTTATGATTCGTGTTCATTCTTCCTGCTAACGAAAACGATCTCAAGGATGTTTCCAGGTCAAGATTGGCAATCTGCTTCGGGGAGGAGTAATCCAGGCTGAAGGATATGACTGACTTCAGATCGTCCTCGGACCGAAAGTCCAGGATAAATGGGGAGTGCGTAATCAGGAATACGATTTTCTTTCTACTGTCGGTTGATGGATCTCCTGCGAGCTTACGAACTTCCTGTAAAAAGAAAGCTTGATGTTGAGGGTGTAAATTGAGCTCGGGTTCGTCTACAATTAGGTACTTACGCTCGTCGTCATAAAGGTGCGTCAACATCACTAAGAGTTCCTTGATTCCATGGCACTCTTCGCGATCCAGCCTGTAAGATGCGCTGTCTCCTCTGCGTCGTATGTAGGGTACAAGAAATCCTGATTCCCATTCGAGGATAATCTCTCGATCGAAGAGACTACTAAGAATTGCTTCAACCTGGATACGGAGGTCCATTCTCTCTTCCAGTAGGACTATTGTGTCAATACCTGATCCATCCGCACCAGCTAATCTTAATTGGTCGAAATGGCGCGATGGGAAACCTTCGTCAAATGGGTCACCGAAATAGGTTCTTACCTGCGAGGATCTCCCCATTTCACTTAGCCTATCTGTACCAAGCAGGCGTGACTCTTCGAGGTGTCGGACCAATTCACCCGCGAATTGAGTTTTGCCACTTCCATTTGGACCTACAAGATAGTTTATCGGACCAACCTCCTGAATGCTGAATGTCTGCCCTTGCCATGGCTGCGGTAAAGAGAAAGATAGGTTAGTTTTGATCATTTTTGGCTGTTCCGTATTTTTAGGGTGGATATGTGCCCGTACTGCACGTTCTTCTCGTGTACGGAGTCGAGAGAAATCTGCATGAGCGGGAAGGCATTTTCAATGAGGCGCTTGTCGTCGGGGGTCACGTCTTATTCGGCTCGATTAAGATTGGGTATGCAAAGATTGGCATCTGAATGTCTGATTAGCTTTGCTCGAAATACTGCCTCGCGTCTTCAAAGCGGGTAAAAACCTCGTTGGCACGCATGCTGAAAACCATCGTACCCACCGTCTTGCGGTCTGTCCAGTATTCCGCCGTAAGTGTATCGGGCCGCACACCGGAACCATGAGAATCGATTATTAGTATTCCCTTGTGCATATCACTAACACGTTCGTTTCGAAGAAGGATGTCAGGTTCGTTCGTGTAGCTACAGATCACCTGATAACCCTCTCCGCTCGGTTGGCGCGCAATGTGGCCTGCGATGGACAAGGACTCGGATTCCGGTGTCATCAAATGCATCTTGAGCTCCGAAAGAGTCTGTTTGACCCCCATGTAGCAAACGAACGCGGGTACCCGCTCCATCCTCTCAGGATTGATATAACTTGACTGGATTTCGACACGCCAAGTCCCGCGCAGGTCCGGCCGTTTAACCAGCCATCCGTGAAATAATCTGAAACGCCAAAAAAATCGATCGAAGGCAAACCCAAACAATCCAAGCGCAAATACGACTACACTGAAGGGCGTTGCGTGTTCCCAGGTGACAATGGTACCCTGAAAAACCAAAGTCACCCACCACACAAGTGCGGCTATTCCAACAAAGACATAGATATGGATCCGTTCAATTTTCATTTTATCCTTACACCTACATAGCTCCACGCAGCGTCAATGAAGGCATATGCCTCACGTATAGTCCAAGGTTGAGCTGATGCAAAGAGGAACTTTATATCGTTGACCTCTTTCCATTTCTCACAGCTCGATTCATCCTTGGTACCTGACCAAAGGTGTAGAAGCACCGCTTGTACTCTTTCGTCCCACGTATTTCCCTTAAAACACGCATTCGGCACATTCCAGATCATGCACTCGACCAAGAATCCAGGAATCGACCTCGCGGCAGCGATGCCAGCATCCTCCATTTCGTTGCGTATCTTTTTGAGAACGCGAACGACGCCCTTGTAGGAACGATCTGTTTTTTTGTTTTTAGCAACTCCGTTCTCGAAGTGCATCGGTATCTGCGGCCAGCTATCGAGTATCCGCTCGGGGTAGTTATAGATCAGCCCGCCATTGTCGGGTGACAAAGCTACACCACAGCGATAGGTTCCATCGTGCGAGTAGAATCGATATTCAAAGAACGGAGCAATGTCAGCTTCTACATGGTACGTGTTTTCTCGAATATTGATGGCTTTGTTTCCACGACGCACAGCCCCATATCCTAAGTGTTCAGTCAGAGCTTCCTCGATTTCGTTCTTAAACTGAGTATAGACGTAGGTAGCTGGAATAAGGCTAAAGGTCTCAGGGGTGGTCCCATCGGGGAGGTGGCGAAAGAAAGACTCGTCGCAAAGTATCCCCACGTCGACGTCACTATCCTGCCGGACATTGACACTGTTGTGGTACGAGCCATGCGGGAAAACTTTCAGTGTCCGGCTCTTCAACTTATCGTTTTCGGCGATTGCATTGCGAATAGCTTTGATGGCATTTTCACAACGCTCATCCTCAGTTCTGCCTGGTGGTCGCGCCCACTGGCTGAAGTCATTCTCCCAATTTCTGGCCATCAATCCCTCTTATTATTTAAATGGACCGTCGATCTGTCAATTGTGGGACAAGTGTCGTTTCCTGATTGCTCCATTATAGCGCCACTCCTTAATCCTCATCGCGCCACGGTCCACCATTTCCACTCTCGGTCCGTTGCCTCTGAGCAGCCTTGTTCCGGCGAAGCGCGTCATTTCGAACGCAACCACTTCCACCGTGCAGAACTCCCCAGTCCCACTAAACGGTTCCAATGTACTCGTCAAATAGACGTGCGTTGCCGTCGGTGATTGGCGCATGACCACGCCGGGTGGCCTCCCTTTGCGAAAACGCGGCTGCTGTACGTTCCGTTCTCCTTGCACCGATCTCGCTTTCCTTCGCAGCCTCTTTAGCCGCACGGCCGGCAGCTTTTTCAGTTCACATTCCCCACACCGTAACCCGCGCGCCGCCTTCGGTTTCCTCGCGGCGATACACCTTGTCGTCCCACGACCTGTCCTTGCTCCGGTCAAAGAGCACGAGATGCCCCTCCGCCGCGGCGCAGCGATCCATGTAGGCGCGCGTCTGCGCCAATCCCTCGACCAGCGTTCGCTCCAGCCCCCGGCGCAGGATTTTACATTCGACGACGACCTTCTGCTTACGGCCGGTATCCCCGCTCACCGGCCACACCAACAGCATATCCGTGCGTCCCCGGCCCAAGCCATACTCGCGCTCAATACGTCCCCCGCTGTTGACGATGCGCTGCAGGAACGCCTGCAGCAGCAACTGCGGTCCGGCCTCCTTGTACTGGAATCGCTCCTCCCAATGTTCGGAGTGTTCACGGAAAAACTCTTGGAACGCGGCCAGCAGTCTACTCGCCTCCAGGCTCCCATCGGCGTCGACGTACCAGGCCGGGTCGTGATGGATCGACATCTCCTGTGTGGTATAGGTGAGGGCGCGCGGGATCACTTCGCGGTAAATCGGGTTGGCAATCGCGACGGGCTTGCCCTGGCCCACCAGACCCAGGTCGCGGACGTACTGAAGATCATCGTCTGCAACCGGATCGGCACCGCCGCCGCTCAGCAGTGGCTCGACCACGCGGCGCACTCGTTCCTCCTGCAGCTTGTCGGTGAGTTGATCCAAATGGGTCTCGCGGCGCAGGATCAAATCTTCGCGCGCGTCCTGGACGGCTTCGGCAGTGATCGTACGCTCACGGTCTCTCCCCGCCCTGTTCCTGAAGCAAGCTTCGTAGGCCAGGGCGTTGACCAGCCACGGCTGCCCCCGCGTCAACTCCCAGACCGCGGCGCGCGCCTCGCCGGCGAACGACTGGCCGGTCTCCGAGGTGTGCTGCGCCAGCAGGCGCTCGACGTCGGCGCGGGTGAAGTCACCCAGCCGCAGGGACTCGGCGCGGACGTTGAAGGCGCTGCCACCGGCGACGACGGCGTTCTCGACGGACGACCGGATGCGGTAGTCCCGCACGTCGCGCACCCCGCACAGAATCACACTCTGCGGAAAGCGGCGCGGGCGTTCCGGATAGCCGGCACGCAGTTGCCGCAGCACTGCCAGCAGGGTGTCGCCGATCAGCGCGTCGATCTCGTCGAGCATGAGCACCAGTGGCCTGGCGTCCGACTCGGCCCAGCGCGCCAATGTCCCTCGGAGCGCCTGGTGCGGGCCGAACGCCTCGAATGTGTCGAGGCTTAGTTTCGCAAGAGTCGAGTCGCTCAAAACGTACTCCGCCTCCGAAGCCATCTGACCGAGTATGGCCCGCATCGCGGCGGCCACGTCCTCTCGCGCTGACTGGCCGACCTCGACGTTTACGTAGACGCAGCGAAACTCGCCGCTGGTGTTGAGCTGGTCCCTCAAGGCGAACAATGCCGATGTCTTGCCGGTCTGCCGCGGCGCGTGCAGGACGAAGTACTTCTGCTGCCGGATGAGCAGCATGAGGTCCTCCGCGTCCAGCCGCGCAAGGGGCGGGATATGGTAGTGCATCTCGGTATCGATGGGACCAGCCGTGTTGAAGAACCGCATGGCTTTTGTGATCACGTTGAGACTCCTCATCGGCGAGGATTGTATACGTATCGGTTCACCGGTCCTCGGCTGCCTTCGATATTTCACCAGGCGTGATGGTGTGGGCTACAGTCTCGCGTCTACTGACGAGCAGTTTGGTAAACGGATCACGCACCCTTACGAGGCGTGGTCGGGGTGATGCACAGTCAAAGACGACGTAGAGCCAGTATTCGTTGCGGTGGATGCAGGCGTTAGCCCACTCATTCGCCCTCATCTCTACGCTTCCGGTACCGGCGCGTCCCTTGACCTCTATCCTGCGACGCTCCGCGCAGTCACGGACCGAAAGTACGTCAAATCCCGGCCAGTCGGGGAGTCCGACGCGCCGGGCAAGTTTGGGTTTGGATACATCCTTCACATCAGCGCCGAAACTCCTTTCATAGTCGATCGCGACTTCCATTGCGATAGCTTCGATGTCCGTGTCATAACGGTCTGAATCTTCATTGTTCTGAGCCGGCACGACAAGCGCATGAACCAGAAACTCGACCTCACCAGCCCCGGCAATGTCTGATTCGCCCGTCAGTTCGGCCTGGCGTCTAGCCCGGCACGCAGCCTGGAGCCGTTGACGTGCCTTAACATAGCCAAGTCTTGCGTTTGCCTTGCTGTCGCCCGCTCGAGCCTGCGCGGTAAGCCGCGAACGTGCTGATGCGAGTTCCGCAGCCTCATAGTCGAATCCGCGATTGACAAAGTCGATACGGGCCGACAGTTCGGCGGTACGGCGCTGTCGATGTTGTTCCAGGAGGGACTCAAGTACGTCTTCACGCGCAAACCGAGCGACATCTGAAAGGAGACTCAGAGCCGCGGCCGCTAGCGGCTCACGCCCGGGCGCGAAGCCGTCCGCCTCCTGCAATATGAGCATGCGTTCCACCTGTGACTCCTCGACGTTTCCATCGCTCGATTGACGTAGCCCGATCAGTCTGGAATCAAGAAGCCTTGAGCGTGATACCGCGGCAGGATCTTCGTCCGGCAATTCAGGCGACCGCGTGGCGACCGGACCTTCCTCTTCTACCGTCATTCTCGCAATATGGAACAGATAGGGCTCGGACGCTTCCGGGTCGATGAACACCGATCCGCGGACACCCTCACGTTCGTACCGGCTTATAATCGACGCCGAGATGGCGTCGAAGACCGGTTCGCCCGGATGCATCCACACCGCTTCCTCTCCGCCGGCCGACCTGTAGACCGTCAGCCGACCCTGCGCGGTTTCGGGGTACGTGTCGAGTGCAGACAAGACGAGATTGCCGGCGCGAGCGCTTCCCGGAACGAGTGCGAAGGACTGTTCCAGATCGCCATCCACCCGCAGGTCGAGCAGAGGCGCGGCCTTGGCCACGAAACGGCGAACGAATCCGGGCAGGAGCCTGCGAAAGGACTCCTGATCTGTATCTTTGTTGAGACGGGTAAGCCTGCGCCGTACGTCACCCCCTTCGCCATAAATCGAGCGTTCTTTATCGTCGAGAGCCTCCATCTGCTCCACCGTAAGGTCGCCCTCCAGTCGACTTGCAGCAGCTTCGGCGTTCTGGGTGACCGCCTGTTCGAGATATTCCCGTATGGATACATCTGCGAAGAGACGTCCGACAACGTCGAATACCTTGTCGGATTGCAGCTGTCGCCGCATTGCCTCCAGCTTGTCGAGAAGGGTTTTCAAGACCCGCCCTTCTCGCGTTCCGCCTGCGACGAGATTGACGACGATTACAGGATCGTGCACTTGGCCGTAGCGGTGAATGCGCCCCATCCGCTGTTCGAGCCGTGCAGGATTCCAGGGTATGTCGTAATTAACCATCAGCCAGCAGAATTGCAGGTTTATTCCCTCACCGGCTGCGTCGGTCGCAACGAGGTAGCTGGCGCCACCCTCTGTCGCCGGCCGCCGGAAGAATTCCACCTGTCTCTCTCGCTCTTGATACGCCAATCCACCGTGAATCAGGGCGACACGCCCCGTGAAGCCGAGACCCTCAAGTCGACGTACAAGGAAGACGGCGGTGTCCCGGTGTTCCGTGAAGATGATAAATTTCTCGTTTGCGTATTTGGGTTCCCGAAGTACCTCTCGAAGCCTTTCAAATTTCGATTCCTCGCCCACTTCGAGTCGATCACGAGCCCTGCTCAGCAGCCCTACCACCCTGCGTCGTTCATCCTCCAGTTCGACAAGACTGACAGCCACGGTGCCGCCTAATGCCTGGCTTTCGTACGCCTCGTCCTGCTCCTGTCCATCATCCGTATCCGGATCCTCATCAAAGGTACGCGTTTCGAATGCGTCGTCGAGACCATCCAACTGCCGCTGTTGGCGAACCAGCTGTTCCTCGGTTACATTGCCTCTGCGTATTGCTTCGATCAAAGCGCCCAGTTTCGCTTCCCGCCGCTCGAAGGATCGCATCAATGCGTACGTCGAACTTGCCAGCCGCCGCTGGAATACGCTCATCGCCAACCGAGCGGCGGAACGGTTCAGCTGCCTCGCACGGTTGTAGAAATACTTAATGTAATCCGTGGTCTCATCGTAGAGTTCCTGTTCGCTACCAGGCCCCTGCGAAAGACTGTAGCTGAGGGTATCGCAGTTTCTCTGCGGGTACAGTGCTGACCCGTCAAAGTGGACCATCTCCTCCTTCGTCCGGCGGAGAAAGTGTCTGGAACGGGACTCACTAGAGAATTCGTCAAAAGCGTCCTGGGTCGTTAGGGTCTCCGGAAGCAGCAGGCGCCATAGCGCGTAGTACGGATAGTCCTTCCCCATATGGGGAGTTGCCGTCAGAAGTAGCAAGTGCTGGGCAGACCAGGAAAGCGCCCAATCGCAGTCGCCGGACTCGGCGCCGGCGATTGCTTCCCCGAGTCTGTATCGGTCCGTTTTCCGTACCTGGAACCCTGGCGCCCGATGAGCAGACAACTTGTGAGCTTCGTCGAAAACGACCAGGTCGTAAGCCTTCGTATCCCGGTTTCGCAGATGCGTAAACATGCGTTTTCCGGCCAGAGTATCGACGCTCACGATGACCAAGTCGCTTTCGGGAAGCGTGAATGGATTTCCGGCCTGCGCATCCGTACCGTGAATGATCCGGAACTGAAGCCGAAACAGCGTCCGCATCTCCCGCTCCCAGTTACCCACCAGACCGGCGGGGGGCACGATCAAGACGCGTCGTATCAATCCACGGGACAACATCTCGCGAACGTACAATCCAGTCATGATCGTTTTGCCGGCGCCTGCGTCGTCTGCGAGAAGGAATCGCAGGGGGGCCTTTTGTAACATTGTCTCATATACCGCGATGCGCTGATGAGGAAGTGGATCGATTGACGAAGTCTCGGTCGCGAACGTGGGGTTGAAGAGGTGCCCCCAGGCCAGCCGATGTGCTTCTGCGAGGACGGAAACGGCGTGAGGGTCGGCCGCGAAATCAAGTTGCGGCGGAGCGGTTGGTTTCGTCTCTGAATGGTCCTGACCTGCGTCCACTGCAGCGATGGACTCGTGTTCAAGTTCGACGATGCGCCTCCATGCCAGACCATTCGGGCGAGACTGTCCGTTTTCCCATCGATTGACGGAAGCAAACGAGACTCCGATCAAGTTTGCGAACTGGGTCTGGGTCAGCCCCATGACGCCTCTCGCGCTCTTGATACGCTTGTAATAATCGTCTGGAATTCTGCTTGACATAACGGTTGACATACAGACTCCCCGTCTTTTCTATATAGGCACACGGAATATAAACAATGATCGGGTGATTGTCAAGGGAAATATAACAACTGTTATATAAGGTCGGGGGCGGGGAAATTTCAACAGCCTGTGCGGATCAGGAATCGGGGACGCGAACAGCACGGAAGTGAGGGGCCGATACGCCGGACTATTTGGAGGAGACTCTCAGTTTACTGGTAATTTCGCGTTATTGTAACTCTCCCTTATATTCTCTGCTGCTATATTGATACACATCGTCGACGCCCCGTATAGGGTCAAACGACTTCTCCGCGGCGTGTACCCTCATCCCGCCCAACAGTCGGATCCCAGTTTCGGCCAATCGAGCGGTTTCGTCTCCACCGCGTAAGTCCAGGCGACTGTGAACGAATCTTTCACCCGTACCGGCACGAGCACCCGGCGGTACAGACTTCGACCGGCGGGGCGGAAGCCTTCCAGGCGGTCGATGGCGGGCAGGCGGGTTTCAGGATCGTCGAATACGAGCAATTCCCCGCGCACGACGCCCCGGTCGCTCACCTGCGGATCGGGCGGGCTTTCGGCCAATTTTCCAGACTCAATGTCACGTGCAAGGCGTCGCTGCGCGGCCGCATCGGACCGCGGATCGGCGGTTCCAATGGCGAGGATATCCCGGTCGGGTACGTCGAGAAACGGAATGCGATCCGGCCTGATATACATGCATCCCCTGACCAGCGCCGGCTCAATCGCCAGCACGCCGCGACAGTAGCCGTCGTGGTTCGAATAACCGCGCTTCAGGGTGCCGTAGACGAAGAGGGAGATCGTGAGACCGGATTGGGGCCCCGCAGGTTGAAGGCCCGAAGGCGTCCCGCGATTCGACTCAACACGCATGTCGCCGCTTCCTGCCACAGGCGCACCCCATTCCATGCTTTGCTTTCCGATTCGTGATCGATATGTTGTCCGGGCAGGTGTCCGCTTTTACAGGGGAGACGACGCGGTCATCTGTGATCGTCGAACGACTATAGCCACAAAAAGCACGAAAGCCACAGAACGTGCAAACCAGAGCGGAAACGACCGCAATCGGGTCACCAGTTTCGCAGCTTTATTGCAGATGAAAAGGGCAATGACGTCAAGGTCTGAAACCGATCCTGGACAGATGTGACTCAATCCCCCTGGATGATTCACAAACATTGGTCTTTTAATTGAATAAAATATTGTTTATAAAAAATTTATCGTATAAAAACCGCGGCAGTTTCTGCAGTTAAGAATCCGGGTTGGTCAGTGTTGTGTTGCGCGGTCCGGTGTGGAAGGATTTAACGGCAAATTCCATGACAGGTAGCATTCTTCCTGCTTTTGTTTTTATCCTGTCCATCCTGTCCATCCATGTAAGTTCCGTTTTTTGAATAAGACGAATCACAAAAGCGAGTCACCCATGAATCCGATCTTTCTCAAATGGACCGGCTGCGGTGGATTCGAGGTCCGGACCGACGCGGTCAACTTCGCCTTCGACCCCTACCTGTTTGGCGATCATCTGACCGGCGCGTCGCCCGATTTCGACTACATCTTCATCAGCCACGAACACTTCGACCACTGCCATCCGGGCACGCTTCGCCGGCTCTGCCGAGGCGATCGCTTCAAGAAAATCTTCGTCAGCCCTGGGTGCTGCGATCCCGATCAACCGGTTGACGAAAAATACCGAGACGCCGCGTTCGACCGGGACCTGCCCATTACGAAGTACCTGGATCCCAACATCGTGCAGGTCGTCTTCCCCCGTCACCTGAGCCACGTCGGCGGAGAATCCCGCATCTTTCCCGGCCCGTTCGAACTGGACCTCGGGCCCGTTCACGTGGACATCATCGAAAGCGGGGAAAACCAGAGGCCGGACCTGCCCAACTGCGGATACCTCGTCACCGTCCGGGACCTCGGCGTCTCGTTTCTGCACACGGGTGACCTCACCGAACCCTACCTTGCGCTCGAGAAGCTGCGAGGCCGGGTCACCTACCTCATCCATATGAAGATGGGCCTCACGGAATGGGGCGGGGAGGACCGCACGGACAAGCTTATCCGATGCATCGAAGCCATCGAGCCGGAGTTCCTGATACCCATCCACTACCGCACCGACCGCGCGTCGGACCCGATCCCGCACGGGACCTGGCCGCCCGACGTCACGGACGTGGGCGCTTTCATTGAATGGATTCGGGAGGCCGTGGGAAAGAGAACCCGTGTGCTGCCCTTCACGGCTGGGGTGGAATACGAAGTGGAACTGCCTTCGAAGCGGGTGCTCTGGAAATGGAACTGGCACAATACATGGACCGAGCCGTCCTGGCGTGACGACCGATCGAACGAATAGCCTTACTCCGTTCGTCCGCGGTCAGAAGACGATCAGGCCCCGAGCCACCTCGCCTGCCGTAAGCGCATCGAACGCCTCGTTCGCTTCATCCACGCCGTATTTCCGGGTCACCAGTTCGTCTATCTTCAGTTTTCCTGCCAGGTAGAGCTCGACCATCCGGGGAAAATCGTCCCACGTCCTCGCGCTTCCGTATTTGGATCCCCGCATGATGCGTTCGTTCGACTGGAGATTGCCCGTATCGAAGGTCACCGTGGATCCGGTTGGCGGAAGCCCGATCAGCACGCACTGTCCCCGGGATGCCAGACAGTCCCACGCCTGGTTGATCACCCGCGGCTCTCCCACGGCCACGAACGAATGGTCGGCCCCGCGTCCCGTAATGTCGCGGATCGCTTCCACCGGATCACCCTCGGCGGCGTTGATCGTGTGGGTGGCGCCGAACGACTTCGCGTATTCCAGCTTCGCGGGATTGATGTCCACGGCGATGATGGGATGGGCCTGCACCAGCGTTCCGCCCTGGACCGCGTTCAGGCCGATGCCGCCCGCGCCGAAAACCGCCATGCTCTCCCCCGGCGTCACCGCGGCGGTGTTGATCACCGAACCCACGCCCGTCATTACAGAACATCCGATCAGCGCGGCCACGTCGAGCGGCATATCCTGGCGAATGGGCACCGCGCACGACGCCGGCATTACGGAATAGGAAGAAAAGCTGCACGCCGGCCCGTAGTGGTAAACCGTTTCACCCCTCAGTTTCATTCTCGAGGTGCCATCCATCAACACGCCGTTGGACGGAACCCCGCGTTCGCAAAGGTGCGACAACCCGGTCACACAATAGTGGCAGCGCCCGCAGGTGGGCGCCCAAGAGAGGATCACGTGATCGCCCGGCTTCACGTTCGTCACGCCGGGCCCCACCTCCTCGACCACACCGGCCCCTTCATCGCCGAGCACCATGGGCATCGGAAACCCCTTCCAGCCTCCGTCCACCACGTGCAGACAGCTGTGACAGACCCCGCTGGCCACCATCCGCACCATGACTTCGTCCTGCTTCGGCCCTTCAAGTTCCAGATCCTCCACGACCAGGGGCCTGAGGGGTTCCAACAGTACCGATGCCTGCATTTTCATGGCACACCTCCCGTGTGTTCGACGTCCGTCAATCAATCGCCCGACTCGTTTCCATAATAGTATAAAAAATCCCGCGGTTTCGCAGCAGTAATCCTGCAGGCAATAAAGAAACCCGGACATACTGCCGGTTTGCCCGGGATCAAGACTCGTGGTGCTGAACCTGTCAAGCCTTCGCGTGGTGAGACTCCGCGGGCGCCTGGTAGGCCACGTCGATGTGGGGCGTCTCCAGGCGTGTCTCGCCCTGCAATCTGGATGTAAGACAGGCCTCGAGAATGCCGCAGACGATGAGGGTCCGTTCAGGCGGGTACGGCGCCGCGCCACTTTCTATCATCTCCACGATTTTGTGGACCAAGCAGGCCGAATAGGTGACGTTCGGCGTGGGTGACAGGAGAAACTGCGTGGATGCCGGCGTATCGTATCCGTCCACCCGCGCCGCAAAGCAGTAATCGCGCACGGCCCCGTTCAGCATGAGAAGCGTCGCCCTCAAGCCGTCCCGGTACTCGATAAAGTAGGCCGCGGGATTTTTCGCGAGGCCCGGCAGTTCCCCTGCCTCCAGGAGATCCCGGGTGCGGCCGTCTGCTTCGGGCAGGCCGCAAGGCGAATCGCTGCGCGAAAGGGCTGCTTCAAGCAACTCCCTGGTCCATCGGCCCTCCTCGCCCGCCCGCCAGACGGCGTCACCCTCGATCATCTGCACGGCCCTGACGCCGGTTTCGCCCCCCTGCCTGCGTTCGACCATGCACTGCATGGCTTCGAGTGCATGGTAGTCCATCGCATCGGAGCCGCCAACCCCCACCATCAGGGCCTCCTGAATGCCGCAGTCCAGCGGCAACTCCAGGTCCGGCAACCGATAGCTGACGGGCAGCGAAGACCCCGCCAGAAGCGGAAACCCGAGGCGGCGGGAGTCAGCCACCATCTCGCGGGCTTTCCCAAAGCTGTAGGAGAGGTGTTTGTCGTTAAACACGGGCACGGCAACACCGTCCTGCTCAAAGACCCTGACGCACTCCTTGAAGAACTCATACCGCGGATAGAGTTTCTGCCCCTTGTCGTTATTCGGGTATTCGCCGTGCTCCCCGATGATCAACACCGCATCCACGGCCAGCCGGTCGGTGCCGCAGCGAAGCGCCCGGGATATGGTGTCGTAGACGTCAAACCCGAATTCCCTTGCGCGGTCCCGGCTCTGGTCACCCTCCGGCTTCTGGTCTACGTAGAGCGAAACGATGCGCGTGTCAGGCCACCGCCACCGCCCTTCATACGGGTACCCGACCTCGAACCGGTCCGCGATATGCTGCGCGTGGGAGAGGTAGCGATAAATGGTGGCGATCACGGCGAGACGCCGTGGCGCGGCAGCCGGCGCGCCCTGTTTTCCGCGGCAATCCATTCACGTCCTCCAGAAGGTCGATTCGGGATTGGGCCGGTATACCACGTTCAGATGCGGCGTCTGAACCCGTGCCTGGTCCCGGTTCAGACCTTCCACCCCCGCGGCCACGAGTCCCGTGGTGAGCAGGGTCCGCTCAACGGGATATGTGGCGATACCCGTGAGGAACATGCGTTCCACATTATTGACCTGAGGCGAAAAGAAATTCGCAAGGGTCGTGTACGCGGGCGGCATGGGCAGGTACATCTGGGTGGACAGAGGATGGCGCCGCTCCGGCAGGTGCGCCGCGAAATTGAAATCCCGCACAACGCCGTTGAGCAGAATCATGGTGGATACCAGGCCGTCGTTGTGTTCGTACTGGTAGGCGATGGGATCGTCCTCGAGCGACTTCATCTCGTCCAGTGTGGGTAGCACATGGCTGAAACCCGCGCGAGGCTGCGCCAGCGTGTGGCTGCGCGCCAGGCAGGACTCGAAGAGTTCCCGTGACCAGACACGATCATGATGCGCATTCCAGAAACGTTCGCCCCGGAACGTGTCGAGCCACAGGACGCCCGTCTCGCCTCCCCGGCGCCGCTCGACCATGCACTGCAGGGTCTCCAGTGCGTGAAAATCGTAGCTGTCCACGCCGCCGTAACCGATGCACATGGCTTCGGTCACACGGGCGTCAAGCGGCATATCGATGGAGGGCGTACGCCACGTCACCGGGAGTGACGAGCCCGCCATAAAGGCAAAACCCATCTCCCGTGAAACATCGTACATCTCTTTCGCCCAGTCCCAGCGCCACGACAGATGCTTGTCGTTGAAGACCGGCGCGCTCCTGCCCGACGTGCGGTACACAGCCGCGATCTGCTTGAACAACTCGTACCGCGGATAAAGATGCTGACCCCTGTCGTTCGTACCGTATTGTCCGTGCTCGCCCACGAGAAGGACGCCATCCACGGCGAGGTCCGAACCGCCGCGGGTCAGGGCATCGCCCACGGTGGGATAGATGACCACGCCGGGGAAACGGGCGGCCCGCTCGCCGCTGAGGTCGCCTTCCGGGCGCTGATCCACGTAGAGCGAGACCAGGTCCATGGGCGGTCGGTGATGCCGGCCGTTCCAGCCGTAACCTTCGAGAAAGCGGTCGCAGATATGCTGGGCATGGGAGTACTTGCGGTACTCGGTAACGACGGCGGCGATCTTCGGGCGGTCTGCCACGGCAGGACGGGTCCCTTCAAGGGGTGCGGTTTCGGATGAGGGGGTTAATCGGCCGGCTCCGGCTCGTAATTCTCAACGCGCGGGGGGAGTTCCGGCGTATACTGGTACCCGGAGTCTGTTTTCTGCTTTTTCAAAATGCCGATGATTTCCTTCCAGCAGGCGATGAGGCCGACCTGACACCGCGGCATTTCGGGTTTGATCATCTTGTGCAGCCTTCCCAGGTGATAACACGGAACCGCGGCGTACATGTGATGTTCGATGTGGTAGTTCATGTGCCAATAGAGAAACCGAAACAGCGGATTCAATATCACAGTCCGGCTGTTCAGTCTGAAGTCGGGCACGTTGTCCCGGAGGCCCACATGTTGCGTGTTGTTGCAGAGAAACAGCAGCCACCCGCCGTAGAACGGCGCCAACGTGACCAATACCGGAAGCATCCACAGACCGGAATAGATCGACACGCCCGCGAGCAGCCCGTGACCCGCCAGCAGGATACGCGCCCAGTTAAACAGACGCCGCCGCAGCGCGGGGTCCGACTCCGGAAACAGGACATGCTCCCACGGACCCTCCAACTTTCCGAAACACAGGCGAACGACCCCTTTCAATCTGTTGTACAGACCCCAGGGATTGACAACCGCGGCCTTGAGGAAACTGCCGAGCGTAATCTCCACCGGAAGCACGACTTCCATATCGTCCGGCGGATGCAGGGTGAACCGGTGGTGCTTCGAGTGGCTGGTCCAGAAAAAGACGGGATTGTACCAGCCCAGGAAACTGAAGACCTTGAGAAATATCACGTTCAACCACCTCGATCTGAACACCGTACCATGGCAGAACTCGTGAAACCCGTTCAGCAGAAATGCATAACCGGTCCCGTGCAGGAACAGGGCCAGGATCAGGAAAGCCAGCGCGAGGTGTTCCGACGCGTACCAGGCAAACCCGCCCGTCAGGGTGAGCAAGCCGAGGTGACCCAGCGTCTGCAGAAACCCCTTGAAGTCGCTGCGCCGATTCAGCGCGTTCAGCGTATCCCTGTCCACGGGACACCTGTACCAGTTGATCTTACGTTTACTCTTCGCGTCCACTTCACCGTACCCTTATACCGGAACGCACAGGCGTCTTTTCGGCGGCGAGAATATCCATCGAGCCGCTGCAAAGTCAACGCTTGCTTGCCGCCACGCCGTTCCGCAACACGCCGATTCCCGAGATTTCGATTTCCACACGGTCACCGGGCTTCATGAAGGTTCCCGTGGTCGCGCCCACTCCGGAAATGGTGCCGGTACTGATCAGATCGCCCGGCTCGAGGGTAATGATCGCCGAGATATATTCGATGATCATATCAACGGGATATAACATCTGCCCCGTGTTGTTGTTCTGTTTTCTCTCGCCATTCACGTAGGTGCTGATCTCCAGCGCCTGGGGGTCCTCAATCTCATCGGACGTTACGATCCACGGCCCCTGGGGTCCGAACGTATCCAGCCATTTTCCGTTCAGCCAGTCGAACCACTTGTCTCGGTCGCGGCTATCCGTCCGCTCTTTGATCACGAGGTCCCGTTCGGACACGTCGTTCATTATCGTATAGCCGGCCACGTATTTCAGCGCGTCTTCCGCCTTGACCGCCTTTGCCTTTCTCCCCATCACCACGGCCAGTTCGCCCTCCCAGTCGATCGAACGGGCCACGGGCGGAATCAGGATGCGCTCTCCGGGCCCGATCACCGTCGTGGACGGCGGCTTCATGAAGACCCGCGGCGTTTCCCTGTCCTGGACGGCCATTTTTCCGCCGCCCTCTTCAATATGGTCCTGGTAGTTTCCCGCCAGGCAGAACACCTTTCGGGGATTCGGCACAGGCGCCTTGAGCCTTACGCGGCCGATCGGATGACCAAGCCGGCCGTCGGCCGTACCTCCCAACCGGTCTTCGGCAAATTGCGATACCTGTTTCGCCGCGCGGAGCCCCGCCCCACCCGCGTCGAGCAGACTGAGCATCTCGCCGAAAATTCCGCGGGGCTCCCGGCCCTGATTTCCGGCCAGTTCCTTCTCTGCGGCCGCGAGATCCACGACGATTCCGCCATCGGCGGTAACGGCCCCGACGTACCGGTTTCTACCAATCCCAAAGGTTACAAGCTTCATTCTGCACCCCCTTTTTTCCACTTGTTTCAGAAATGGAAATCTGCATGAATGTTCAGGAAGCATCCGCAAAACCCGGCAGCATGCTCCCGATACGTCAATTCAATCCGTGGGATACGAGAGCGGAAACGTCGGCGCATCCTTCTGGTGCGGCGTACGCCCGGCGATCTCCATCGCGTGGTATTCCTCAATGAACTCCGCCAGATTCCGGCTGGCTTCCTCGAAAACGATCCTGCCCTTCTCCGCAGTCGCCTTCTCGGCCTCGCCCATCACACCGCTGTCGGTATACTGGCTGGTCCATTCGATCAGTCCCATCGCACCCTTGGCGAACAGATCCGTCCAGACGAACTTCGACCCCAGTTTGTTCGTTTTCGCAATCTCGCTCCTGATCCGGTCCTTGCGCACGCTTTCAGGCGCAAGGTACAACATCATTGACGTTTCCAGTTCGCCCGCGTGGGCGCAGCCTCCCGGGAAGACGCTCTCACGCCACTTCTTGTCGAAGTCCGGATTCACTTTCAACAACTGCCACCAGGAACAGAACACGCAACTCGCGTCCGTTTCGACGATCGCGCGCCTGGCCACCATGTCCACGAGGTTGTGGTTGGATCCGTGGCCGTTCACCAGGATCATCTTCTTGAATCCATGATAGGCCAGGCTCTTGCAAATATCCAGAACGTACTGTATAAAATGCTCGAAATGAATATTCAACGACCCCGGAAAGTCCATGACGTGGTGGACGTAGCCGTAGCTGACCGGCGGCAATACCAGGCTCAGGCCCGGCTTCCGTCTCGCGGCCTCGGTCGCCACCGCGTCGGCGCAGAGATGATCGACCTTCAGCGGCAGATGGTGCCCGTGCTGTTCGACCGAGCCCGTGGGAATTATGGGGATCTTGCCCATCGCCACGGCTTCGTTTACCTCGGGCCAGGTCAGCTCGTCAAAACGGTAAATCTCCTCTACGGATGCCATTCGAATCCTCCGCCTTCTATCTGCCGATGATATACCGGTACGGATCCACCTCATCCCTGAGGATGCGCAATTCGTCCTCTTCAGGTGCCGCTGTTTCACCCGCGCCGGGCGACAGCGACAACTCGAACCCGGTGTTTGCCTGAACCGTCTCGAAGGTGACCCCGGGATGCAGGCTCTCCACCTGCATCCGGCAGCTAACGGGATCGTACCCCATCACCGCCAGGTCCGTGATCACCTTATACGGCCCTCCGCCGTGCGGCAACCCCGCCTCCTCGCGGGCGCCGGGACCCGTAAGGAAGCCTGGCGTGGTCAGGAAATCCAGCCGTTCCACGAACCGCCTTCGATCGTGCTGCGTCATGACCATTGTGCGCCAGCACAGACTGGCGAAGTCGTTTCCCCCGCCACTGCCCGGAAACCGTACTTTGGGACGCCCGTGATCCCCGATCACCGTTGAGTTCAGGTTGCCGAACGGATCGATCTGAGCCCCGCCCAGGAAGGCGTAATCCATCATCCCGCGCTGGCACGCCTCCATGACGTCGCCCATACTGGTCGCCATCTGCGCCTGATAAAACGTCCTGGAATCCCCAACTGAAATCGGCATGGACGGCAACAGCGGCGCGAGGCCGCCTGCTTCGAACGCGACCAGCAGATGCGGGGCATGACGTTTTTGCGCAAGCATCGCCGTGGCGCACGGCGCTCCGGTTCCGACGCCCACCGTGGCGCCGTCCTCCAACATTCTGGATGCCGTGCAGATCGCCAGTTCGGTGGCGCTGTAATCGGACATGCCCTTCTCCTCCTTAACGCGTTGACGGCCGTGAATGTCCGCTTCAACAGCCGGAACGCACGACCGCGCGGCCATCAGGACTCCGGATGCAACTCCAGATCCCGCAGTTCCTTCAGGCGTTCGGCCCCACCGCACAGCTGTACATACTGCTCAAAGCGCTCCACGTCGTAGATGTACTTCTGCAAAAAGGCGTCAAACCTGTCTTCATCCCGTTCGACGTCGAGCCATTCCGTGAGATGGTCCTCATCCGAGAAATACGCTCCCGCCATGTTTCCCGGATAAGAACCGAACGGTACCTCGCAGACCGCATCCACGCAAAACGCGGGAATCACCGTGGCCTCCGGCGTCCGCCGGATCTCTTCGGTGCCGACGAGTCGCTCCGTTGTGACGACCAGGCGTTTGGAGGCGCGCGCGAGGTCGAAATCCGCCACCGAAATCCCGCGAATCCGGCAATTTCCGCAGGGATCGCTTTCGTGCACGTGGATAAACGAGACGTCGGGATACAGCGCGGGCACGGCCAGAAGCCTATGTCCCGTGAACGGACAGACGATTTCCTTCGCCGCACTGCGCTTGAAGGTGTCCGTGCCCAGCAGACTCCGCATGGGCATAAACGGCACACCCGCGGCCGCCGCCCGGAAGCGCGCCGCCAGGGCAAAGTTAGACCACTCGCACACGGTGACCTCGCCGCTTTGCATCGTCCGCCTGGCTTGCGGCGACAACCCCCTTGCCTCCAGTCCGACGATATATGCCGCATCCACCCGGGACAGCAACTTGCGGCCGCTTCGATTTCCTGCTGCCAGGATTTCGAAGTCGTGAGTGGTCGTATGGCCGGCAAAACCCAGATCCTGCCGGCCTTGCCGAAGGATCTCGTGCATGCACGCGGTCGAAATCCGGTTCGCGCCAAACCCGCCCGAGGCGACGTAGTCGCCGTCTCTCACGAATTGTGCAACTGCATCCTGAACGGACGTCACTTTGTCTTCGAAGGCCGCGCGTTTCTTCCGGAAGGCCCGTCGCGCCTCCTCGGGGTCCGGATCTGTAAACAGCGGGCCCGAGCCGGATGCCAGATCAGCCATGGGTCACACCCTCTTCCGCCTCCAGGACCTCAGTCAATCTCAGCAGGGTCCGGTCACGATGTTGTATGAACCGCCCCAGGTCGGCGTTAGAATAGCGGTAAAACCCCGCGCCCGTCTTCGCGCCGAGCTTCCCGTCCTCGACGAGCGCGTGCAACGCCTCGGGCGCCTCCCGGTCCACGCTCAAACTGGCGAACAGATAACTGCTGATGGCTCGAAACACATCGAGTCCGCCCAGATCCGCGGTCCGCAGCGGGCCAAGGAAACTGTAGCGAAGGCCGGGGCCCGCGGTCATCGCGGTATCGATATCCTCGGCGGAAGCCACGCCTTCCTGAAGCAGATGCAGCGCCTCACGAACCACGGCGAACTGCAGGCGGTTCCCCACGAATCCGGGAATGTCCCGCCGCACCATGATCGGTTTTTTGTTCAGCCCGATGGCGACCGCCTTCAGGCGTTCGGCCGTTTCGTCGGAGGTCGTGTCGGCGCGTATCACTTCCACCAGGGGAATCAGATGCGGCGGGTTCCAGAAGTGCATCCCGCCCACCTTTTCCGGACGACCGGTCGCGCCCGCAATGGCGGTCACCGACAGGCCCGACGTATTGGTGGCCAGAACAGTGTCATGCGGACAGAGTCTGTCGAATGCCGAGAACAGCTCCTGCTTCAACGCCAGGTCTTCGGTCACCGCCTCCAGCAGAAAATCCGACCCGTCGCACGCTTCGGCCAGGTCCGTCGTCGTTGTCACCCGCGATTCCGACGCATCCGCGTCGCGGGAGCACAGCAGGCCGGCCTCGACCAGCGCCTCCTGGCCCAGCCGCAGGCGCGCCCTGGCCCGATCCAAAAGCGCATCGCTCAGGTCGACGAGATGGACGCAACATCCCCTCCGGGCGAACATGCCGGCGATACCGGCGCCCATGGTTCCCGCCCCGACTACGGTGACTGCAGAAATGCCAGGCGAATCCATTTCACAGACCTCTTCCAGCCGGTATAAATCGTTTCCTGCAATCGTCGAAACCGACTAAACCGCCGTCCAGCCGCCGTCTACGAGAAGCGTGTGCCCCGTGATCAGATCCGCGGCCTGGCTCGCCAGGAAAACCACGGCCCCCACGACGTCTTCGGGCCGCCCAACCCGCCCGAGCGGGATCCGCTTCAACAGATCCTGCCGGAGCGCCGGATCGTCAAAGGTGGACTGCGTAAGGGGCGTCAGGATAAACGTGGGTCCCACGGCGTTTACGGTGATTCCGTACGGAGCCCACTCGAGCGCCAGTACGCGTGTCAGATTCACCACCCCGGCTTTGCTGGAACAATAGGCCGCTCGGCGATAGTAACCGATCACGCCGTTCTGTGAAGCCATATTGACGATCTTGCCACCACCGGCGTTCACCATCCGGCGCCCGACGCGCTGGGACATGAAGAACAGGCCCTTCAGATTCACGTCCATAACGCCGTCCCAGTCCGCCTCGTCGACGTCCAGCGCGTCTCTGGGGATATTCACGCCGGCATTGTTCACGAGCACGTCGATCCGCCCCATCTCCTTCACGGCCTGCTCAACGGCAAGTTCAATGCTCTCCACGTCCGGCAGCCGGAGGGATACGGGCAGCGCCCGCCGTCCCAGACGTTCGACGTCGGCGCAGACACCCGCCAGGTCATCGGTCTTTTCCGGCAGTTCACACGGCACACAGTGCGCGCCCGCCTCGGCGGCCGCGATGGCCACGGCCCGGCCGATGCCGGAGCCCGCGCCCGTCACCATCACGATTTTGTCTTCCAGGCGCATGCTGGGCAACACGATTCAACCGCCTCCATCGACCGGCTCCGGGTCCGCCATCCCGTCGGACGCCGACTTCAGCTTCCACCGGACGCGAAACTGCTCCCGGTCGACCTCCGCCTGCTCGAGCGGCACGGTCACGACCGACTGAAGATCCGCGGTGATCGCTTCGTTGTCCAGCCGAAAGCGCTTCAGTTCTCCGCTTGCCTGCATCGCCGCCTGGTCGCTATAGTTGTCCGAATCGGGATCCTCACTGTTTCCGAGAGACTGAAGGCTCCATGATCGAATTGTATCGGCGAGTTCCACCACCATCGTATAGGCCGATCCACTCTCGACGCGGAACAACCCGTCGTCACCCGGGATGGACCGCATGGTATGCAGGGCATACGTGCCCGGCGCCGAACCTCCCACCGGAAACATGCGGCCACCCCGTTCTATCACGTGCACCTCGCCCCAGGGCACGTCCAGCCGCCCGTATTTCATCATCAGGTGCTCCACGGTCATTCTCAGCCCCTCGAGGGCAAGTTCCTCCATGACCCGCACCTGGTTCAGTTGTTCGGGCGGGACACCCGAAAACAGCTCGATGAACCTGGACTTCCAGATGGCGAACAGGAGTGTCGCGCGGCTGTCGACGGACGCGCGGTTGTCCCAGCCGCGCAGCAGTTCCACAGCATGGGCCAACTGCCTGTCCGGGTCGTAGATGTCCCACCACGTTCGATTGTACGCCCTGAGGATGAAGCCTTTCAGTTCCTCCGCCGCGATCAGATAGGAGTCTCTGGCCAGTTCCTTTAACTGGTCCAGCGTCGCCTTCGGGTTGGCCGACAGCCATGTCAGCAGACGCCGCCCGCGGTCGTCCAGCCCGCCCCAGCCCATGAAAGGCGGATAATCCGTGGGCTTCAGACCGCTGTTGTGCGTAACGAAATTCGGCGCATCATTGCAGTTCTGAAGGAAATCCGACGCGGGATTCAGTATTCTCGGGAGGCGATCGTACCCCATTATACTCCGCCATTCCGTATCGGGAACCCAACCGGGGACGGGGCTTCTCCAGTCGAATGTTTCCGCTCGTACCGGGCTGCGCGCGCTGTAGACATACAACATGCGGCCTTCGACGTCGCCGTACAGGACATGGAACATGGGCAACTGGAGCATTCGCAACGCACGTTCGAACGCGTCCGGGTCGCCTGCCCGATTGATCATATGGAACTGCCCGATGGCATTGACGACCTCCCCGGCGCTGCACCGCCCCGCATAGGCCCGGTCATCTACAGCCTTGTAGACCGGCCCATGGTGCGAATAGAGCAACTCGCGCTCGACTTCACGGATTCCCCGGGGCTCCCTGACCCGAATGCGCACGCGCTGAGACGACATGCGCCTCATTTCCTTCTCGAACACATACCGTTTACGGTTTGCCGGATCCAGTTTCAGTTCATACAGATCGAACACGTCCGCGTCGTTCGCTGCCAACGACCACGCCATGCGGCGGTTGTGGCCTGCCAGAATGACCGGAAGGCCAAACACGGTCACGCCAGATACGTTCAGCCCTTCCCCGCTGACAAGGTGCGCCTCGTAAGGTTGAAACGGAGCGCGCCACGGGAGGTGCACGTCCATCACGAAAACCGGGTTCCCCGAGGCGGTTCGCGATGCTCCCAACACCCACATATTCGACGTGGTGCGGCGGGCACGCAGCAACGGCGTCAGGCCCTCATCCTGCAATTCGAGAATTCCCGCCCGCTCCGCAAACAACATGATCAGCCACCGGGACAGCGCCACGACGTCCGTACCGCCCACACGGGTTACCCAGTCGGGCAACCCCTCCCTGTACACGTCGATATAGTGGTTCACGCCGCTGGCAAATGCGCGAATCAGGTCCCGTGTCTCGGGGGGCAGCGCGCCGTATCGTGCGACGGCCACGTCCCGGACCCGCCAGAGCAACGCCCGCTCGTCGCTCTCCAGATGATCGGCGCCCAGCACTTCCGACGCCGTACCCGACGCCGCCCGGTAATTCAGCAACATCGGAACCAGGTGATCCTGGGCCTGCGCATAGCCGAATCCGTAAGCGACGTCGACGTCTCGAAGGCCGTAGATGTGAGGCACGCCGTAGCGATCCCTCAAGATCCGCGCCCTGCCCTCAGGCGGGCTGAACAGCGAATCGCCGTACTTTGCCAGGAGCACGTCCAGCGGGACTTCGGCAAGGAGCATCGCTGCGCTATCCTCAAAAGCGGACCGAGGCGCCGGATCCGCGGCGGCTGCGGGGAACGCGCAAACCAGGACGACAACGAAAATCAGAATCCGCGACGTCGCGCACCAGGAGAGGAATACGCCGCATGCGCGTCCCGAGCCCGATGGCGGAATCCGTCCGGGTTCGCTTGAGGCAATGTACCGTGATCGCATAACTGAATATCCGGTTCCCGATATTGACTTTCTCGACACGTGGCCCGGAGAAAGACTCGAACTGCTGCCGAAAGTCCGCCGTTCTCCGACCACAGCGTCACCTTCGCCGCAACACGCGGCCGCCTCTCCTGCCGGTCGCCATTCCATCTGAAATCGCCGCAACGCCGTTGACGAAGAGCCAGCGAACCCCTTCTGAATAGCGACAAGGATTCTGAATTGTAGCCAGATCGCGCATCCCTTCGGGATCGAACAGGACCAGGTCGGCCCGTTTTCCTTCCTGAAGCCGACCGCGGTCTTCAAACCCCATCCGATCGGCCGGAAACCGGGTGAGCTTTTCCACCAGACGCTCGAGAGAAAGCACGCCCCGTTCCCGGACGAGCGTACGAATCAGGTACGCCATGCCACCATAGCAGCGGGGATGCTCCCTCTCGTTTGCAAGCGGACCCGTATTGGCCATGGCCAGCCCATCCGATCCCACGCCGCAATGCGACCCCCGGGCGAGGCAGTCGATATCCGGGTCGGCCTTGTCCTCGCCGTAAAAGCTCACGGCGCCTTTCTCTTCGATCAGGATATCGCAGACGGCATCGAACGGATGGACACCGCGAAGCCGGCCGATTTCAGCGAAGCTCTTGCCCGTCAGCGAGGCGTTAATTGCGCAGTTTCCGAGCCAGAGCTTTTTCCAGAGACCACGTTGCATCAATACCGTCTTGGTGCTCCCGCCGAGTTCCGATCCGCTTTCCCGGATCTCACGCCACATGCGCCTTCGCAGTAAAGGCGTCGACAATCGTTCCGCCATCCTCCCGTTTCCGCCCTCGAGGGCCCACGGCGGCAGCAGAGACTTCAAGGACGTGGATCCTGTCGCATAGAATTCCGTCTCCGCCGTGACGTCCTGCCCTTCCGCTCGAGCGCGGCTGATGCGTTCGAGCAATCGCGGCGCGCTGCCCGTGGCCGGAGGACAGGGCGTAATGTGCGACGCGTGAACGGGAACGCCGGCCTCCCTCCCGATCGCAATCGCCTCCTCCAGCGCATCCATGATGGACGCCGTATAGTTGCGCATATGTGTGGCGTAAATTCCGCCGTAGGGCGCCGTCACGGCCGCCAGCGCGATGATTTCGTCCGTCGTCGCGCTGCTCCCGGGCATATAGGTGAGACCGGTGGAGATCCCCAGCGCGCCTTCGGCCATCTGAGCGTCGACGAGACGCTTCATTTCCTGCAGCTGATCGGGGCGGGGCGGCCGCACGGATTGCCCCATTACGGTATGCCGTACCGAGCCATGTCCCACGAGAAACGCGGCGTTGATGGCCACGCCCTGCCGCTCCAGCGTCTCGAAATACCCGTCCGCGGATGTCCAGTCCGCCGCGATTTCCGACCTGAGCCGACTGGACTCCAACGGGCCGAAATAGCATCCGTTGCCGCCTGCCGGAAATGCCGATATTCCGCAGTTACCGCAAACATGGGTCGTCACGCCCTGGTATAGCGCGCTCTCACCCCGCCCGTCGATCAGCAGGCTGTAGTCCGAATGGGTGTGGATGTCGATGAATCCGGGCGCCGCCGTCAAACCGGACCCGTCGATTTCCACCCTGGCCGGGCCGGACACGCTGCCGACGGCGGCAATCTCGTCTCCATCGATACCCACGTCGCCAACATTGGCGGCCGCGCCCGTTCCATCGATGATGCTGGCATTTCTGATCAGGACGTCAAGCATTGTCGGAGCATTTCCGGTATGTGGTTGATCGATGGGCAGGACGGCCTGGTATCGACGGGACAGCGTGTGGGCCGGCCGGGGCTCGCGGAAGCGTCAATAGGGGTCTCCCACGCGCCACCGATATTTCTCCACGCCTTCCATATCCAGTTCGACCCCGAGTCCGGGCCCTTCGGGCACCACCAGACAGCCCGCTTCGATCTTCAGGGGTTCCACCAAAATCTCATCCCGCCATTCGATACCGGTGACGAACTCCATCGGCGCTTCGTTGGGAATAGACGCCAGCAGATGCGCCGCTGCCAGAATACCCACGGGCCCCTTCGTATTGTGAAAGGATATCGGAACATGATAGGTATCGGCGATCGCCGCGATCTTCTTCACCTCCGTAATTCCTCCCGCGTAGATGAGATCCGGCTGTGCGATATCTATTCCGTCCAGTTCCAGCAGTTGCCGGTATTGCGTCTTGGTGTTCAACCGTTCGCTGCCCATGATCGGTATGCTTGTCTGCGATCTCACCTTTGGGTACGCTGACAGATCTTCAGGGGGAACCGGGTCTTCAAAGCAGAACAGGTCATAGGGTTCCAGCGCACGCGCCAGCCGTACCGCCCCGCCAACGGTAAAACGGCCGTGGCAGTCCACCAGCAGGTCGACATCCGGCCCGACAGCTTCTCTCGCTGCCGCAAAATGCGCCGCCGTTTCTGCGGGCGCGCCATCGTCCAGGTAGAATTCGAACGGGCGACCGGTATTCGAACGCGCGCCCGTCTTCAATGCCCTGTAGCCCCGGTCGGCCCAGAACCTGGCGCGCTTCGCCGATTCTTCGGGGGTGGCGCCGCCGAAGTGGGTATACACACGGACGGTGTCCCGGAATCTTCCTCCCAGCAACTCGACTACCGGGAGGTTCGCCGCCTTGCCCTTCAGGTCCCACAGCGCCTGGTCGATTCCGCTCAGGGCGCTCATCCAGACGGGACCCACCATTCGCCAGATTCCGCTGAGTGAGGAAATCCGATAGATCTTGTGCCACAGATACTCGATCCGCGATACATCCTCGCCGACGAGTTCCTGTTTCATATGTTCCAGCGCCGCAGCCACAACGGGTTCTTTTTGCGAGTAGGTGGCTTCGCCCAGCCCCACCGGTCCCTCGTCCGTATGGACCCGAACTATCGTCCACTTCCGCCCCGGCGAGTCGATCAGTATGGAGTCGATGTCACGGATCTTCATTCCGATGCCTCCACCTGTTCGCAGGAGGCGACAAACTCCGAAGAGGTCGTGGTGAATCCGATCAGGTGCTCGAACTGGCGAAGCATCATGCGATTCACCCATCCGCCCTCGGGCAGGCTGTCGTCCAGCGTATCGGGAAACTCGATCTCGCCCGGCGGATTCGAACAGTCACGGAGGAGGATGACACGGTAGTTGTGGCCCATCGCCTCCGCGCACGTGTAGTGCAGGCACGCCCGCCGGCTGTAGCCCACAACGAACAGATTCTCGATACCCCAGGAGCGGAGCCTCTGATCGAGAAACGTATCGCGAAACCCGCTCCACATCCACTTGGGGAAATTCGGCTCGCCCGGTCGTGGCGCAACGCAATCCACGTAGACCGGTTCGTAATCCGGCCGTTTGGTCCAACTCTCCATCACGTCACCATTGGGTACCTTCGTCCTGCTCCAGAGCTGACCCGCCACACAGCCGGGATCGGCCACGAGCCTCAGATCGTTGTGGACATACGCCACTTTCATGTTTATGGCCCTGGCCGCCTCCAGGGCCGGCGCGATGAAATCCCGGGTGGTCGGATGCGCCCTGCGTTCGCCCTTGAACGAATAGGCGCCGTCCACGTCCACAAGCAGGAAGCAACAGCGCTCAAGCGGCAGCTTCAAGTCCTCGAACCCGTAATCGTAACCGCCGGGGAAATCCTTATAATAACGTACCGGTACCTCGATGCCTGCCATGAGAGACACCTCCTCAAGGTTATCGCGGGCTCGTCCCGGGATCGGCGCACGGGCACGCCGGCAAAACCGGAAGCGCACCTTTAGGGGCGACGGCGGCCGCCTTCCGTTCGGCTGCCGTCAATTCAGCAGAACCCGCACGGTCTTGATTTCAAAAGGGGCGAATGGGATGGTTTCCCCGTCCAGATCGCGCACGCGTCGCTCCATCAGGTCGGTTTCGCGAACCGAGACGACGTGACGGCAGGATACCAGGCGGGCTTCACAGTTTCTGCCGACGGTTTCGTACGCGCGCAGAATCAGTCCTTCGCCGTCTTCGGCCCGCTTGATTGTCGTGCATACGATTCCGGGGCCGTCGAGGGAGATGAATTGCATCCGGTCCGGCAACGACTTCCCGGAAACCGTGTCGTACACGACCCGGGCGCTCAGCCGCTGGCCCAGGTTCCATCCGTCGTGGAAAGCGTTTCCCCGCGCGAAGTCTCCACGGTATCCCCTGATGGAGTAACCGCACGCCACGTCTTCCGGAAACGAGCGCCAGATGACATTGTATGAATACGATGCGGGATCGAGACCTGAATGCAAAACGTCGCCGCGGACTTCGCCGGGACCGAACTGAAACGCCTTCCGGTCCGAGGCCAGCACGAAGCCGGTGTCCGATCCTTCCACTGCCACCCATCCCTGGCAGACCCGCCGGACGTCGGATGAATCACCTTCGTGCTCGTCTTGCTCGAGCAACTGTTGTCCGTGCGGCGTTCCGTACCGGATGGTGTCACCGGCGGCCGGGAAGACCATCTGCACCCGTACCGGCTTCGCATCGCGCCATTGGAGCCGGAGGTCCACGTCCACGCGGTCCGGTTCACCGTAAAGCCGGTACCTGATCTCACAGGGGGACGACAACAGTTTCCCGGCCACCAGCACCGTTGCCCGGACCTCGCCGCTTTCTTCCAGATCGACGCGTTCCACGGCCATCTCGAACCGCCTTCCCGTCACCGCGCATCCGCCGGTCAGCGCCTCCTCTGTCCCGACGAGATGAATGCCGTCGACCAGCAATTCACCGGCGGCTCGGTCCGACACCCGCACCCGGCCGGTAATTTCGTCGACTTCGAGGTCGATGGACGCCGTCCTGAACCGGCGGCCGATCCGCACCCCCCCGAATGCTTCGGACACGCGGTCTTCAACGTCCTCCAGAACGAACGAAGGCTCCGGGAATTCAGGCGCCATCTGTCCCGGCGCCATCATCTCCGGCGGCTGAATGCCCACGAGCGGCTGCCTGTCCGTAACACCCGGAATCAGATAGTACGTTGTGTATCCGTTGGCCGGAACCTCCCGCGCCGCGAAGACCAGGCGTATCTCGGCCGTCTCCGTCTGCCTTCCCGCCAGTTCCTGGAACGGCACCGGACGCCCGGAAGCATCCACCAGCCTGTACGTTTCGTACCGGGAAAAGTCGGTCGCCTCCACCTCACCGTAAAACGTGACGTGCGCTTCCACAAGGTCGGTGCGCGGCCAGGATAACGGATTGAACACAACAATGGGCAATCTGCCGTCAGGACCGTCACGGGGGATGATACGCTCTGCGATCACCACCTCGGCATTCCGTGAAATACGTCCCGCCGTGTCGATGACGCCCTGCTGATCGTTCCGCCTTCGTTCCAGCCCCTCCTTCGCCGCCGCGCCATCGAAGCGGTACGATGTTGCCTCGAGTTGACGCAGCCAGGCCGCCTTCAGGACCTTGCCGGGATATTCCGACTCAAGAAACGTCTCCGCGATTGCCGACATCTGCTCGGCCCGCAGCAGCCCGCGGACGGCTGGATCGTTCAGAGGCGCCGTTTCGGGAAACACCGGTTCCGGATGCGGTCCGCCGGGCGAATTCTGCCGGAGCACCTCTCTGAGCGGCGCCATTTTCCGGGACTGCGGGAGAATGCCTGAGGGGGTCCCCAGTTTAAGCTCGACGTCCTGTTCTTCCGCCCACGCTTCAAGCTGCGCCAGCGTCTCTTCGTTGGGCTGAACCATCAGCCCGCCCCAGTGCATCGCCAACCCGCCATTGTGGGTTTCGCGCCAGCCGGCCATAACGTCGTTTGCAGCCCGCCTGGACTTCGGCGTTCCCCGAACGGCTTCCCAGAGCAGGAGTCCGCCGCCCAAAGCGTCCCAACAGATCACCTGCGATCCGTCGGGCCCCGGCCAGCGGTACAGGACGTCCTGATTCCACCCGTTACCCATGAGGACGACGAGTTCGACACCACACTTGGAGGCAACCTGAACGTATTGCGAAGTCGTACCCCGCCCGTCACCCAGATTCACAACCGTCGGGTCCGCGCCAAGCGCCTCGCGGACGAAGGTCTTTCCGTAAAGCAGATTCCGAACCAGGTCTTCGCCAGCGGACAGCCGGTGATCCATCTGGGTCCAGCCGGCGCCCAACTCCAGCCGCCCCGCGGAAACCGCGCCCCGGACCCGATCCGCGGCCTCGGGATGCGCCTTGAGAAAAGCGCACAAATGGACCGGATTTTCAATAAGGAACCTGAAGTCGTCCCTGGCCTCCAACAGTCCCAGTACCCGCGCGATAATCTGCACGCCCCGAGACAGGCACGCCTCTTTGTCGCCCAATCCGAAGAGCGTCAACCGCGAATACGGAACGACGTATATTGCCTCTTTCGACATGGAGGATTCGACGATGTTTCAGTTCGGTGGGCGTGCGTTACCGGACCTCTATGATCGGCCGACGTATGATACGAATCGGCCAATGGCGTGTAAAGCGAAATCTCCCTTTCTCACGGCATCCCCACAGAGGGCTTAAGGGCTTGACGCTCCCCTTCCGCCAGGCTATCTTGAACCGCGGATTCAACCCGTCTTGCTGCGCCGATTCACGTGCCGCCTCTTCACGGCGCTGACGTCAGCTGATTGGATTCCTAGGTTCAGGCTGACGGTTGATCGCTGTTCCTGCTGCTCCCAGGCGGCCGTTCGCCTATCCCCCCAGCTTGACAAGCACCAGCCCCAAAACAACCGCGCCGATGCCCACTCCTTTATGCCATCCGAACCGTTCGCCGAGGAAAAGTACCCCCAGCAGGGCGCCGATGACCACCGAAAACTCCCTGACGGCCAGAATATAGCTGACCTTTCCGATGCGCATGGCATACAGAACGAGCAGGTATGTCGCCATGGAACCCGGCCCTGCCAGGAACGCGTATTTCTTCATGCCGCGCCAGGTCCGGACAACCGCGGATCGGTGCCGCAAGAGCACGTACGGAGAGAGGATCACCCCCGGAATGACGAACAGGGAAAAGACGTAATGCACGGGATGAACAAGCGATACGCCCAGCTTGTCCACGACGGAATAGACGGCGATCGATGCGCCTACGATGAGCGCATACGGTATGGAACGGCGCCGCTGCCGCGAACGCACCCCACCCAGGCCCAGCAGGATGATGCCGAGCAGGACGGTTACGATGCCCACAGCACCCGGGAACGTGAGCTTCTCGTCGATCAACAACCACGCGCCCAGGGCCGTACCTCCCACGCCCGTGCCGCGGGCAACCGGGTATACGACCGAAATCTCTCCATCTTCGTAGGCTTTGGCCAACATGAGGAAATACAGGGAATGCGTCAGACCGGTCGCCGCAATGAAGGGCCATCCGGCCGTTAGCGAGCCAGACCCAGGTGGCACAAGAAAGACCGCCGGAAGGCACAGGACGGACGCAAACCACATACCCAGCCACAGCACACCCAGGTTTCCGGATGCCTTCCTCACCGCAAAATTCCAGGCGGCGTGAAGGACGGTGGAGATCATCACCAGAATGAAGGCCTGCAACGGCATCGTGTCGCCTCAGTGCGCCCGGTTACGTCAGGTTGAATGCAAGGCACGCAATCACATCCATGCGATCGTGTGCGCGGTAACTCCGTGCCAAAGGGACTCATCACAAAACCCATCTTAAAGGATCCCATTCATGCTGACCAGCGACTACGCCGATTTCAACGCCCACGAATACGAACGACGCCTGGCCAGGCTGCGGGATCTCATGTCGAGCAACCGCCTGGACGCCGTGCTGATTACCACGGACACGAACCATCGCTATTTCACGGGGCACTGGACCCATCGCTGGGGGCACAAATTCACGTCTCTTTTCGCCCTGCTTCCACTTGAACGCGACCCGGTGCTCATCGTCCCGCCGCTGGAAACCGGAATGTGTGAGGAAGACGCCTGGATTCAGGACCTGCGCACGTATCAGCCGCCCATCCGCATCCGCGCGGGGGTCTCGCTCCTGACCGGAGTCATCCGCGAACTCGGCCTCCACAACTCCCGCATCGGCGCCGAACTGGGCGGCGTCCTCTGGTCGCGAATGCCTTACGACGACTTCGGCCGGCTGAAGGACAATCTTCCCGGCGTACAATTCACGGATGCCTCGCAAACGCTCTGGAAGACCCGTTTCGCCAAGTCCCCCGCCGAGATCGCCTACATTCGCGAGGCCGTGAGGATCACCGGCCAGGCCTACCGAGCCCTCTTCGACTCCGTCACGCCCGGCATGACGGAAAGGGACCTGTATAGCCTGCTCTGCGTCGAGCACATGAAACGGGGGATGGACGCCCCGGGTTCGATCACCCTGGCCACGTACGTCCCCGGCAACGCGCGCAGCAGCAACCGCAGCCTGCGCCGGCACACCGACCGCGTCCTGACCGAAGGCGAGCTCATCGCCCACGACGCCGGCGGCGTGTACCGGGGATACTGGTCGGACTACACGCGCATGTTCGCCGTGGGGCGGGCCGAACCAAAACACAAGGACGCGTACCGCGCCGTGTATGAGTGCCTGCAAGCGGCAACCGCCGCGGTCCGCCCCGGCATTCCGATATCCGACCTGGTTCGCGTTTCGAACGAAACGCTGGCGAGGGCGGGTTACGCAAAGCAGGCGCGGCAGGTCACCGGGATCGGACACGCCATCGGTCTGGACATCATCGAACCTCCGTTCATCGAACTTGAAGACGACACGGTTCTCGAGGAAGGCATGGTGCTCACCGTCGAACCTTCTCTCTATACGGACGGCGCGTATTTCATGCTCGAAGAGGACGTTGTCGTGACGGATACCGGATGCGAAATCCTGTCGGAACCCGCCCCAGGGAAATTGCCGGTCCTGTAGTTTCAATCCGGATGCCGGCGAAGCACTTGTAAGAACTGAGTCCGGCGTTCGGGCCGAATCAAAAAAAGGGCGCATGGCGCCCCTTCTTCCCGTGTGGTTTTACCTGGGTTCACAGTCACTGTCAGAACGATTGCAGATCCTGTATCACCAGTCCCGAATACACTTTCGGGTAAAAAAACGTGGACTTGGGCGGCATGCGCTCTCCCGCGAGCACAACATCGCGCAATTGCTGCATGCCCACCGGGTTCAAAAAGAAACCTGCCCGGTCGGGCGCCGCCTTCACCATGTCCAGCACTTCGCTTTCGACCTTGACGAATTTCACCTTCTCACCTCTGGTCAATGTCTCCTGGTCCAGATCCAGTACCCTGCACAGAACCAGTTGCAACAACCCCGTATCCAGGCCCCGCCAGGCCTCCGAATGGCCCCCGTCATCCAGATCGGACGGCCGCACGCCGCGCTTCAACCTCAGATAGTGGACTTCGCCGCACGTTCCATGGCATAGTCCGAACACGGGTCCGCGACCGCCGCGCCGTCTCAACTCCCGCAGTACCGACCGGGTATCCCGGAGGGGCGCCCGTTCGACGTCACACAGTTTCGCCATACCGCTGACCAGGCGCGCGACCCCGCCGGGTCCCAGATCCATGACCACCCGGTGAATCGCATTGATGGCCATCCCCTCCGTATCGTCCATATTCACGAGAGTCTGCATCCGGTACCCGTAGGGCCTGCCCTGCCACTGCCCGCCTTCGGCCGCCGCGCGTTCATCCCGGTAGACCACCGCGGTTTCATATCGGTGATGGCCGTCGGCGATGAAGAACGGCTTTTCTTCCAGCGATCGGGCGACGCCGTCTACGGTCGCCCGATCGGTTACCCGCCAGAAGCGGTGTCCGACGCCATCGTCCCCCGTGAACGCGAAGAGCGGTGCGTTTTCCAGGACCGGCGCCACGATATCCCGCACCCGGCCGTCGGGGTCGGAGTATAACGAAAAGATCTGGCCGAACGCCGCCCGGGTGTGCCGCATCAGCGCCAGCCGGTCCGCCTTCGGGCCCGGCATCGTATTCTCGTGCGGCAGGATTGCGCCTTCTCCCAATGCATCCGCACGCACCAGCGCGACGACCCCCAGCCTGGTCTTATTGGTTGTCCCATCGGGAGTACTGACGTCGAAATCCTGTGCGTACAGATAAATTCCTTCCTTCCGGTCCCGGACCAGGACACCCTGTTCAAGCCAGCTTCGATAGGCCTCCGCGGCACGGGTGTACCGGTTTTCGTCGACCGAGTCTCCTGCGTATTCCTCGCCCTGAATAATGCGTACGATGTTGTTGGGATGAGCGTCGTACAGCGCCCGTTGCATCGAAGGGTCGATGACATCGTAGGGGGGCGCGACCACGTCTCCAACGTCGCCTATCCTGTCGGTCGCGAATCGGATTCCGCGAAAGGCCCTTATTTCCGCCATCTTCCATCTCTCCGGAATCGGGTGGTACAGGTCAATCGACGCGGCTTTCCAGAGTGGGATATCCCAGTTCCCGGTCCGTCTCGTTCAACAGCGGCTTCCCCGCCAGAAACCGTCTCAGATTCTCGCAGAAGAAGTCGACCGTGCGTTGCGGGCGGTAGCTCGATACACCCGCCGAGTGGGTGGTGATGATCACGTTTTCCATTTCCCAGAGCGGGCTGGTCTCCGGCAGCGGCTCGGTCTCGAAGACGTCCAGGCCCGCGCCGGCGATCTCACCGGACATCAGTGCATCGATCAGCGCCGCCTCGTCGACGATCGGGCCTCGTGCCGTATTGACCAGGAAGGCCGAATTCTTCATCATGCGAAACGCACGCGCGTCGATCAGCCTCTCGGTCTGCGGCGTACAGGGACAAGCGATAAACACCACGTCGGATTCCGCCAGCAATGCTTCCAGCCGATCCGTTCCCCACAGCGCCTCCACGTAATCGGGCACTTCGGACTGCTGAACGTCCACCGCGAGAATTCGCATATCGAATCCCCTGGCCAGCCGGGCGTACCGCCGCCCGATTCCGCCGAATCCCACGATCCCGGCCGTGGCCCCGTACAGATCCTGAATCGGCGCGCCCTTCCATTCGTGCGCAAGCTGATTTCGCACGGTTACGTGCAGGCCCCGGAACAGGGCCGACGTCAGCGCCCAGGCGTGTTCCGCGACCTGTAGGGCGTGCAACCCGCTGGCGTTGCTCAATCTGAAATCGGCCTCCCGGACACCGGGTATGTCCATCAACATATCCATGCCCGCGCTCGTAGTCTGTATCCAGCTGACCTTTGCGGCGGCACGGATGATCTCCTCGGTATACATGCCGAATATCACGTCGGCGTCGCCAACGACCGCGGGGGCGTCATCCATCGCTGCCATCACCACTTCCGCCCCGGGCGCGGCCTCGCGCACTTGCTCACACAACGCTTCGTCCACCGGCGGACACAGAACAATCTTCATGGCTCAACCTGCCTTCCCCGAAATGGCACACGGCGTGTCGTACGGCTGCGCCTGTTCAAACCAAAGCGTTCCTTGACAAAACCCCGTCCGCTGTTTAACATACCCGACTTCCGGCCCCCCGCACCTCCTGGAACCCAATGACGAAACCCATCCGCAATCCCCTTGTTTTGCCCGTCTACGTTCCGTCGCTGCTGTTGATGTTCGGCAACGGAATGCTCATTCCCATCCTTCCGCTCTATGCAAAGACCTTCGGCGCGTCGTACGGCCTCATCGGCGGCGTCCTTGCCGCCGAAGGCGTGGGCAGGCTGGTCGCCGCGCTGCCTGCAGGTATTCTGCTCGGGAACTTCGGTCGGAAGCCCGTGATGGTTCTTGGCGTCAGCTGCGTCGCCGTGTCCACGCTCGCGCTGTTCTGGGCGCAGGACATCAACGAAGTCGTGTGCTACCGTCTTGCCGCCGGCGTCGGCGGTTCCCTCTGGCATATCTCCTGTCACGCCTATCTGGCGGACGCCGTCCCTGTATTTCACCGCGGACGGGCGCTCTCGATCTTCGGCGGGATTCAACGCATCGGAACCTTCGCGGGTCCCCTGCCGGGCGGCGCACTCGCCTTATCTTACGGTCTGGAAGCCCCGTTTCTCGTATTCGGGGTTCTGGCGGCTCTTGTCGTTATCATTGCCGCATGGTGGTTCGAAACCGAACCGACGCCCGCGGCCCGGCAGGCCCGCGGCGGCCGGCTGAAACCCGTTCTGGCGATCTTCAAAACGCATTTTCGAGAATTGGCCATCGCCGGTTCGGGGCAACTCTTCGCACAGACCATCCGGGCAGGACGCCACGTCGTCGTACCGCTTTACGCGGCCGACGTGATCGGCCTGGACGTTCAGTCCATCGGATTGATCATCACCGTTTCCGCGCTGGCGGACATGTCGCTCTTCTACCCGGCCGGCCTTGTCATGGACCGTTTCGGAAGAAAGTTCGCGATGGTACCCTGCTTCCTGATCCAGGCCGTCGCCATGGCAGCCATACCCCTCACCCAGGGCTTTACGGGGCTGCTTCTGGCCACGACGCTTCTCGGCCTGGGCAATGGCATCGGCTCCGGTTCCATGATGACGCTTGGCGCGGACCTTGCGCCGAGGGAATCGTTCGGAGAATTTCTGGGGGCCTGGCGCCTGGTCGGCGATACGGGCCATATGGGCGCGCCCCTCGTCGTGGGCGGAATCGCCGATCTGCTCGGACTCTCCCCCGCCACGTTTGCAATCGCGGGTTTCGGCCTGTTGGCCGCGGGCACCTTCGCGTTTCTCGTCCCGGAAACCCTTGCGGAGGGCGTATCTCGCGGACATTCTCCGCGCGGCGGCGGACGCGGCTGACCGGACACGCGAAAAAAAACCGCGCCCCTGGAGGTGCGGGTTATCGGAAGCTGTACCAAACTTCCGGCCCCGGAATCGGATAAGGAGCCGTGAACCGGGTTTGCCGGCCAGTCTGCGAACGGCCGCCTTCGGGCCGAATCCATTGACAATGCTCGTGCCGTCCGTTAGATTTCCGGTGACAGACTCCCACGACCCGAAATAGAGGTGGATCCGATGACCAGAGAAACGACCATCGCAGGCATCTGCCTGCTGATTACGCTGGCGCTGATGTGGCTTGCGGATCATCCGGACAAGGTCGCCGGCACCGTTATCCTGGGCATTGTCTTCTGCATCTTTATTCTGGTCGCCCGCCTGAAGGGGCGGGGCAACGCCAGAACGAACCGGATGATACGTAAGCCGCCGGATCGGAAGTAAACGCGTTTCATCCCGAAACGAACAGACACTCCTGCCATGCGCGCCCGTCCCGAAATCTCCGTGGTCATCCCGGTTTTCAACGAGCAGGACGCCATTCAGAACGTGCTGTCCGATATTCCAGGTCATCTCGAAGCCGACGTGGTGGTGGTGGACAACGGCTCCACCGACCGTACGGTCGACCTGGCCAGGCAGATGGGGGCCCGAATTGTACACGAACATCGAAGGGGATACGGATGGGCTTGCCTGGCGGGCATCGCGGCCCTGGAGAAACCCGATATCGTGGTCTTCCTGGACGGCGACTACAGTGACCATCCCGATGAAATGTCGCTCTTGGTGGCGCCCATCGCTGAGAATCGCGCGGACCTCGTGATCGGGTCGCGCACGCTGGGCGTCCGGGAGCCCGGCGCGCTGCTTCCACAGGCCCGCTTCGGCAACTGGCTGGCCACGTGGCTCATTCGTCGCCTGTTTGGCGCCGGCTTCACCGACCTCGGGCCATTTCGCGCCATAACCTACCCGGCGCTTGTCGCGCTCGATATGCAGGACAGGACCTTCGGCTGGACGGTGGAGATGCAGGTGAAGGCTGCCCGGATGGGCCTCCGGCACCTGGACGTTCCGGTACGTTACCGACGTCGTATCGGCGTGTCCAAGATTACCGGAACCCTGAGCGGCACGGTCCGGGCTGGCTGGAAAATCCTCTATACGATCTTCAGATACAGATTCCTGGAACCGCCTGGATCCTCGCCTGCTGCCCCGCATTGAATCGACCCGCCCCCGTCGACCTTGTGCAGTCAGGCCGTATCGGACCCGTCGCGCGTGCTCCCGTGTACGTCGTCCAGCAACATCGTCAGACGCGCGGCCACCAGCTCGGCCTGCCTGCCTGCCCTTTCGCGACCCGTCCGATACTTCAACAATCTGTCTGCGATATCCAGTGCCGCGATGATGGCTATTTTTGTCGGTTCGGCCAGCTTCTGCTGCGAGGCAATCTCTGTCATGCGACGATCGACCAGATCGGCGACCCGACGCGTATAGGCGGACGACTCCCGGCTTAATATGGGATACTGGCGCCCGAAGATCGTCACGCTGGTCGTCTCATCCCGGTTTCGGCCGTCCGAAAGTAACATGCTTCCCCCGAATTTCTCACGGAGTATCGGCGCTCCGGTTAATGGTCCACGCCATTCGCCGTTTTCGCCGGTCGATTTGCCAATGTATCCCCACGTTCGAGCCTCCCGAAACCGGCGCCCCGGACGGCGCTGCGGCACGAAAGACCGGGCCGACGTTCACGCGCCGTTGACGCCGGGCTCAAATCTTGTTCGGAGCTTCAAGCGGATCCACTCGAACCACGCCGTCCGTCGCGGGTACCGTCACCTCCACAACCCAACCGTCCACGTCCTTGCCCATCACCCGAATCCGCTTGGGTATCCGACGCAATACCGTCGCGTCTTTGGAAACTCTCGCGAATGCGTGGTATTTTTCATCGTCGACACAGAAATACCGCTGAATTCGACCTTCGGGTTTTCCGCCCAGTTGGGCGCTGCTTTGAGTATGTCCCTCCGTGGATTCAGCCATCGCAGTTTCTCATTTCTATACGTAAAGGCGGTGCGCTTCTATATAACGCGCGACTTTGTCCGGCACCCAATAACGAATGGGCCTGCCCGAACGAATGCGCGAACGGATCTGCGTTGACGAGATCTCGATAAGCGGCGTTTGCAGGAAACGCATTCGAGCCGCTATTCGTCTGTCGACATCATCGGGAAGAAACCCGGGGCGACCCATCACCGTCACGTGGGCGAGGTCGAGAACCCCCTGGGGATCGCACCATGTCGACATCTCCGGCGCGTTATCCGCACCGATGATCAGGTAAAATTCAGTCGCGGACCCGAGTTTTCCACGCAGTTGCCTCAGGGTCTCGACAGTATAGGACTTGCCGGTTCGTTCCAATTCGATCGGGCACAGCTCAAACCCGGGCTGTCTGTCGAGGGCAAGCGCAACCATACTGACGCGCGCGTCGGCCGGCGCCACGTCGGCGGCGTTTTTGTGGGGAGGGTCCGCTGAGGGAACGAACAGGACGCGGTCCAGACAACACTGTGCCAGCGCTTCCTGGGCGATTATCAGATGGCCGAGATGAATGGGATCAAACGTGCCGCCGAGGATGCCGATCCTTCCGCCCATGCCGCCTCACCTGGAACTCGCGGCGCTGGAGCCATTTGTTTTCGCCGCCGGTTTCCGGTGTTCGGTCTTCTGTCCGGCCCGGGTTTTCTCGATCCGGCGTATCTCTTCGGCAATCTCGCGTTTCAGTTCGTCCTGAACCCCGTCCGCGGCCAGGAGCCTCAACATCTCGAGCGCTTCGTCCAGGGCGCCAAGTTGGTGTCTTGTGCGTGCGAGAAGAAACCTGGCCTGCGCCGCGAGCGGGGTATCTTTGAATTCCTTCAGGACAATTTCACAATACCGCGCGGCGGATTCGAACATGTCCCACCGAATGTAGTTCCGGGCGACCATGAGTTTCTTTTGCGCCAGTTTGGTCCGAAGTTCCAGTATTCTGTCGCGCGTGCTCGGGACGAGATCGCTATCGGGGAAATCCTCGATAAACCGTTCGAATTCCCTGATGGCCTTATGGGTCTCATCCTGGTCGTGGTGGATGCCCCGGGACTGACGGTAGTAACACACCCCTATCTGGTACCGCGCCTGGTCGACGAACGGGCTGGTTGGAAACTCGTTCAGCAGCCGCTCGAATTCAAACACTGCCGTCACGTAGTCCTTGTCGCACAAAAACGCGAACCCCAGTTTATATTGGGCCCGGTCGACCAGATGTGACCCCGGAAAGTCCGACAGCAGATTTCGGAGCAACTTCTGGGCCTCCCAGCAATTCTTCTGCTCGAGCGCTTCGTTCGCCTTTTCCAGGTACAGATCCGCACTCGGATGGCGATACCTGTTCTGGGCGCATCCGCCCAATGCCAGCAGGCCAATTGAACACAGAACGATGACACACCGCGTCATCATACCCTTCCCACCCCGCAATAACAGAAAATCGGGGCCGTGTTTATCCCAACCCCGAACGGTCGGTGCGATCGACCACCCTGCAACCAGGACGTCTTCGGGTGGCGTATGCCATGGAATCAATCGGTAAAGCTCGACGCGCATACCTTTGACTCCGGAAACCCGCGGATGGTTCCGTACAAGACCGGCGGGAATCGCTGCCGGCGGTTCAGACCGAGTTCGCGGAAGCGTCCGGTATCCTTCGGCAGATCGGGAAAACTTAAGCAAACCCCACAGGCAAGTCAAGAGAATACAATGAGGTCCGAACGCTCCCGTCACGACCGGGCGAATTCGCACAGGTTCACCTTGACGAACCCGCCCCGACAGGGTTAACTTGCATTCCGGTCCGGAGTCCCTTCGGCGGCGTCCGGGGGCGGGTCGAAACCGGTGCGGTCTATCTCGCAACCCGACCGTCGCGGCGCCCATCGATTGATTCTGAGATAACCATGGTTTCGCGTCCGCACGTTCTGGTCATCGGAAGTTCCAATACGGACCTGATCGTCCGATCGGCGAGCCTGCCCAGCCCCGGCCAGACGATCATGGCGGATACGTTTGTCACGTTGCCGGGAGGCAAGGGCGCCAATCAGGCGGTAGCGGCGGCCCGTTCGGGCGCGCACGTCTCGTTCGTTGCACGAATCGGAAGGGACGCATTCGGCGCGGACGCCCTGCGCTGCCTGGAATCGGAGGGCATCGATACGACCTGCGTGACGAGAGACCCGGATCTGCCGTCGGGCATCGCCTCGATCCTCGTGGACGGCAAGGGCGAGAACGTCATTGCCGTGGTTCCCGGTGCCAACGCCGCCCTTTCTCCAGTTCAGATTGAGGCTGCCCGATCCCTTTTCGACCAAGCTTCCGCGTGCCTCCTTCAGCTTGAAACGCCTCTGCCGACAGTCCTCCACGCTGCAGGAATTGCGAGGGACCACGGGGTCCCGGTGATTCTCAATCCGGCGCCCGCCCGCGACCTCCCCGACAGTCTACTTTCCGATCTATTCCTTCTCACGCCGAACGAAACGGAAACCGAGATTCTGACCGGCGTTCGCCCGGATACCGAAAAGGCGGCGCGCCGTGCCGCAGACATCCTGATGGCCCGGGGGGTCGACAATGTCATCATCACCCTTGGCGCACGCGGCGCGCTTCTGGCGACCGACCGCAATGCCATTCTGGTTCAGGCGCCCGTGGTCGACGTTCGCGACACGACCGGCGCCGGAGACGCCTTCAACGGAGCGCTCGCGGCCGCACTCTGCGCAGCCGCATCCCTTCCCGACGCCGTCGCCTTCGCGAACTGCGCGGGCGCGCTCGCGGTAACCCGGACCGGCGCGCAGGCCGCGCTGCCGCGCGAGGCTCAGATCAGGTCCCTGATGGATGCTCCGTCGAGGCGGGGGCCGCATTCCTGACCGCGGGAAATCCGCTATTTTCGCCTTTTCTCTTGACCCTACTCTCACCCTGTCCTATATTTTGATCCCTAACATATATAACCCGAGCGTGTACGGCAATCAACCTCCCCCCTCTCCCTGATTCCCCTTGCACGAAGGGAGTGTGTTGTATGGCGAACCGCGCAGGCGTCGCGCCACGCCTCGATTATGAGGATCTCGTGGACGAGCTGGATCGGTTTGAATCGGAAGCCAAAGACCTTCAGGTGCGCATCGCGCAGTTTATGGACAATGCCAGGCAGGCCCTGGCGGGCGAGGCGAGTACCGGCGCGGAATCCCTGGGTATCGCCGCGGACTGAAGTCGCATCTGCAAGTGGCATCCACAAGCAAAAGAGGCGGGGTTAAACCCCGCCTCTTTTGCTTCGGTTTGCACGGATGAACAACCCTTCCATACACTGCCTTCCCCGCGCCGCTACCGGGCATCAACCGGACCGGCCATCTCTGAGTAGAGCGACTTCAGCGCGGCAACGTCGGCGGCGTCCAGCGACCCCAATTCAGACGCGGCCGCGTTTGCCTCGGCCTGTTCAGGCGTCTTGGCGCCCGGAATCACGCATGACACGTCCGGATGGCTCAGTACGAACCTGAGGGCCGTCTGTGCAAGCGTTGGACTCCGGCCGCCCACCAGCGCTTCCACCCTCGCCACCTGGGCAAGCGCTCGCTGCAATCGGCCGTCTCTGCGCCAATACGACCGAAAGTCCGCTCCTGGAAAGCGGGAATCCTCTCGGTACTTCCCGCTCAACAGACCCCTCGCCATAGGCGCCTTGATCACCGTTCCGACACCCGCTGCCCGTGCCGCCTCGAACAGACCGGGATCCGGACGCTGGTCCAAGATATTGTAATAAATCTGAATCACGTCCACACAGCCGGAGTCGATGCACAGCCGCGCCTGCTCGACCGTATCGACCGAAACGCCGGCGAAACGGATGGTTCCCGCCTCTTTCAACCGGTTCAGAAACTCGAAAACACCGCTTCGCCGAATGGTCTCGGTATCCGGATCGTGGATGTAGTAGAGATCGATATAGTCCGTTCTCAGACACCGCAGACTGGCCTCTACCGCCCGGCACAGGTAAATCAACGAGAAATCGCAATAAGGGGTGCCGTCCAGGTACCACCAGCCGCCTTTGGTGGCCAGCACGACCTGTTCCCGCACCCCCGCCAGCGCCCTGCCCAGAACCCGTTCGCTGCGACCGTTCCCGTAAGCGTCAGCCGTATCGAATAGGTTCACGCCCACGTCGAGCGCCCGGTGGACGGTACGTACCGACGTCTCGTCGTTCACGGGTCCCCAGTCCAATCCCCGGAACGGTCCGGCGCCCAGTCCGACTTCCGAAATCCGGGGACCGCCCAAACAGAGCGGACGGAGATTCATGCTCACTCCCATCGAGACAGAAGACTGCCATGTCAAAACGGCCCTCGAAGGTTCCCTCCCGGCGAACCCCTCGAAGGCCGAAAACGACATCGCGTGGATGCCGCGAAGAAAATAGGGCCATCAAATCGGGTTGTCAACCCAATTCGGTTTCGGTAAGCCAGCGGAAAGCGTGGAGCGTCCCCGGTATCCGGTCATCTTTGTATTATAGTATTATAAAATTTTTTTATTGATTTAATGAAATTTATAAATTGGCGATATGCACCGCGATTCGCTATAATTATTCCGGTTGGCCACGTGCGGTACCCCTTTTCTATCGGGGACGCCACAACCGAACCAACGCCGAACTCGATCATCGAAAGGGCCCGGCCTTGCGCCTTCCCGCCGCGATGTTGATGGATCTGGACGACACCATCGTCTCCTATTCCACCTATGCGGGTCCGTGCTGGAAGCGGGTCTGCGAGGAGGCGGCGTGCGGAATTCCCGGAGCCGATGCCAACGAACTGCTCCGTGCGCTCAATGAGGCCCGAACCTGGTTCTGGGGCGATCCCGACCGGCACCGGGCGAACCGCCAGAACATGCCGCGTGCGTACCAGCGACTCATCCACCATGGCTTGCGGACGCTCGGCATAGACAGTTGGGACCTCGCCGGTGAAATCGCCCGATCCTACCACCAGGCGCGCCAAAAGACGATTAAACCGTTCCCCGGCGCCCTCGAAACGCTTCGAACGCTTCGCGCCGGCCGGGTGCGGATGGCGCTGGTAACGAACGGAGGCGCCGAACCCCAGCGGGATAAGATACGCAGGTTCAATCTTGCGCCATTCTTCGATGCCATTCTCATCGAAGGAGAGTACGGCTACGGAAAGCCGGATATTCGAATCTATGCGGATGCGCTCCGCCTCCTGGACGCCGTGCCCGGGGAAACGTGGATGGTGGGCGACAACCTGGAGTGGGAGGTAGCAGTTCCGCAGAAACTGGGCATCTACTGTGTATGGAACGATGCCAAACGGGAGGGGCTGCCCCATGACAGCGACATTCGGGCGGATCGAGTCATCAGATCCCTGCCCGAATTGCTGCACACGCATATCGGTGCTTCCCAATGGACAGCCTCGGAAAGGAACTGAAACGAAACGTGGGTCTTCTACATCTATACCGCACGCCGCACCTCTCCCCGACTCAGACCGACTCCCTGATCAGTCAGGTCCGACAGACCGTCTGTCACGGTGTTGCGCGGCTTGAAACCGAAACCTGCTTCAACGTCGCACCGAAGGGTTCATTGGCCGCCGGAGAACGGGAGCGGCTCACCTGGCTCCTGAGCGAGACCTTCGAACCGGAAAAGTTCGGCCCAACGCCGTTTCTGGGCGATGACGGCACGCTGATCGAGGTCGGTCCTCGCCTGAACTTCAGCACGGCCTGGTCCACGAACGCCGTTTCAGTCTGCCACGCATGCGGTCTGACGGGAGTCACTCGCGTCGAGCGCTCGAGGCGCTATCTGCTGCGGCCCCGGCTGACGCACGAGCAGGAATCCGAATTCCTCGAACTGATCCATGACCGCATGACCGAATGCGAATACCCCTCGCCGCTGGCGTCCTTCGAGACCGGCGTGCTGCCGGAGCCCGTCTCCGAGGTCCCGCTCATTCAAGAGGGAAGACCGGCGTTGGAACGCATCAACGCAACGTTGGGACTGGCCTTCGATGAATGGGACCTCGACTATTATACGGACCTCTTTCTGGATCACTTTAGACGCAATCCCACGAACGTGGAGTGTTTCGACATTGCCCAGTCCAACAGCGAACACTCGCGGCACTGGTTTTTTCGAGGCCGGCTGACGATCGACGGCGAGGAGATTCAGGAGCATCTTCTAGGTATGATTCAGCGGCCCCTGGCAGCCAACCCCGGCAACAGCGCGATTGCGTTCAGGGACAACGCCAGCGGCATCAGAGGGTATTCTGTGAGAACCATCCTGCCCGGCAGGCCCGGAGAACCGAGCCCTTTCGCCGCTTCCGAACGGAATTATGACATCGTCTTCACCGCTGAAACGCATAATTTTCCCACCGGAGTCGCGCCGTTCCCGGGAGCGGAAACCGGTACGGGCGGCCGCATCAGGGACGTGCATGCCGTCGGTCGGGGCGGCCTTGTCGTCGCTGGTACCGCGGCCTACTGCGTGGGCAATCTCCGCATCCCCGGCTATGAGATGCCCTGGGAGGACCGGACGTTCGCATATCCCCGAAATCTGGCATCTCCCGTCCGGATCGAAATCGAAGCCAGCAACGGCGCGTCCGACTACGGCAATAAATTCGGCGAACCGCTCATTCAGGGCTATACCCGCGCATTTGGTATGCGGCTGCCGAACGGACAGCGCCGCGAATGGATCAAACCCATCATGTTCACCGGGGGCATCGGCCAGATCGACGCCCGCCACACGACCAAGGGAAAACCCGAAAGGAAGATGTGGGTAGTCAAGCTCGGAGGTCCCGCGTACCGCATCGGGATGGGAGGTGGGGCGGCTTCGTCGATGGTGCAGGGCGAGAACACGGCCGAATTGGACTTCAACGCGGTACAGCGGGGCGATGCTGAAATGGAGCAGAAAGTAAACCGGGTCATCCGCGCATGCGTGGAAATGGGCGAAGACAATCCCATCGTCAGCATCCACGACCAGGGGGCCGGCGGCAACTGTAACGTCCTCAAGGAAATCGTCGCGCCTGAAGGCGCCCGCATCGAGGTTCGCCAGCTGCCCGTGGGCGACCGGTCGCTGTCCGTGCTGGAGATCTGGGGCGCCGAATACCAGGAAAACGACGCGCTGCTTCTGCATCCCCGGCACGAGGGCGCGTTCAGAGCCCTGTGCGGTCGCGAAAAGATACAGGCGGCGTTTGTGGGGCATGTAACCGGAAGCGGAAGAATCGTCCTGTACGACGACGATGACGGCACCACCCCGGTTGACCTGGAACTGGACAAAGTGCTGGGCGACATGCCCCGGAAGGAATTCGAACTCTACCGTAATCAACCCGAATTGGCCCCCCTCAATTTGCCTGAAGACGTCACCGTAAAGTCCGCATTGGAGAGGGTGTTGCGCCTCGTTTCGGTTGGCTCCAAACGTTTTCTGACCAACAAGGTCGACCGTAGCGTCACCGGACTGGTTGCTCGCCAGCAATGCGCGGGCCCGCTTCAGCTCACGGTTTCAGACGTCGCCGTGATTGCGCAAAGCCACTTCGGCATCACCGGCGCCGCCACGGCCATCGGGGAGCAGCCCGTAATCGGGCTGTTGGACCCCGCGACAATGGCCCGGATGACCGTCGGAGAAGCACTGACCAATCTGGTATGGGCTCACATAAGCTCCCTGGAAGACGTCAAATGCTCCGGGAACTGGATGTGGGCCGCGAAACTGCCGGGCGAAGGCGCCTCGCTTTACGATGCGGCCACGTCCATGGTGGACATGATGCTTGAGCTGGGTATCGCCATCGACGGCGGGAAAGACAGCCTGTCCATGGCTGCGCTGGCCCCCGGACCCGACGGGACCGAGGAAACCGTGACCGCGCCGGGAGCCCTGGTCGTTTCGGCTTATGTAACGTGTCCGGATGTCACCAGGGTTGTCACGCCGGACCTCAAACTCCCCGGAAACAGTCGCCTGCTCTTCATCGACATGTCAGGCGGAAGGAACCGCCTTGGCGGTTCCGCCCTCGCCCAGGTTTACAGCCAGATCGGCGATACGCCGCCCGACGTTGACGACCCCGGTCGGCTCAAACGCGCGTTCAACGCCATGCAGCGACTCATCGCCGAAAACGCCGTTGCCGCGGGTCACGACCGCAGCGACGGCGGCATCGTAACCTGTCTGCTCGAAATGGCGTTTGCCGGAAATTGCGGCATCCGCATCGATCTTCCGGCGTCTACAGATCCGATGGCGTCCCTCTTTTCCGAGGAGATGGGCCTGGTATTCGAAGTACATGCCGAAAAAGCATCCCATGTTCTCGAAACCCTCGAGGCCGCGGACGTGCCCTGTATTCCCATTGGCGAAACCACGGAAGACACGTCGGTACAGATCGCCGTGAACGGCCTGACCGTACTCGACGATGAAATGGCGGACCTTCGCGACCTGTGGGAGGAAACGAGCTACCGACTCGAGCGGCTTCAGGCAGACCCGCAGTGCGTGGAGCAGGAACGCCACTCGCTGAGGCAGCGAGTGGCGCCCCGATACACGGTACCGTTCACACCGGCGCCGACCGCGCCCGAGATTCTGGCGTCCCGGACAAAGATTCCGGTTGCCATCGTCCGCGAGGAAGGAAGCAACGGCGACCGTGAGATGGCCTCGGCGTTCCACGCGGCAGGCCTGGAGCCCTGGGACGTGACCATGACCGATCTTCAGGCTGATCGGGTTCAGCTGGACGCCTTTCGCGGCATCGCGTTTGTCGGTGGTTTCAGTTACGCGGACGTCCTGGATTCCGCCAAGGGATGGGCGGGAGTCATCCGGTTCAGTCCGGGGCTGCGCGACCAATTTCAGTCGTTTTACGTACGACCGGACACATTCAGCCTGGGCGTCTGCAATGGCTGCCAGCTGATGGCCCTGCTCGGATGGGTACCCCGGCCGGGCATCGAAACCGGGAGTCAGCCTCGATTCGTCCAGAATACATCCGGGCGTTTCGAGTCACGCTTCGTCACGGTACAGATCCAGGAAAGTCCGGCGGTGATGCTCAGAAACATGCGTGGCGCCACCCTGGGAATATGGGTTGCGCACGGCGAGGGCCGAATCCATTTTCCGGACGCTGAAACGCTGGATGGGGTCATCCGGGAAAGCCTGGCCCCCATCCGATACGTCGACGACGCCGATCGAATCAGTGAAGCCTATCCGTTCAATCCCAACGGCTCTCCCCTTGGCATCGCCGCCCTCTGTTCCCCGGACGGCCGCCACCTGGCGATGATGCCGCACCCGGAGAGGACGTTCCTGAAATGGCAGTGGGGCTGGATGCCGGAATCCTGGAAGCAGCGCCTTGGCGCTTCGCCCTGGCTGCAGCTCTTTCAGAATGCCCGGAAGTGGTGCGAGGAAGGGTAAGAGAGAACAGGAGACGTTACGAGGGGTGGACGGGCCGGCGCCGTCACGTCCGGGAGGTCGGTTGCGACAACCGGAGGACGCGACAGGGTGATAGACCGCAGACAGGGAGGCGGGATGCCTGCAACGGTTCTGGATGGAAAGAGACTCGCCGGACAGATTGAATTCGACCTGAAACAACGGGTGGCGCATATCCGGGACCGTGCGGACGGCATGGTCCCCGTACTTGCCACCATTCTGGTGGGAGACGACCCGGCCTCGGCCACCTATGTACGAATGAAAGGAAACGCCTGCAAACGGGTGGGCATGGATTCAGTTCGAGTCCTGCTGCGGGAAGAAACGACCACGCGCCAACTCCTGGCCGAAATCGACAGGCTCAACGCGGACCCGCGCGTACACGGAATTCTCCTGCAGCATCCGGTTCCCGCCCATATCCACGAGCGCACGTGCTTCGACCGGATCTCGCCCCGCAAAGATGTGGACGGCGTCACGGCGCACGGCTTCGGTCTCATGGCGATGGGTGCGCCAGCCTACGGCGCGGCGACACCGGCGGGCATTATGAAGCTTCTTCTTCATTACGATATCCCGCTGGAGGGCAGAAACGCCGTTGTGGTCGGTCGGAGCCCCATTCTGGGCAAACCAATGGCCATGATGCTGCTGAATGCGAACGCAACCGTGACCATTTGTCATTCCAGAACCCGAAATCTGCCATGCATTGTGCGTTGGGCCGACATTGTCGTCGGGGCGGTCGGGAGACCGGAGTTCATCAGGGCCGATTGGATTGCGGACGACGCGGTCGTCATTGACGCCGGCTACCATCCGGGGCCGGTCGGCGACGTGGAACTCTCTGCTGTCGTGGACCGATGCGCGGCCTACACGCCCGTACCCGGCGGCGTGGGGCCAATGACTATTGCCACCTTGATCGCCCAGACGGTGAAATCCGCGGAAGCGCGCAATCCCGGGATCGGACCGGCGGACGATAACGAACGCGCCTAGGCATCCTTTCACACGACGTGACGCCGCCTGCGCACACCGGGTGTGTCGGACTCATCCGCCGGTTTCCGCGCGGTCTGCGTTCTGCATTCGAATCACCAGAAGCGTGATATCGTCGGCCTGAGACGCCTCTCCCTTGAAACGGTATACATCCTCGAGGATCACCGAGACCAGATCCGCGGCGCCCGCGTGAATGTGCGCCTTGATGGTCTGTTCCAGCCGATCCGTCTCGTAGAATTCGCCCGCCGCATTCCTCATATCCGTTACACCATCGCTGTAGAACACCAGCAAGTCGTCCGGCGCGACGGGGATGGCGGCCTCCGCGTGCCCCCCGGCGCTTCCCGGGGGCAACACGATGCCCAGAGGAATGGACGGCAGGTGAATTTCGCGCAATTCCCGAGCGCTGGCGGAATAGTGATACGGAAAGGGATGGGCGGCATTAATCAGTTGTACGCACCGTGTTTCGAGATTCAGCGTGCCGAGGCAGCAGGTGACGAAACTGGCCTCGTCCATCTGCTCTCTCAAATCCTCGTCCAGGCGCATCGCAACCTCGTTCAACGGCCTCCGGCCTCGAAATTCGTACCTGAAGATTCCGCTTAACTGCATCGCGCGAACCGCGGCCTCCATCGCCTTTCCCGATACGTCCGCAGCGCCGAAGCCCAGCGTACGCTCGTCCAGCCAGAAATAATTGAAATAGTCGCCGCCAACGTGGTTCGCCGGTGCGCAGACCCCCGCGATTTCAAAGGATTCGTCCCGGATCGGGCCTGTGGGCAGCAGCCCCATCTGCATCCTGTGCGCCTGCTGCAACTCGGATTCCAGCTCCTGAATCTGCCGCGCCTGTTCCTCCTGCCACCGTCGATGACGGTGCAGCGCGTACCCGGACGATACGCAGAGAGCCACGAAAGAGAATACACTGAGCGCCACGAACCACGGCCGCTGCCAGACCGGCGCCAGAACCACGAAAGTGCGGCGCGCCGGTGTCGGATCTACATTGAATCCCCGGTCCATCGCGCGCACCTCGAAAGTGTGAGGTCCAGGATCCACGCGGCCCATGAGCGCCTGATCCTCGCCCGAAAACACCGACCAGTCGCCGCCGTCCACCCGCCAGGCGTATTTCAGATCCCGTGTGGGGGTATCCTTCCAGGCGTCCTGACCGGAGAACTTGAACAACACGCTCTGGTAGGGCGCCACCTCGTTGGATGGCATGGAGAGCGATGTTTCCGGTGCGATCGCATCTCTCGTGTAGCATCCCAGACCCTTGTCCGTTGCAAACCAGAATCGGCCGTGCCTGTCCTGCGCGATGTCCCACACGCTGGCGCCGGGCAGGCCGCTGCGCGTCGTGTACCGCGTCCAGGTCTCCCCATCGGTATGGACGGCGCCTATCGCGAGAGACGCCAGCCAGAGTATGCCGTCGTCATCCACGAAGAGCCTGTGCGCCCCGCCGAAAACGGTCTGGTCTCCTCTCGGCACGGCCTCCCACGCACCCTGATGGTACCGAAACATACCCTTAAAGCGGGTTGCGGCCCAGACAGCGCCCTGCGATTCCGCCAGCGCGATGACAGGCTCGTCGGGCAACCCGTGGGCAGTGGTAAACGTCCTTCGTTCGCCGTCTTTCTCCAGAACGACACCGGCGGCGGCGCCAAGCCAGAGGGCGCCATCGCCGGACTCGTATACCGCATTTACTCCTCCTGAAATCCCGGTCGTGTGCGCGGACCATTCCTCCCCATCGAATCGAAACAGCCCGGCGCGCGTGCCAGCCCACGTCCCGCCGGAACGCGCGGGAGAGATAGACAGAATCCGCGATCCGGGGCCCGACATGGGCAGTCCGAATTCCTTCCATTGGACGCCGTCAAATCGCAACACACGCCGGCCGACGGCAGCCCAGAGCGTGCCGCCCCGTCCTTCTTCCAGCGCCACGATGCGCCCCGGCCTTCGGCGGCCGTTCCTCCGAATCCGGTACGACTCGTTCCAGTTGGCGCCGTCATATTCGTAGACACGCTCTCCCGTGGCCGCCCACAAACGGCCGTCCGCCGTGCGTTCAAGGGCCACCCCGCCACGGTCGGACGCGCCCGCCCAGCGGTGGTGGTGGTCCCAGCCGGTGGCGCCGTATCGCGCCACACCCCATGCCGTTCCCACCCATACGGAACCGTCTGTGCTTGTGCAGACGGACGTCACCAGATTGCTTGGAAGCCCGTTCTCTTCCGTAAAGACCTGAAGAACCCGCCCGCGATCCCCGGCCTGCGATTCACTTCCGAATGCCGGGAACCGCACCACCCCCCCCACGGTTCCCAACCAGACGGACCCGTCGGGCGCCGCGGCCACTGACAGCACCCGATCCGCGGGCAGTCCGTCCGCCACCGAAAATCCCTGCCAATGGATACCGTCGTAACGCATGACGCCGCGATTCAGCGTACCCATCCAGACGGCGCCGTCAACCGCCTGGGCCATCGCCGTGACCGCGCTACCCGCCAGGGCGCGAGGCGTGGCGACTTTCACCCATTCATTGGTCACGGGGTCGAATCGGCTCATGCCCCCGCCCCGCCCCCGCATCGACCGGGGCGGAGACGGCACGCCCGGACGCCGCCCGGTGTGCGCGGCCCATACGGCGCCGTCTTTCGACCGCAAGAGGCATTGCACATAGTTGGACGCAAGCCCATCCACTTCATCGATCGTCTTCCATTCTTCACCGGTAAAGTGGAGTATTCCCATACCCCCGGTGGCAAAACACAAGCCTCCTTCGCCGACGCCGATCACCGGCCCCACGTTCACATCCACGAGGTTTTCCGGCAACATGACCGGCTCCCAGCGGTCCCCGGCCAGCCGGGCGATGTGGTTTTCGATCTGCCCCCGAAATCCGAGTCCTCCGGTGGCCCACAGCGTGCCGTCCTCAGCTTCGTACAGTCCGCTGAACCCGTTGGCGGGCAATCCCTGCTTTTCGGTAAACGTCCGCCAGGTCGTGCCGTCGTATCGGGAGATACCCCCGCGTGTGGCAAACCACATTGCGCCGTCTTTCGCCTGCACGACTGCGGTCACGACGTTATGGGCAAGCCCGTCGTCCTGCTGGTACACCGCCCAATCCGTCATCGCGCGCGACGCCACGGCCGGCGACGCCAGGAACAGTAATGTCAGGCCGAAACTCAAACGAGTCATCTCTGATGTTGCTCCTGCGTCGAGATGGAACCGGCCTCCAAACCGAAGGCCGGCAGGGTGGCGGGGACCGCGGAAACCCGGAACCGGGATCCGGAATTCCCTTTATACCCAAAATGCGACGGCCGCCCGAGAACGGGCGACCGTCATCCACACCGATCGACAGCGGATCTCAGAAACCTGTCACGGCATCGACTTCCTGGATGATTCCGATGACGTCGCGCAATACGTCTACCGGTTTCTGGTCTCCGTCTACCCGGCGAATCACCTCTGCAGGATAATAGTCCAGCAGAGGCGCGGTCTCCCGCTCGAATTCGCGCATCCGCCGCCTGATGACGGCTTCGCTGGCATCGTCGAGCCGGTTCTCTCTGAGCGCCCTGCGAAGCGCCCGTTCAACCAGGACGTTGTCGTCGGCTGTATCCAGATGAATAAGCAGATTGACGTCTATATAGTTCACCATCATTTCAGCCTGGCGCGGATTGCGCGGGATGCCGTCGAGAACGAGCACCTCCTCTTCAGGTCGAAAACCGCCGTTATGAATGGCGCCTCGAATGTGGTCCAGCCACAACTGCACCGTGAACTGGTCCGGAACCAACCGGCCCTTGCCGGAATAGGCCAGAAATATCTTGCCCAACTCGCTGCCCGGATCGAGCGACCTGAAAACGTCTCCGCAGGCCAGGTGGTGGAATCCCGGTATCTTTCCCAGGATTTTCCCCTGCGTTCCCTTGCCCGATCCGGGTGCGCCAACGACCAGAATCGTCCGATGCTTCTCCCGTCGATCCATCATTCCCCCGCTCGTCGATACGTCATGGCCTCCGCCCTTCCGATTCACTCATACGCCGCATTGGCCTGGAGCTTTCCCATCTTTGCAAGCACGGCTTTCAACGCTTGCAGATCGCTGCCCGCCAGACGGCTCACGGGTCGCCGGGGTGGTCCTCCACAGGCGCCGACGAGGTCTGCACCGGCCTTGAGCATCGCCGGATGGGTTCCAAGCGAAAACGCGGACCTCAACGGCGCCAGCCGCAACTGAAAATCCAGCGCGCCGTCCGTATCTCCCGCCCTGAACCGCTCATAGACGCCAACCCCGAGTTCGGGCGCCACGTTGGCGCTTGCGGCAATTGCCCCTGCGGCGCCGTGAACGAGGGCGGCGTAAATCAGCGTATCGCGGCCCATAATCACGCGAAAGCCCTCCGGGGCGATTCGCAGGTACTCGAGCGTACGGGAAAAATCGCCCGAACTTTCCTTGATTCCGACGATGTTGCCGAACGCCGCCGCCAGCCGCAAGACCAGATCTACCGAAAGACTGTTTCCCGTTCTGGCCGGGAGATCGTACAAGAGCACGGGCAGGTCCACCGCCCGTGCGACGGCGGCAAAGTGTTCGTACATTTCGCCGGGACCGGGCGTGATAAAGTATGGCGTGAGCACGGAAAGGCAATCGGCCCCCGCCTCCTGCGCCGCTTCGGCCAGCCGCACGGCTTCGGACGTGCAATTCGCCGAGGTACCCGCGTAAACAGGCACCCGTCCGGCGGTATAATTCACGGTCCACTCGTAGAGCCGTATCTTTTCTTCCACGCTCAAGGCCCAGGACTCTCCGGCGGTACCCCCTGCAAATACGCCATGGGCCCCCGCGGCGATCACGTAATTCAGCAGGCGCTCAAGGCCCGCTTCATCCAGTGCTTCGTCGCAGGTCATTGGGGTAATCAGTGCCGGTATCAGCCCACGCACAAACGTGGTATCCATTCCCTCCCTCGTTCGTGTTCCGCCGCACTTCTTCAGGTGGGGCGATTCATGCGAATTGTGTCTCTGGCGGCCGAAAAGGACTCACGAGACGTATAGTATACTAACCTTTGTGGTAGATGTCAAACCGAACCTGCCAGGCATCTTTTGATCTTGACTTTATTCAAAAAAGACCTTAATTTTGAGCACCTTAGCGTCCATTTCCGGATTCACCAGATTCGTCTTCGGCGTACGTAGCGGGGCTGTCCGCAGATCCGGACCCCCGATATTTTTACGGAAATTTCAGGGCGCGTGAGTACCTGCGATTCGCAACCGAGGAAGCGAGACAGGACAATGGATCGGCTTTACCTCACGAAAGACGGTTACAACAAGATCCGGAACGAACTGGAGCGTCTCAGAACCCGGGAACGGCCGGCGGTTATCGAGGCCATCGCCAGGGCCCGGGAACATGGAGACCTGAGTGAGAACGCGGAATACCACAGCGCGAAAGAACGTCAGATGTTCGTCGAAAAGAAGATCGCCGAACTCCAGGACAAGTTGGTCAGATCTGAAATCATCGACGAGAGCCTGATGGCCAAGGACAAGGCATATCTTGGCGCTACGGTGACGTTGAAGGACCGCAGGACCGGCGAGCACATCCGGTATACGCTGGTATCCACGGACGAGGCCGATTTCGAACAGAACAAGATCTCAACACAATCCCCCGTGGGTCGGGCGCTTCTGGGCAAAGGCGTTGGAGAGAAGGTGGAAGCGAAGGTTCCCGTGGGTACGCTGGCGTACGAAATTCTGGATATCAGCAGGGATTAGCCCTTCCGTTCGGAAAAATAAAAAGCAGAGGGCGCTCGCGTCCTCTGCTTTACCGTGCGTGTCGTGTGGTATACCGGATCGTCAGGCCGTATCCGCCAACCGGGCCACAACCTCGCAATGGGGCGTGTGGGGGAACATATCCACGAGTTGCACATAGTCCGTCCTGTAACCCCCCGCCTCCAGCCGCTTCAAGTCCGAACCCAGCGCCTCCGGATTACACGAGACGTAAACGATGCGCTCCGGGCGCAGATCGCAGATCGCGTTCAGCGCCTTTGGATGCATTCCCGGTCGCGGGGGATCGGTGACCACGGTGTCAAACCGCTCGCCCTGCTCCCGGATCCGCCACAGGATATCTTCCGCCGCACCCGCAATGAAACCGCAGTTGGACACACCGTTGATGGCGCTGTTGCGAATCGCATCCCGAACCGCCCCTTCAACGACCTCGATGCCCAGTACGTATCCTGCCTTCCGCGAAAGATACAACGAAATCGCGCCCGTTCCGCAATACACGTCCAGAATCCGGTCGTCCGAACCGGGCTCCGCCAATTCGACGACCCGCCGGTAGAGATGCTCGGCCTGGCGGGTGTTGGTCTGAAAGAACGAGCCCGGCGATATCTCGAAAGTAAAATCCCCCAGTTTTTCTTTTACCGAGCCCGTACCGGAAAGCACCTCTTCGCGGTCCCCGGTGGCCACCTGAGCCCGTCGAAGATTAACGCTGCGGATCACGCTTTTCACCTCCGGGAAGGACTCCCTCAGCGTTTTTCCCAACGTCTCCGCCCCGGGAAACCCATCTCCCGATGTGGTCAGTACAACCATCGTTTCACCCGTCAGTTTACCTTCCCGTATGGTCAGGAACCGGAGCAGGCCGTCGTGCCGCTTCAAATCGTAAACGGGGAGAGACCTGGTAATGTTGCGCACGCGTTCAACGATCCGGTTGGACGATTCCGACTGCAGATGACAGGCGTCCAGGTCGAATACACGGTCGAAGCGCCCCCAAACGTGCAATCCCACCTCGTTTCGCCCGTCCGGCGACGAGCCAAAGGAGAATTCCATCTTGTTCCGGTAGAAGAACGGCTCCCCGGAAGGTATCGGCGCGTCGGGTTCCGTGTCGATTCCGGCCTCAAGCAGGCAGTTCCTTACCAGGTCCTGCTTCAGTCGGACCTGCGACTCGTAAGGAATATCCTGCCACAGGCACCCGCCGCAGAGGCCAAAGTGAGAACAGCTTGCACCGATACGCTGAATTTCGGAGGAGAGAAGCTCCTCCACCCTGGCTTCGACCCTTCTCAATCGGTTTCGGACCTTGCGCACCCGCGCCCGGACCCGGTCTCCGGGCACCGCGCCGCGAACCAGCAGCGTGTACTCGCCAACGCGGCCCACCCCATTGCCCCTCCTGTCGAGCCCCTCGATGTCAAGCTCTATCCGGTCACCGCGCCTGGGTCTCAGCACAGGTGCCCTCCACGTTCGATTTTCGCGCCGGAAGTGGCGACGGCTCACGAAACGGCCCGTCCAGCAACCGGCCCACCAGACCCTTCTGCTGTATGAATCCATCGATGGAAAACAACACCACGCCCTGCAGGCCCGCGCGGCGAGCGACGTCGATCTGGGCGACCGTGTCGTCGGCTCCCTGATTCCAGATGCCAATTCCGGCGTACAGACTCCCTCTTTTCACCCGCTCACGGGCCTCGGTCATCTGACGAACGATATCGGCCGTGGATCCTTTGTAAAACATGGGCACCACAAAATCCACGAGCCCCGCGTTGATCCATCCGGTCCAATCCTGGCCGTATTGCGTGTATGCCAATTCTATGTCCGGTTTGACGGCCGCAGACAACCTTGCGCCGGGCTTCAGGCGTGAAAGCAGCTCGCGTACCTGCCCGACCAGCACACTGACCTGTCCGCTTCGCCATTTCTCCCATGCCAACCGTACTTCGCTGACGCCCGAGCCGACGTCTTCGGATTTCGCCCTGTTTTCTTTCCATTCCGCGGGGTCGAATCCGAAACGCCTCGTAAACTCCGCCGTCACAGCCGGATTGTAGTCATAGTGGATATTCGGATACCGGACATAATCCATGTGAATCCCGTCGACGTCGTATTGCGTGACGATCTCTTCTATGACCGCCAGTAAATGGGTCCTGACTTCGGAATTTCCGGGCGAAAGGTACCGGCCCTCCACCGAACGTTTGACCAGATCGACCCCGTTCAGCCCGACGCGCCCCAGGTCGATCCCGTCCGAAGAGTGCATGAACCACTCGGGATGCTGAAGAAATACGTGCTGCGCCGACTCAGGACGCCGCTCTGTCGGGTGCCAGGTGAGGTAGATGTTCACCCAGGCGTGCACTTCCAGCCCCGCCCGGCGCCCCTCTTCCACGAGAAGCGCAAGCGGGTCGAAATCCGGCTCCGACAGAGATTCGGCACGCGGCACCAGTCGGCTGGCGTAGAAGGCGTCTCCCCGGCCCCGGACCTGCACCAGAAGGGCGTTCATCCGCCCCTCCACGGCGGTGCGCACCGCTCGCATGACCTGCTCCCGACCCTTCAGCCAGTGGCGAACCACCCACAATCCACGGAATTCGTCAGTCGGCCTGCCTGTCCCGCCAACGGCAGTCGACCACAGGCATAGCACGAGGCAGAGACAGGCGAGTCCGCGCCCCGGAACGTGCCGGAAGACAAAGGGCAAATCGACCGGCTTGTCGATTTGCCCTCTCATCCAGATATTGTTGCGACGTGACGGAATCATTTTATCGTACGCCTATGTTCCTCTCCGGATTCGACGGCTTCCCTGGAATCTCTTTCACGGGTCGGAGCCGACGAGGGCCCGCCCGATCCGCCTGCGACCTCCTCCGCGGAATCTCCTTCGGTTTCCCCGCGGTCAGGCCCGTTACCGGCTTCGTCGAGAGATTCCGATCGCGTAGCGAAATCGGCCCTCGACTCCTCTCCGACCATCTCCACCAGGCACATTTCAACGCGGTCGCCGCGGCGGGGGCCCAGTTTGAGCAACCGCAGATAGCCCCCGTTCCGTTCGGTATAGGACGTTGCGATCTCGTCGAAGAGTTTCGCAACGACACGCTGGTTTCGAATTCGCCGCAGAACCTGTCGTCTGGCGTGTAAATCGCCCCGTTTGGCAAACGTGATCAGGCGTTCAGCCACACCGCGCAACTCCTTGGCCTTGGCGTGGGTCGTACGTATCGAACCGTACGTGAACAGAGACGCGGCCATATTGTTCATCATCGCTCTCTTGTGGCTTGCTGTACGTCCGAGTTTGCGCCCCCGCTTGCCGTGTCTCATAGCCCGTCTTTCCCCTTGGGAAATTACTAAAATTCGTCCTCCAGCACTGCCACCTCATCACTCCTGGCGGCAATCCCGCTGTACTTCGCAATATCCATGCCGAACTGAAGTCCCATACCTTCCAGGATGGCCGTCAGCTCATTCAGCGATTTGCGGCCGAAATTCCGGAACTTCAGCATCTCCGTCTCGGTCTTCTGCACGAGGTCTTCGAGGGTCAAAATATTGGCAGCCTTCAGACAATTCGCCGAACGAACCGATAATTCCAGTTCTTCTACCGGCATCTGAAGTTGTGAGGCCACTCGCTGCGTGTCTTCGTCGATGACTTCCTCGTACTCCTCCTCCGGCTCTTCCTCGAAGTGAATAAAGAGCTCCAGATGGTCCTTCAGTATCTTGGCCGCATGAGACACGGCGTCGTCCGGTCGGACCGTTCCGTTGGTCCAGACGGTCAGCGTCAGTTTATCGTAGTCCGTCTGTTGTCCCACCCTGGCATTGTCCACCTCGTAATGCACTTTCTGGATGGGAGAAAATGCGGAGTCAAGCATGATCGTATCGGTAGCGGGATCGGCGACATTGTTCTCTTCGGCAAGAACATACCCCCGCCCGTTGCCCACGGTGATATCCAGTTCCAGGTGGCCGTCCTTATCGAGAGACGCGATGTGCTGATCGGGATTCATGACCTCGACCTCCGCGTCCACCTCCAGCTCCGCGGCCGTCAGGGCGCCCGGCCCGGCCTTGTCGATTCGTAGCTGTTTGTCCTCCTCCGAATGCATCCGAAGGTTGACCTCTTTGAGATTCAGGACGATTTCAGTCATGTCTTCGACAACGCCCTGTACAACGGAGAACTCGTGCTGGACCCCTTTCACCCGAATGGCCTTAACGGCGGCGCCTTCTATGGACGAGAGCAATACCCTGCGCAATGCGTTGCCGATTGTGGTTCCGAATCCACGTTCCAGAGGTTGCACCGTAAACATTCCGTAAGAACTGGTGAGGCTGTCCTCATTGATCTGGACGGACCTGGGCATCTGGAAGTTCTTGGGCTTCATACAAACATTCTCCTTGGATCAACTAAGAAACAGCGCGGCATCCCCGGTGTTGCAGGCATACGGGGCCGCTCCTCATTAGAGCCGATGCGATTACTTCGAATACAATTCCACAATGAGTTGCTCTTCTACAGGCGTCGGAATCCCTTCCCTTGCGGGAACGTCGAGAACGGTGCCGGTGAGATTCACCTTGTCCAGAGACAGCCACGCCGCCTGTCGCCCCTCGCCGGTACGCTTGATGGACTCGTGGATCAACGCCAGTTGCCGGCTCTTTTCCCGAACCTGAATTGTATCGCCGGGCGCGACCTGAAAAGACGGGACGTCCACGATACGCCCATTCACCATAATGTGCCGGTGCCGCACCAGTTGACGCGCCGCCTTGTGGGAAGGCGCGAACCCCAGCCTGTGTGTAACGTTATCCAGGCGGCTTTCCAACGTCTGCAGGAGAAGCTCCCCTGTCACGCCTTTCCGGCGGGCGGCCTTGTGATAATAGCCGCGGAACTGGCTTTCGAGCACACCGTACTGCCGCTTGGCCTTTTGCTTCTCTCTGAGCTGCAGGGCATATTCCGAAGGCTTGCGGCCCTGCCGCTGCCCGTGCATGCCCGGCGCGTAGCTGCGCTTTTCGAACGAGCATTTGTCCAGATAGCAGCGCTCGCCCTTCAGGAACAGCTTAACTCCTTCGCGGCGACACAATTTGCAGCTCGCGTCCGTATACCTTGCCATGCGATAGACCTCCTCGGTCGGAAACCGTTACACCCGACGTCGCTTGGGCGGCCGGCAGCCGTTGTGAGGAATCGGGGTGACATCGCGAATCGCCGCGATTTCCAGTCCGGCGCCCTGCAACGCGCGTACGGCGGCTTCCCGGCCGACGCCCGGGCCCTTGACCCAGACCTCAACACGTCGCAGCCCCATGGACATTGCTTCTTTTGCCGCGGCTTCCGCAGCCAACTGGGCGGCAAAGGGCGTACTCTTGCGGGAACCCTTAAAACCCACTTTTCCAGTAGTGGACCACGAAATCACGTGCCCGTCCCTGTCGGTCAGGGTTACGATGGTATTGTTGAACGTCGCTTTAATATGGGCAACACCCTGTCCGTCGACCCGCTTGCTCCTTCGTCGGCCTCTTCTTTGTTCCGGCGGCAACTGATCGCCTCCTTAATCGTGTTTAAACCTGCGCTTTCTTCTTTTTGGCAATCTGACCCTTCTTCGGTCCTTTTCGCGTCCGGGCGTTCGTCCGGGTGCGCTGGCCGCGCACCGGAAGCCCCCGCCGCCAGCGAAGTCCGCGGTAACAGCCGATGTCCATCAGACGCTTGATGTTCATGGCCACCTCGCTCCTCAGGTTGCCCTCCACACGGTATTCCCCCTCGATCACACTCCGGAGTTTGGTAACGTCTTCCTCGCTCAACGCGTCAACGCGTGTATCCGGGGAAATCTGCGTCTTCTCAAGAATCCGGTTTGAGGAACTTCTGCCGATACCGTAAATGTATGTCAGCGCGATTTCCACACGCTTATCGCGCGGCACGTCTACCCCTGCGATACGTGCCATGGGTTCTCCTCCTTTGTTCGGTTTCCGAAGGTCCCTGCGTCCCGTCCCGGAAATTTGTTACCATCCATCCGCCGATACGTCCGGTCCTGCTCTTGCGTGGATCCCTGAGCCCTGTCCTGAACTTGTGGAAGGGTCGAAGGGGTATATCGGCCGGGCGATTCGCCGGCCGAATTCGGGTCGCCTTTTATCGGGACAGAATACTAACCCTGTCTCTGTTTATGACTTGGATCGTGTTTGCATATCACCCGGACCACGCCCTTTCTCCGGATGATCTTGCAGTGATTGCATCGTCTCTTGACGGACGCGCGAACCCTCATTCTGAAATCCTTTCGATCACCTACGTCCTCTGAGCCTGCCCTTCTTCATAAAGCCGTCGTAGTGGCGCATCAGGAGGTGTGATTCCACCCTCTGTAACGTGTCGAGCGCCACACCTACGATAATCAGAAGCCCGGTCCCTCCGAAGAAGTCGATCAGACCGGGATTCACATCGGCCCAGCTGATCACGAAAAACGGGAAGACCGCGATCGCCGCCAGAAAGATGGATCCTGGAAGCGTAATCCGGGTCAGAATCCGATCGATAAAATCGGACGTGCGCTTACCGGGACGGATGCCGGGAATGAACCCGCCCTGCCGCTTCATATTATCGGCCAGATCTACAGGGTTGAAAACGATCGCCGTATAAAAGTAGGCGAAAAAGATGATCATTGCGGAATAGAGAATCCAGTACGGAAGCGCATGCAGGGTGGTCGCCGGCGAAAACCTGGATGCCATATCCTGCACCCACTCGTTCATCGGGAAGAAATTGGCCAGAGTGGATGGCAAAAACATGATGGCCTGCGCGAAAATAATCGGCATCACTCCGGAGGTATTTACCTTCAGCGGAATGTGTGTGCTCTGGCCTCCGTAGACCCGCCGGCCCACAACTCGTTTTGCGTATTGTACCGGTATTTTTCTCGTTCCCTGCGTAATGAGGACCACCAGCGCGGTTACCGCGACAATGATGACGACCACGAACAACTCCAGCAGGATGGGCTTGTTGTTGGCCACGAAGTCCTGATACTCCTGGATCACGGCCGCGGGCGCACGGGCGATGATCCCAATGAAAATCAACATCGACATGCCGTTGCCGATGCCCCGGTCGTCTATCTGTTCTCCCAGCCACATCACAAATACGGTACCGGCGGTAATTGTCAGTATCGTCAGCAAGCGAAAGCCGAGGCCCGGATCCGGCACCACCAGCATTCCCGTGATGGGCGACCGGAGGCTTTCCATAAACAGGCTGACGCCAAACGACTGAGCGGCTGCCAGCGCAACGGTCCCGTATCGGGTATACTGGGTGATCTTCTTCCGCCCCTCTTCGCCCTCCTTCTGGAGTTTCTGCAAAAAGGGAATGACGGCGCCCATCAGCTGCAGGATAATAGAGGCGCTGATATACGGCATGATGCCCAGCGCAAAGACGGTCGCACGGCCGAACGCGCCGCCGGCAAACATGTCGTAGAATCCCAGGACGCCCGTTGCGGCACTGCTGAAGTACTCGTCCAGGGCCCTGGGGTCGATGCCGGGAATGGTCACATACGTGCCAACCCGGAAGACCACCAGAATCCCCAGCGTAAACAGGATGCGATTGCGTAACTCGGGGATACGAAAGGCACTCTGGAAACTCTGGAGCACCGCCGCCTCCTCTTCAGATTAACCCGCCCCGGAACCCGCGTCGATCAGGGTCACACTTCCCCCGGCCGATTCGATTTTCTCTGTGGCCGACCTGGATGCCGCATGCACATGAACCTGAATGGGATCGGAGACGTCTCCCCGCCCCAGAACTTTCACAGGCCGCCGGATCGACCGTATCAGGCCCGACTGCTTCAGTTGTTCGGGTGTCACGGGTCCGGACAATCCCCGTTTGACGATATCGTCCAGATTGACGACCTGATAGATCACCTTCGACGGATTGTTGAATCCGACTTTGGGAAGTCTGCGCTGCAACGGCATCTGCCCACCCTCAAACCACGGCCTCAACTTGGCGCCCGAACGGGACTTCTGACCCTTGTGTCCCTTGCCGCTGGTCTTGCCGCATCCGGATCCGACGCCGCAGCCAAGTCGTTTCCGATTCGTCACCGCGCCCTTGGGGGGCTTGAACTTTCCTGGTTCCATCTTCCTGAGTCCTTACGCGTGAGGGCAAGCGGGCCCGGCCGTCGCGACCTTTAAGCGCCCGTAACCGAAATCAGACGTCCGCCTGTTTCACTTCGACGAGGTGTGCTACTGCATTGACCATTCCGCGAATTTGCGCGGTATCGTTGTGGATTACGCTGTGACGAATTCGTCGAATGCCAAGTGCCGCGAGCGTGCGCCGCTGTTTTTCATTGCGCGAGATCATGCTGCGAACCTGGGTGATCTTCAGTTTCTTCCCGTCGTTTGCCATTCCGCATTACTCCCGAACGCCGGTCAGCTCTGATTCGTCGATATTCCGCAGCCGCGCGAACGCCCGTGCGTCGCGCAGGCTGGCCAGACCCTGGAGCGTCGCCTTCACGGTATTGTGGGTATTCTGGGATCCCAGAGATTTGGTCAACACGTTCTGCACGCCTGCCAGTTCCAGAACCGCCCGAATACCCCCCCCGGCGATCACCCCTGTTCCCGGCGCCGCGGGCTTTAACAGTACCCTGGACGCGCCAAAGACACCGATGATCTCGTGCGGCAATGTTCCGTTGATGACCGGGATGCGCACCAGTTCCTTTTTTGCGTTTTCGGTGGCTTTGCGGATGGCTTCGGCCACCTCTCCCGCCTTGCCCATTCCGGCGCCAACGTGTCCCTGCCGGTCGCCGACGACCACCATCACGTTGAAGGCAAAGCGACGTCCTCCCTTGCGCACGTGGGAAACCCGCTTGAGGCTGTTGTTGATGACGATTTCAGTCAGGTCCAATCCCGAAGGGTCTATACGTCTCAAATGCATACTCCTTAATGATTCCTGCAACCAGCCTAAAACAACAATCCGCCTTCGCGGGCGCCGTCGGCCAACGCCTTGATCCGGCCGTGGTACAGGCGGCCGCCCCGATCGAATACAACGGTTTTGATGCCGGCCTCGAGCGCTTTCAGTGCCACCGCACGCCCCACCGCACGCCCCTTCTCGCTCTTGTTGCCCGAGAGCGTATCGCGGATTTCACGGGAATTGCTTGAGAGCCCGAGAAGGGATCGACCCGTCGTGTCGTCGATCAGCTGCGCCTCAATGTGGTTCAGGCTCCTGCTCACCGCCAACCGGGGCCTTCCGGGAGTACCGCGAATCTTCTTCCGGATTCGCAATCGGCGCCGACGTCGAAGGTTGGCCTTCTGAATCTGTGGGTTTGCCATGAAAATCCGCTCCGTGGGTCCTTAAGGTTACGTTACAGCGGCCTTGCCGGCCTTGCGACGTACGTACTCGTTAAAGTATCTGATCCCTTTACCCTTGTATGGCTCCGGGGGACGGACTTTTCGAATATCGGCGGCCAACTGTCCCACCCGTTCCTTATCTGCTCCCCGGACGACAATCGACGCCTGAGCCGTTTCAATTTCGGCGGGGGCCGCCTCAATGCTCATCTCCACGCCGTCAAGGGGCTCTATTATCACGGGATGGCTGAATCCGACCTGCAAATCCAGATTCCTGCCCTTCATTTCCGCGCGATACCCCACTCCCACGACAACCAGCCGTTTTTCAAATCCATTGCGCACGCCTTCGACCGCGTTGGCGAGCAATGCCCGGGTCAGACCCCATACCGCCTTCGACTCCCTGTCGTGAACATCCTCAACGGTGACACGCAGCGATCCGTCTTCCTGGCACAGCTGCGTTAACGGATGAATCCGTACCGTCAACTCTCCCCTGCTCCCCTTCACCTGCACGCCGTCCGGTCCAATCCGTACCTGAACCCCATCCGGAACGGGAATCGGTTGTTTTCCAACGCGTGACACCTTGAATCCTCCCGTTTACCAGAGGTGGCAGAGGACTTCGCCGCCGACCCCGGCCGTGCGAGCCTCGCTGTCCGTGAGAATTCCCCGCGACGTGGACAGTACAGCCACGCCGAGACCGTTGAGTACCCTGGGGATTTCGCCGGCTCCTACGTACCGGCGCAGCCCCGGCCGGCTGATGCGTTCCAATCCCTGTATAGCGCTCTCGTCGTCCGTGCTGTACCTGAGATACAGCCGGATGTAGCCCTGCCTGTTGTCTTCCACGGACGCGTAATTGTGGATAAACCCCTTCGTCTTCATAATCCGGGCAATTTCAGCTTTTGTCCGGGAACCCGGAATGTCTACCTTGCGGTGCCCTGCACGGGCCGCATTCCGAATACGGGTCAGCATGTCCGCAACCGGATCGCTCATACTCATAGCGTCTACAGCCTCCTGTCTGCCACAACTGCTACCAACTCGCCTTCGCGACCCCTGGAATCTCACCCAGCAACGCCAATTCTCTGAAGCAGATCCTGCAGATCCCGAACTGCCTCATGTAGCCCCTGGGGCGTCCGCAACGATGGCAACGATTATAACGGCGAACGGCAAACTTCGGTTCCTTGTTTGCCTTGACAATCAACGTCTTTTTTGCCACAAGTACGCTCGCTTTCTTGAAATCAGGCCGCCTCGGCAGCCTGGAACGGCATGCCAAAACGCTTGAGCAACTCAAATGCCTCTTCGTCCGTCCGGGCCGTGGTTACGATGGTCACGTCCAGTCCACGGATCTGGTCAATCTGGTCATAGTTGATCTCCGGAAAGATAATCTGCTCCCGGACACCCACAGTATAATTCCCACGGCCGTCGAAGGAATTGGGAGACAACCCTCTGAAGTCGCGCGTGCGGGGTATGGCAAAGGTGAAGAAACGATCGAGGAATTCGTACATCCGATCGCGTCGGAGCGTAACGGCGCACCCGACGGGCATGCCCTCGCGCAGTTTGAAATTCGAGACCGACTTCTTGGCCCGGCGAATGGAAGGTCGCTGTCCCGAAATGGTTGACAGGTCGGCAATGGCGCTGTCGATCGCCTTCGGGTTCTGGACGGCCTCTCCCAGACCCATGTTCATGACAACCTTCTCGAGCCTTGGCACCTGCATCCTGTTCTTGTAGACGAAATGAGAGACCATCGCCGGGACGATCTCATTGTTGTACATTTCTCGGAGCCGCGCAGCCATTCAACCCTCTCTTATGAACTCGCTTCGGAAATCTGTTCGCCACTCTTGATCGCGAGCCGTATCCGTTCGCCGTTCTCCAGTCTCTTCCGGCGAATCCGGGTGGGCTCGTCGGTTTGAGGATCGATCAACATCAGCCTGGAAATATGCACAGGCGCCTCTTTTTCGATAATTCCGCCCTGCTGGTTCTTGGGGCCGGGGCGGGTATGCCGCTTTATGAAGTTGATGCCCTCCACCAGCGCCCGCGCTTTCCTGGGAAAAACCTTCAGAACGCGACCTCTCCTCCCTGCATCCACCCCGCCGATGACCTCGACCTGATCTCCCTTGCGCACATGAACTTTCACCACTCGACTCCCCTCGCTGCGGAAACGTCAGACCACTTCGGCCGCCAAAGACACAATTCGCATGAATCGCCTGTCGCGCAGTTCCCGCGCAACCGGTCCGAAGATGCGCGTTGCCCGCGGTTCGCCCTCCGCATTGATCAGCACTGCGGCATTGTCGTCGAACCGGATGTAAGAACCGTCGGAGCGCCGCGCCTCCTTCCTGGTCCGAACAATAACCGCCCGCGCAACTTCTCCCTTTTTCACGGCACTGTTGGGCTGGGCATCTTTCACGGCGACTACGATCGTATCGCCGAGACCGGCGTATCTTCTCCGTGAACCGCCCAGCACCCGGAAGCACATCACCTTGCGGGCGCCGCTGTTGTCGGCGCAGTTCAATACCGTCTGCTCCGTAACCATCCTGCAATACTCCTATTGAACCTTTTCCAGAATCTCGGCCAGACGCCATCGTTTGGTCTTGCTGATCGGGCGGGTTTCGCAAATCAATACGGTGTCGCCGGTATTTGCCGAGTTATTTTCGTCGTGCGCGGCAAATTTCGAACGGCGCCGCACCACCTTGCCGTAAAGCGGATGGGGGGTGCGCCAGGTGACTTCCACGACGATTGTCTTGTTGGCCTGATTGCTCAGCACCCGGCCCACAAGGGTCTTGCGACGGCCGCGCGCGGCGGTTTGTGCCATGGCTTAAGTTCCTTCCGATCCCCGGGAGCCGCCGGTTGCAGCGTTCGATTCCTCTGCGCGCTCCCGCTGTACCGTTCTGATCCGGGCGATATCCCGTCGGACGGACTTGACCTGAAGCGGATTGTCGAGCTGCTGCGTGACAAGCTGAATTCTCAAATTGGACAACTCCTCAAGCCTGTCGACCAACAACTCGTCAACCTCGCCCGGTGTCATCTGACGAATCTCGCTGGCTTTCATTCTTCACTCTCTCCGCGTTCGATAAACCGGGTCTTGATGGGCATCTTGTGGCCAGCCTTTCGCATGGCCTCCCGCGCGCTCTCCCGCTCGACGCCATCGATTTCGAACATAATCCTGCCCGGTTTGACGACGGCCACCCAGTATTCCGGATTCCCTTTACCCTTGCCCATCCGGGTCTCGGCGGGTTTAATGGTAACCGGTTTGTCGGGAAACAGACGGATCCACACCTTGCCTCCACGGCCGAGTGCGCGCGTTATGGCCACTCGCGCCGCTTCGATCTGCCGGCTGGTTATCCAGGCCGGCTCGAGCGCCTGAAGCGCAAATTCCCCGAATGCGATTCTGCTGCCCCGGTGCGCCATGCCGCGCATGCGGCCGCGCTGCTGTTTTCGCCACTTGACCCTCTTAGGCATTAACATCGAGTCATATCCTTACGAAACCCGGTTCGGCTTACTGACCCGGCCCTCCCGGAGCGCCACGATCCACGACCTCTCCATGGCACACCCACACCTTGACCCCCACCGTACCTGAAGTTGTAAAGGCGGTGGACGTGGCATAGTCTATATCAGCCCTGAGCGTATGCAGCGGCACTCTGCCGGCGGGTTCCGATTTTTCGATCCGCGCCATCTCCGCACCGCCCAGACGTCCGCCACATACAATCTTGATGCCGTCTGCACCCATGCGCATCGCCGAAGCAATCGCTTTTTTCATCGCCCGACGGAACGAAACTCTCTGCTCCAGCTGGCGCGCGATGTTGTCTGCGACCAGTTGCGCATTCAGTTCCGGACGCTTGATTTCCTGGATATTTATATAAATCTCTTTGCCGGTAATATGTTTCAATTCGTCCCTGAGCTTGTCCACTTCCTGCCCTTTGCGGCCGATCACGATACCCGGACGCGCGGTATGCACCGAAATGGTCACCCGTTTCGGCGCGCGTTCAATCTCGATCTGAGACACGCTCGCACGTTGGAGTCTGCTGTGGATGTAACGTCGCAGCATCAGGTCTTCCTTCAGCAGATCGGCAAAATCGTTGCCGGCAAACCAGCGGGAACGCCAGTCTTTTACAATGCCCAGTCGGAATCCGGTTGGATGTGTTTTCTGACCCAAGAGTAATCCTCCCGACGACTAATCGTCGTCCGATACGACCAGCGTGATATGGCTGCAGCGCTTTCGAATAAATCCCGCGGCGCCACGCGGCATGGGGCGAATGCGACGCATCGCGATGGCGCCGTTCACGAACGCTTCCTGAACATAAAGGTCTTCTTCCCGAACCGTGGACGCCTCGTTGTTGGCGGCGTTGGCTACTGCCGACCGCAACGTGCGTTCTACGATCCGGGCCGCCTTCTTGGGCGTAAACTGAAGGATATGAAACGCTTCTTCAACCCCTTTCCCGCGCACAAGATCCACCACCTGACGCGCTTTTCGGGGCGAAATCCTGACATATCTGGTGACTGCCCTGGCCGTCATCAAATCCCTTCCTTACCCGAACAGCCCGTTGAGAATATCCATCCGGGCTGCATCCGGCCCGAAGCCGAACATCGACAAGCGGACGTCGGCCTGAACGGGTTTTCTGAACTATTTCAGCCCGGTCGATCGCTCGGTAAGGCTTCCCGAATGTCCGCGAAACGTCCTTGTAGGGGCAAATTCACCCAGCTTGTGGCCCACCATGTTTTCAGTAATGTACACGGGGATGAACTTGTTCCCGTTGTGCACCGCGAGCGTATGACCCACAAATTCGGGAGAAATGGTCGAACGGCGGGCCCACGTCTGAATCACGCGCTTGTTGCCCGTCTTATTCATTCCCTCGATCTTCGTCAGAAGACCCGCGTCGATGTAGGGCCCTTTCTTGAGCGACCGTGCCATTCAATCCTCGCCTGGGGAAATCTATCTCTGGTTCTGTCTTCTTACGATAAGCTTGTTGGACTGTTTCTTGCGTTTTCTCGTCTTGTATCCCTTCGTAGGCACCCCCCAGGGCGTTACCGGATGCCCGCCGCCCGATGCGCGTCCCTCTCCGCCGCCATGCGGGTGATCGATAGGATTCATCGCCACGCCCCTCACCGACGGCCGTCTCCCCAGCCACCTGGCTCGCCCCGCCTTACCCAGAACGACGTTCTCGTGCTCCTGATTCCCCACCTGACCCACCGTGGCGTAACACGTGACCGGGACAAGCCGCACCTCGCCCGAAGGCAGGCGGAGTTGCGCGAACTTGCCTTCTTTGGCCATGATCTGGATTTCAGATCCTGCCGACCGGCCCAACTGCCCTCCCTTGCCGGGCTGTAATTCGACGTTGTGAACATGGGTTCCCTGCGGGATGTTCTCCAGAGGCAGCGCATTGCCGGGCCGCACATCGGCCTCGGGTCCGGATACCACCTGGACGCCAACGTTCAGCCCCACGGGCGCCAGAATATACCGCTTCTCACCGTCGGCATAGTGGAGCAGTGCAATTCGCGCTGAGCGATTCGGATCGTATTCAATCGACCTCACCGTTGCCGGAACACCTCGTTTGTTGCGTTTGAAATCGATGATACGGTAGTGCCGGCGATGGCCTCCGCCGCGACGACGGCTCGTAATGCGGCCCATGTTGTTACGGCCACCGCTCTTCCTGTTCGCCTCGACCAGGGACTTCTCGGGGTCGGAACGGGTGATTTCCTCAAACGAGGAGACGGTTTTGAACCGCAGAGAGGGCGTAAACGGTCGGAACGTTTTTACAGGCATCGATCAGGATTCTCCAAAAAAGTCAATGACGTCGCCAGCCGCAAGCGTGATGATCGCCTTCTTCCAACTGGCGCGACGGCCCTGAAACCGCCCCATTCTCTTCAGCTTTCCAGATACGGTAGACGTATTGACATTCAGCACCCGTACATTGAACATCGCTTCAGCGGCCCTTTTGATCTCCAGCTTGTTGGCATCGACCCGAACTTCAAACACGAATTTGTTGTGATCTTCCTGCAGCTCAGAAGCCCGTTCCGTGATCAGCGGTCTTCGGATGATCTCTCTGAAGTCTTTTTTCATGCCGACCCCCAGATGGACTGCAGCCTTCCCAGGGCTTCCTGGGTGAAGACGACCGCGTCGGCGTTGACGACATCGTATGTCGATACCTGAGCGACCGGCACCACCCGGACGTTGGACAAGTTCCGGCATGACTTCAGGATATTCGGCGCCGCTTCCGGCGTGAGCAGCAGGACCTTTCGATCGTCCACTTCGATGGCCTGTGTCATCCCCGCCATCCGCTTCGTCCGGGGCGCATCGAACGTAAAGTCTTCAACCACCTTGATCGCTCCGACCGGAGCCTTCAGTGAAAACGCCGACTTCAGCGCCAGGCGCCGCACCTTCCTGGGGACGCGCTCGCTCAGCTCCCGCGGTCTGGGGCCGTGAGCGACCCCGCCGCCGACCCGAATCGGGGACGACGCGGTGCCGGCTCTCGCTCGTCCGGTTCCCTTTTGCCTGTACATCTTCCGCTTGCTGCGCCGGACTTCCGCACGGGTCTTGGCGTGTGCGTTGCCCTGGCGCTGATTGGTCAGATACATCTTGACCGTATGATAAATGGCATGGTGGGACGGATCGATTCCGAAGATCGTCTCCGGGAGGTCGACGCTTCCCACGACCTCGCCCTCGAGGTTCGTTACCTCAACTGACGCCATATCAATATTGGTTCCCGTTAATTGCGCTGCTTCTGCACCTTGACGATGCCGCCGTTGGGCCCGGGCACCGCGCCTTTGAGCAGCAACAGGTTGCGCGCCGCGTCCACCCGGACAACCTTCAGCCCTTTCACGGTTTCCCGGCGATTGCCCATATGGCCCGCCATTCGCATCCCCTTGAACACCCGGGAGGGATCTGAACTCTGACCGATGGATCCGGGCGCCCGATGCCGGTCGGACTGCCCGTGTGTTTTCGGACCGCCCTTGAAATGGTGCCTCTTGACCCCGCCCTGAAAGCCCTTGCCTTTGGTACGTCCGGTTACCGAGACGTATTCTCCGGGCTCGAATATACCGGAATCGAGAATCTGGCCGACCGCGAATTCCGACGTGTCGGCTACCCGGAACTCCTTCAGTACGCGGAGTGGGCCTGCGCCGGAATCCTTGAGAATGCCCAGGTGCGGCCGAGTAAGCCGCCGCTCTGAAGTCACGCCGAAGCCGAGCTTCAAGGCGCGGTATCCATCCGATCCGTCTTCCTTGACCTGTACAACCGGACATGGCCCCGCCTCAACCACGGTTATGGGGACCAGGTTGTCGTCCTGGTCGTAGGCCTGGGTCATCCCGATTTTCTTTCCGATCAATCCCAACACGTCACTACGCCTTGATTTCGATGTCGATCCCCGCCGGCAGATCCAATTTCATCAATGCATCTACCGTCTGAGGCGTCGAGTTGTGAATGTCGATCAAGCGCTTATGTACCCGGGTCTCGAACTGCTCCCGCGATTTCTTGTCGATATTCGGGCCCCGAAGGACCGTGTACAATGAACGCTTGGTGGGCAATGGAATGGGGCCGGAAATCAGGGCCCCTGTCCGTTTCGCTGTTCGAACGATCTCGTCGACGGACCGATCAAGGGCGAAATGATCGTAAGCCTTCAGCCGAATTCGAATTTTTTGTGCTGGCACCTGCCCCTCCGTCGGACCTAGTGTTCTGTCCCGGAAATAAGTTGCCTAAATTCGGCCGTCGAGTCGCCCGGCTCGCAAGGCGCCAGAGCGCAGGCGACCTGGCCAGGTCGGCGAGCGAAGGGAACGCCGCGAGACGGGATGAATCGGCGGAAGAATGGTGAGGTATTTTTGGGACAGAACACTAATCCAGGATTTCGGTGACCACGCCAGATCCGATCGTCCGGCCGCCTTCACGTATCGCGAATCGAAGCTGCGGTTCGATGGCGATGGGCTGAGGCGTCAGGTCGACGTCCATCGTAACGTTGTCGCCCGGCATCACCATCTCAACGCCTTCGGGAAGCTGGACCGCACCCGTAACGTCGGTGGTCCTGAAATAAAACTGCGGCCGGTAACCCGTAAAGAATGGTTTGCTCCGACCGCCCTCTTTTTCAGTGAGCACGTAAACTTCGCCTTTGAACCGTGTATGCGGCGTTACCGAACCCGGTTTTGCAACGACCATCCCGCGCTCGAGGTCCTCCTTGTCGACGCCGCGCAGCAGCAGACCGACGTTGTCTCCCGTCTCTCCGGTGTCCAGCAGCTTGCGGAACATCTCGATTCCCGTCACGACGGTCCTGCGCGTCTCTCTGATACCGACGACCTCCACGTCTTCGTTCAGATGGACCACGCCGCGCTCGATTCTCCCCGTGCCAACCGTACCGCGGCCGGTAATGCTGAAAACGTCTTCGACGGGCATCAGGAAGTCCCGATCCGCGTCGCGTTCGGGAATGGGAATGGCTGTGTCGACCGCCTCAAGCAGTTCCCAGATGGATCCGCATTCCTCGGCGTCCGGACTGTCGGACTCGAGCGCCTGCAGCGCGGACCCGGAAATCACGGGAATGTCGTCGCCCGGAAAATCGTAATCGCTGAGAAGCTCGCGCACCTCGAGTTCCACCAGTTCCAGCAACTCCGGATCGTCCACCATATCGACCTTGTTCAGGTAGACGACGATTGACGGCACGTTCACCTGCCGCGAGAGCAGAATGTGTTCGCGCGTCTGAATCATCGGACCGTCGGCGGCGCTCACGACCAGGATGGCGCCGTCCATCTGCGCCGCACCGGTGATCATGTTCTTGACGTAGTCGGCGTGTCCCGGACAGTCGACGTGGGCGTAGTGGCGGTTTTCGCTGGAATACTCCACGTGTGCGGTATTGATGGTAATCCCGCGCTCTTTTTCTTCGGGTGCTTTATCGATGCTCTCGAATGGCGCATAGTCCGCCAATCCCTTCGCGGCAAGCGTTTTTGTAATTGCCGCCGTCAATGTCGTCTTGCCATGGTCAACGTGCCCGATGGTTCCGATATTGACGTGGGGTTTGCTTCTGTCGAATTTCTCCTTAGCCATATGACCTTCCTCCTGTGCAAAAAACGTCCCGCAAATCTATTTGTTGGGCTCTTGTGGTTGCCCGCCGTGAACGTGGAACGGGCGTCCCGATCGCTAGTTATCGGTAAGTTCCTGCGCAAGCGCTTTGGGAATTTCCTGGAACCTTGAAAATTCCATTGAATAGATCGCGCGCCCCTGGGTCAGGGAACGCAGTCGCGTGGCGTAGCCGAACATCTCGGTTAGCGGGACCATTGCCGTGATCACCTGGGCATCCGGACGGTTCACAATGCCCACGATGTGTCCGCGCCGGGCATTCAGATCGCCCATGACATCGCCCATATACTCTTCGGGTACGACGACCTCAACATCCATCAGGGGTTCCATCAGGTACGGATCCGCTTTTCGGGCGCCGTCTTTAAACGCCATGGATGCGGCCACCTTAAACGCCACCTCTGAAGAATCGACGTCGTGGTGCGATCCGTCGTAAAGCACAACCTTTACGTCTTCCACCGGGTATCCGGCCAGAACGCCGGACTGCATGGCCTCCCGAACACCCTGCCTGACAGCAGAGATATATTCGGTCGGAACGGACCCTCCCACGACCTTGTTCTCAAATACAAGGCCGCTTCCCGGCTCGCTCGGCCCCATCTCCAGCCAGACATGGCCCCATTGCCCCCTTCCGCCCGTCTGCCGCACGAACCGCCCCTCGACTTTCACCGTCTCGCGAATCGCCTCTTTAAAGGTCACCTGCGGCTTGCCCACATTGGCGGCAACACGGAATTCCCGCATCAAGCGGTCGACGATGATCTCCAGGTGCAGTTCTCCCATACCCGAAATGATCGTCTGCCCGGTGTCTTCGTCTGTGGAGACATGAAACGTGGGGTCCTCTTCGGACAGCTTTCGCAGCGCCGTCCCCAGCTGATCCTGGTCGGCCTTTGTCCTGGGCTCGATGGCCACGGACACGACCGGTTTCGCGAAGTCCATCGACTCCAGAATCACCGGATGATCGATATCGCAGAGCGTCTCCCCCGTTGCCGTCGCTTTCAATCCCACGGCGGCTGCGATTTCTCCGGTAACGACCTCATCGATTTCCTCGCGCTTGTTGGCGTGCATCTGGAGAACCCGGCCGATTCGTTCCCGTTTCCCCTTGTTGGAATTCCTTACGTACGACCCGGTTTTCAGACAACCCGAATAAACCCTGAAATAGGTCAGATGCCCCACATAAGGATCGGTCTTCACTTTGAATGCAAGCGCTGAAAACGGTTCGTCATGAGAAGGCGCCCGGGTAACCTCCACGCCCGAATCCGGATCGAACCCGTCTACCGCCGGAACGTCCAGGGGCGAAGGGAGATAGTCCAGAACGCCGTCGAGCAAGCGCTGGACACCCTTGTTCTTGAAAGCCGATCCGCAGAATACGGGAACGGCGTGAACATTGATGGTTGCCAGACGAAGCGCCTGCCGGATTTCTTCTTCGGCAATGTGCTCGCCCTCAAGGAATTTCTCCATCAGCGAATCGTCGAAATCCGAGACCGCCTCGAGCATCTGCTCGCGATAGGACTGCGCACGGTCCATCAGGTCGTGGGGAATTTCACTTTCGGTAAAGACCGTGCCCAGCGTGTCTTCCTGATAGGAAACCATTTTCATCTTCACCAGATCGATCAATCCGGTGAATAACTCGCCCGCGCCCACGGGAATCTGCACCGGCACGAAATTCGAAGCCAGCCGTTCCCTCATCATTTCAAGTACGCGGAAGAAGTCGGCGCCCGTCCTGTCCATCTTGTTGACGAAGGCGATCCGGGGTACCCTGTATTTATCCGCCTGCCGCCAGACGGTTTCCGATTGCGGTTCCACGCCGCCGACGGCACAAAAGATCCCGATAACCCCGTCCAGAACCCTGAGTGACCGCTCTACCTCGGCCGTAAAGTCCACGTGTCCGGGCGTATCGATGATGTTGATCCGGTGTCCGTCCCAGAAACAGGTGGTCGCAGCCGACGTGATGGTGATTCCCCGCTCCCGTTCCTGGTCCATCCAGTCCATTGTCGCCGCGCCGTCGTGCACCTCACCCATGCGATGCAGCCGACCTGTATAGTACAGAATCCGCTCGCTGGTTGTGGTCTTACCCGCATCGATATGCGCCATGATACCGATGTTGCGAATCCGTTCCAGTTGTTCTCTACGTGACATATTCGTCTACCAACGATAGTGTGCGAACGCACGGTTTGCCTCGGCCATGCGGTGTGTTTCTTCTCTTCGCTGCATCGCCCGACCGCGGCCGCTTGCCGCGTCCGTCAATTCACCCGCGAGCCTCTGTGACATGGTTTTCTCGCCGCGCCCGCGTGCGAACGTAATCAGCCAGCCTATCGATAGAGAGAGCCGCTCATCCGACCGTACTTCCACCGGCACCTGGTAGGTCGTGCCGCCCACGCGCCGGGATTTCACCTGAATGATCGGCTTGGCGTTTTCGACCGCCTGCTCGAAGACTTCCAGACCAGTCTTGTCCGACCGTTCGGCGATCAGGTCCAGTGCGCGATACAGTATCTTCTCGCCAATGCTCTTCTTGCCCTTCCGAAACAGGCTGTTTACGAACTGCGTCACCAGAACGCTGCCGTACTTGGGATCGGGTGAAAGCGCTCTCTTCTCGGCCCGCCTTTTTCTCATAACGCCCTCAAAACAAGGGGGACACACCGTTTGCTGCCGACTCCAGCGTAATCCCCCGAAACAAACCCTTACATAAAACCCGCAAATCCTATTGAGGTGTCTTGGCACCGTATTTGGACCGACCCTGCTTTCGGTCGGAGACTCCGGTCGTGTCCAGAACGCCGCGGACAATATGGTAACGGACCGACGGCAGATCCCGTACACGGCCACCCCGGATGAGCACAACTGAGTGTTCCTGAAGGTTATGGCCTTCGCCAGGGATATAAGCTGTGACCTCCATCCCGTTCGTCAGGCGGACGCGGGCAACCTTACGCAGAGCCGAGTTCGGTTTCTTGGGGGTTGTGGTATACACCCTCGTACAGACGCCCCGCTTCTGCGGACATGCCCGCAATGCCGGGGCGGACGACCGCTTCGCCTTTAACTTACGCCCTTTGCGCACCAGCTGGTTGATGGTGGGCAAAACAACCTCCTGTATGGTTCACATCCGGACCTGTGCGGTCGAGTTTGCCGTTCGCGGCCAAATTCGGCCATAGACTCGCATTATACCAATTTGAAGCCCACTTGTCAAGCATTTATCGGTGGAAGGCCGACGTTTTCGAGCCCCTCGTCGGGGGCCTCCTCGGCATCCTTCTCCAGAGACACCGCCTGGACCTCGCGATACCGTTCCGAACCGGTACCGGCTGGAATCAGGTGCCCTATAATCACGTTTTCCTTTAATCCGAGCAGGCCGTCCATCTTGCCCTGAACGGATGCCTCCGTCAAGACGCGCGTGGTCTCCTGGAACGACGCGGCTGAAATAAAGCTGTCGGTCATCAGCGAGGCCCTTGTAATGCCCAGCAACACCGGATGGAACGTGGCCGGATCGCCGCCTTCGGCAATCACCTTGTCGTTTTCGTCGCGGAAGCGGAAGCGGTCTACCGTTTCTCCTTCCAGGAAATTGGTATCGCCTGGATCCGTAACCTGGACCTTTTGCAGCATCTGGCGAACAATGCATTCGATATGCTTGTCGTTGATCCGGACACCCTGCATGCGATACACGGCCTGGATCTCGTTTACCAGATATTCCTGCACCGCCTGAATACCCTGAATCTGCAGGATATCGTGCGGATTCACCGATCCTTCGGAAAGCTGTTCGCCGGCCTGCACCCGGTCGTTCTCCTGGACCCGGAGGTGTTTTCCATAGGGAATCGTATATTTCCGCTCTTCTCCGTCGTCGGACGTGACAATCACGGTCCTGGAACCCCGAACGAGTCCTCCGAAACTGACTGTACCGTCGATTTCCGTGACCACGGCGGGATCCTTGGGGCGCCGCGCCTCGAAGAGTTCCGCGACGCGGGGCAGCCCGCCGGTGATGTCCCGCGTCTTGCTGCGCTCGCGCGGGATCTTCGCCAGGGTATCGCCGGCGCCGATCCGGTCCTTGTCGTGCACCACGAGACGAGCGCCTACGGGAATAATGTAATGGCCGACTTCATTGTCCTCGGCGTCGACAATGCGAATCCGCGGAGAGAGCGTACGGTCGCGGTGCTCGGTGACCACCTGTGCCGCCAGACCCGTGGTCTCATCGGCCTCTTCGCGGTAGGTTATCCCTTCGACGAGGTCGACGAATTCGACGACACCCGGCCGGTTGGAGACAATTATATTGTTGTAGGGATCCCATTCATACAGGACCTGGCTCTCGTCCACCGTCTGCTCGTGCTCGACTTTCAACACGGCGCCGTATGGCACATAATAGTGACCGCCCCGGGGACGTCCCTGATCGTCCTGTACCTCGAACTCGCCGTTCCTGCCGACCGCGATGCGCTGTCCGTCGCTGCGGGTAACGCAGTCGATGTTGATGAACCGCACCACGCCGGCCCGCTTGGCCACGATTTCGGCCTGCTCCGCGATTCGGCTGGATGTGCCGCCGATATGGAAGGTACGGAGCGTGAGCTGAGTGCCGGGCTCGCCGACGCTCTGTGCGGCAATCACGCCGACTGCCTCGCCGATATCGACGAGCCTCCCGGTGGCGAGATTACGACCATAGCACTTGGCGCAGATGCCCCGCCGGGCCTCGCACGTCAGTACCGACCGCACATTCACCCGTTCCACACCAGCATCGGCGATTCTGGCGGCGGTTGCCTCGTCGAGCAGCTTACCGCTCTCCACGATGATCTCGCCTCCAATGGGATCGTAAACATCCTCCAACAGGGTTCGGCCGACGATGCGATCCGCCAGGGGTTCGACCACTTCCTCGCCCTCTTTGAGCGCTTCGAGTTCAATGCCCATGATGGTGCCGCAGTCGCCTTCGTTGATCACGCCGTCCTGCGCCACGTCCACCATACGGCGGGTAAGGTACCCTGCCTCGGCGGTTTTCAGCGCCGTATCGGCCAGCCCCTTTCTTGCCCCGTGCGTGGATATGAAGTACTCGAGTACCGAGAGACCCTCTTTAAAGGAGGCAACGATGGGCGTCTCGATGATTTCACCGATCGCTCCGGTGAGCTTCTTCTGGGGTTTGTTCATCAGCCCGCGCATGCCGCCCAGCTGTTTCACCTGATCGTCGCTGCCGCGAGCGCCGGAGTCCTTCATAATATAGATGGAGTTGAAACCCGCCTCGGAATGCTCCAGGGCCTCGTTCATCATTTCGGCGATATTGTTCGTGGTGTGCTGCCAGACGTCGATGACCTTGTTGTATCGCTCGCCCTCGGTGATGACGCCGTGGCCGTGCTGTTGCTGGATTCGATCGACCTCACCCTTGGCCCTGTCGATGAGTTCCTGTTTCCTGGGCGGAACCACGACGTCGTCCATCGAGACGGTCACGCCCGACTGGGTGGCGTAGTCGTAACCCAGGCGCTTCAGGCCGTCGGCAAATTCCACGGTTGCCCGATTGCCGAATCGCCGATGGACGTCGGTGGTTACTTTCTGTATTACCGGCTTGTCCACCATCTGATTGATAAAGGGCATCCCATCCGGCAGGATCTCGTTGAAAATCACCTGGCCTACGGTGGTCGTGAGCAACTCGCCTTCGACCCGGACACGGATTGCTTCGTGAAGGTCGATCTTGCCGTAATCGTGCGCAATCAACGCTTCGTTGGGGCTGCCGAACGCCTTAAGTTGCTTCCCGTCGGGCTGCTGGACGATTTTGGTCAGATAATAACAGCCCATGGCGATGTCCTGCGGGTTGTGCACGATCACGGCCGATCCGTCTGCGGGCTTGAGCATGTTGTTCGCGGACATGATGAGGATTCGGGCTTCGATCTGCGCCTCGAAAGACAGGGGAACGTGGACGGCCATCTGGTCGCCGTCGAAGTCCGCATTGAACGCCGCGCACACCAGCGGATGAATGCGAATCGCCTTTCCTTCCACAAGCACGGGCTGGAACGCCTGGATGCCCAGCCGGTGCAGCGTGGGCGCACGGTTCAGCAGGACGTAGTGATCCTGAATGATGTCTTCGAGAATGTCCCACACTTCGACCCGTTCGCGCTCGACCAGCTTTTTTGCGCTTTTCACGGTCTGGACCAATCCACGCTCTTCCAGTTTCTTGATGATAAACGGCTTGAAAAGTTCAAGCGCCATATGCTTCGGAAGCCCGCATTGATGCAGCCTGAGATTGGGGTCGACGACGATTACCGATCGGCCGGAATAGTCCACCCGCTTGCCGAGGAGATTCTGGCGGAAGCGACCCTGTTTGCCCTTCAGGAGATCGGAGAGCGACTTCAGGGAACGGTTGCCGTCTCCGCGCACCGCGCGAGACCTGCGGCCATTGTCGAAGAGCGCGTCGACAGCCTCCTGAAGCATGCGTTTCTCGTTGCGGAGGATCACTTCAGGCGCCTTGATTTCGATCAGTTTCTTCAACCTGTTGTTCCGGTTGATGACCCGCCGGTAAAGATCGTTCAGATCCGACGTGGCAAACCTGCCGCCCTCCAGAGGGACCAACGGTCGAAGGTCAGGTGGAATCACGGGAACGACGTCAAGAATCATCCAGGACGGGTGATTGTCGGACTGCCGAAACGCCTCGACCACCTTGAGCCGTTTCAATGCCTCCTGTTTACGTTGAACGGAGGTTTCCATGCGCGCCTGGGTGCGCAACTCGGCGGAAAGTTCCTCAACGTCAATTTCGCTGAGCAGCTTTCTGAGCGCGACAGCGCCCATGTCCGCAGTAAAGTTGTACCCCTTCGCTTCAAGTTCAAATGCCTCGTCTTCGGAGAGAAGGTCCTTATACTTCAGATCGGGCGCGTCGCCGGGATCCAACACGACATAAGATTCGTAATAGATGATCCGTTCCAGATTGCGAATGGTAATGTCCAGCAGATAGCCCATGCGGGAAGGCAGCGACTTGAAGAACCAGATATGCGTAACCGGCACCGCAAGTTCGATATGACCCAGACGCTCGCGTCGCACCTTCGACTGGGTGACTTCGACGCCGCACCGGTCGCAGACCACGCCCCGGTAGCGAATCCTCTTGTATTTGCCGCAGCTGCATTCCCAATCTTTGACCGGACCGAAGATGCGTTCACAGAAGAGACCGTCGCGTTCCGGCTTGAACGAGCGGTAGTTGATGGTTTCCGGCTTGGTCACCTCACCGCGGGACCAGCCCCGGATCGTTTCCGGAGAAGCCAGCTGAATACGGATCGAATTGAACTCTGTGGGGCGCTTGGAAGTGTTGATGTCCGCCACGGGCCTTACCCCCTTTTTGCGATCGGAATTTTAAAGAAGATGACCCAGCTGAAAGATGTCACCCGCCCTGGCCGTTCTCCAGAACCACGTCCAGACACAGGCTCTGCAATTCCTTCACCAGCACGTTGAAGGATTCAGGAACCCCCGGTTCGGGCGGATTTTCGCCCTTTACGATCGCTTCGTAGATCTTTGAACGTCCTGCAACGTCATCGGACTTGACGGTCAGCATCTCCTGCAGCATATACGCGGCGCCGTAGGCCTCGAGCGCCCAGACCTCCATTTCGCCGAACCGCTGGCCGCCGAATTGCGCCTTTCCGCCAAGGGGCTGTTGCGTCACCAGCGAATAGGGTCCGATGGAACGGGCATGGATTTTGTCGCTGACCAGGTGTGACAGTTTCAACATATAGATGAAACCGACCATAACTTCCTTGTCGAAGGGTTTTCCCGTCTTGCCGTCGTACAACACGGTTTTTCCGGTTTCGGGCAATCGGGCCCGGCCCAGCGCCGATTTGATGTCCTCGAGCGTAGCGCCGTCGAAAACGGGCGTGGCGACGTGGAGATCCAGCGCCTGGGCGGCCCATCCGAGATGGGTCTCGAGAATCTGCCCCAGATTCATGCGTGACGGCACACCCAGCGGGTTGAGGATGATGTCGATCGGGGTGCCGTCGGGAAGATAAGGCATATCCTCTTCAGGTACGATGATCGAAACGACTCCCTTGTTGCCATGGCGTCCGGCCATCTTGTCGCCGACCATCAGCTTGCGCTTTCGGGCGATGTACACTTTGACGAGCTGAACGATTCCCGGCGGAAGCTCATCGCCCCGTGCGATTTTTTCCAGTTCCCGCTCCAGCTCGTCTTCCGCGGCGCGGATCAGCATCTCCGCCAGTTCCATGATGCGGCCGACCTTTCGGTCGACGCCGGCATCGTCGACCCATGCGTCGTCCGGCCGAACGACGTCCAGGTCGAGCTTTTCCGCCAGCTTCTCATCGAATACCCTTCCGGAACGGGCCGCGACAGAGCCGTCTTCGGTATGCCGCAACAGCTTCAGCTTTCTCCCCCGCAGCTGCGCCGCCACCTGTTCGTCCCGGCTGGACTTTATCGCTTTGACTTTCTCCTGGATCCGTTTCTTGACAGTGGCTGTTTTCTCTTTATCGGCCTTTCGGGTCTTTTCTCTGTCTTTACGCGAAAAGACCTTCCGGTCCATGACAACCCCGTCCATTCCGGACGGCGCCTTTAAAGACGCATCTCTGACGTCTCCCGCCTTCTCTCCGAATATTGCGCGCAGGAGGCGTTCTTCGGGAGACAGTTCGGTTTCTCCCTTGGGAGTGACTTTGCCTACGAGGATATCGCCGGAAGTCACCTCGGCGCCGGACCGGACGATGCCCTGCTCATCCAGGTTGCGCACCGCCTGTTCGCTGACGTTCGGAATCTCCCTCGTTATCTCCTCCACACCCCGCTTGGTGTCGCGCACCTGGAGCTCGAATTCCTCTATGGATATCGAGGTGAAGATATCTTTCTTCAACAGCCGCTCGGATACGATGATCGCATCTTCGAAATTGTACCCGTTCCACGACATGAACGCGCATAGCACGTTTGCTCCGAGGGCGAGGTCCCCCCGGTCCGTGGCGCAGCCGTCCGCCAGGAGATCGCCGGCTCCAACCTTGTCGCCTACCCTCACGAGCGGCTTCTGACTGATGCAGAAATCCTGGTTCGACCGTTTGAATTTGATAAGCCTGTAGATGTCTTCGTCGAACAGATCGATCATTTCGACGTTGGGGCCCTTTCGACGCTTCACCACGATCTTGTCCGCACTCACGTAGGTGACCGTTCCGGGGGTCCTCGCGGTTACGACCGCCTTGGAATCCACGGCAACCGCGTGTTCCATACCGGTACCGACGAACGGCGCTTCCGTCCGAAGCAGCGGCACGGCCTGTCGTTGCATATTCGAGCCCATCAGGGCGCGGTTGGCATCGTCGTGCTCCAGAAACGGAATCAGGGACGCCGCCGTACTGACCAGCTGGCAGGGCGAGACGTCCATATAATCAATTTCCGAAGGCGCTACGAGGGGAAAATCGCCACGCCGGCGGGCCTGCACCGCGGGATCCTGGAATCTCCCGTCGGTGTCGAGCATCGCATTGGCCTGGGCGATGGTGTGTTTGTCTTCCTCGTCCGCGGACAGATACTTGATCTCCGAAGTCACCCTTCCGTCTTTAACAACCCGGTACGGCGTTTCCAGAAATCCGAGGGCGTTTATCTTCGCGTACGTGGAAATGTTGGCGATCAGGCCGATATTGGGACCTTCCGGCGTTTCGATGGGGCAAATCCGCCCGTAGTGGGTATGGTGGACGTCACGCACCTCGAAGCCGGCCCTGTCACGCGTCAGGCCGCCGGGACCCAGCGCCGAGAGCCGCCGCTTGTGCGACAGCTCATCCAGCGGATTGGTCTGCTGAAGGAACTGAGACAGTTGGCTGCTGCCGAAGAACGCCTGAACGACGGTCGAGACGGTCCTCGCATTGACCAGATCCTGTGGTGTAATCTGCTCGGTATCCCTGAGACTCATCCGCTCTCTGATCGTCCTGGCCATGCGCACCAGGCCGGTTGAAAAGTGGTAGGACAGGAGCTCGCCCACGGTCCGGATACGCCGATTGCCGAGATGGTCGATGTCGTCCGTATAGCCTTCGCCCTTGAACAGGACCAGCAGATATTGGATGACCCTGTGAAAATCCTCGATACACAGGGTGGTGAATTCCAGTGGAATGTTGAGATTCAGCCGCTGATTCAGGCGATAACGCCCGACTTCGCCCAGCTGATAACGCTTGGGGCTGAAGAACTGTCGCTCAAGCAGACCGCGCGCCGTCTCCAGATTTGGCGGATCGCCCGGACGAAGCAGGTTGTAGATTCGTGAGAGCGCCTCTTCTTCGTTGTCGCAAGGATCTTTCAGAAGGGTATTGGCAATCACGCCGCCATCGTTGTCGGCATTTACGTCGAGTACGGTCAGCCGGTTGATCCCGGCGCCCTTCAGCGCCTCCAGGTGTTCTTCCGTTATCGTCTGGCGGGACTCGACGATAACTTCGCCGGACTTCTTGTCGACCACGTCCTCCATCGCAACGGCGCCGACCAGATCTTCGTCGACCCGGGCTGTCGTGTTCTCGTGAAACAGGCTTAGAATTTCTTCGTTCCGACTGAAACCCAGGGCGCGCAAAAACGTGGTAAACGGCAACTTCCGTTTCCTGTCTATATGCACGTACATGATATCGTTTATGTCCAGGCTGAACTCCAGCCAGGCGCCCTTGTACGGTATTATCCGCGCGGAATAGAGCCGCTTTCCATTGGGGTGAATGGTTTCGTCGAAAAAGACGCCGGGAGACCTGTGCAGCTGGCTTACGATCACCCGCTCCGAACCGTTGACGATAAACGTGCCTTCGTCGGTCATCAGCGGCAGTTCGCCCAGGAATACCGTCTGCTCCACGATATCCTTGATCCGGAACTCCTTGTTGTCCTGCTTTTCGCGGGAAATCAGCCTTAACGTGGCGCGCAGCGGAACCGCGTATGTTGTTCCTCGCTCCAGGCATTCACCCACGTCGTACTTGGGTGTGCCAATGGAATAGTCGACGAACTCGAGTGAGAAAAGCCTGTGGACGTCGCTGATCGGAAAGATACTATGGAAAACCGCCTGGAGGCCCTGTTTTCCGCGTTCGCCAGGCGGTACGTCCTGCTGCAAGAACCAATTGTAGGAATCAATCTGGATGTCCAGAAGATTCGGCATTTCGATGGCTGAAGCGATTTTTCCGTAAGACTTCCTGTCTATAAGTCCATTTTTCGCCAAGATGATCACGCTCCTCCGGTGAAATCGACCATTGTTTGAAGGCAGGAATGCTATGAAGCGAGTCTATTTGATTTCAACCACGGCTCCAACCTCCTCCAACTCGGCCTTGATCTGGTCGGCCTCCTCCTTGGAAACGCCCTCCTTCACGCTGCGAGGCGCACCGTCGACGAGTTCCTTGGCTTCTTTCAAGCCCAGACTGGTGACGCTGCGTACCACCTTGATGACCTGAATTTTCTTGTCGCCGATGGCGCTCAAAACCACGTCGAATTCCGTCTGTTCCTCTTCCTCCGCCTCTCCATCGGCGACGGCGACGGCGCCGGCCGCCGGTGCGGCAACCATCGCCTGGGCGCTCACGCCGAATTTATCCTCGAGCGCCTTAACCAACTCGGCCAGTTCAAGAACGGAGAGCTTTTCGATTTCATCGATAATATCTGTGATTGCCATGGATCTCCTCCATACGTCTTGTCCTGATGATTGAAACGGTTTTAGGTGACCCGGAATGCTCAGTCAACCACACCGGCCTCACCCTTCTTCTTGGCAATTTCGTTCAGAATCAGAACGAGGTTCTGCAGCATGCCGCCCAGACAGAATACCAGCCCGCTCAACGGACTCTGGACCGACGAGACCACCTGCCCCAACAGCACTTCCCTTGACGGCAGTCTGGCAAGCGCCTCCAGCTGATCTTCCCGATAGACCCGTCCGTCCGCAAAGCCGCCCTTGACCCTTGGGAGGCCGTTCGACTCCTGGGCAAACTCGTGAAGCAGCCTCACCGCCGCGACCGGATCGGTTTCCGAACTGGCCAGACCGGTTGGACCCTGCAACACCTCTTCCAGACCCTGAATCCCCGCGTTTTTTACCGCAATCAACGCCAGGCGATTCTTGACGACCTTGTAGGTTATATCCTCGTCGCGCAGCCGTTTACGGAGCCGAGTGACCTCCGGAACATCGAGACCGGTAAAATCGGCCAGACAGAATCCCTGGGACCTGCTCATAAGTTGGGTCAGTTCCTCGACCGCACTGATTTTTCCAGCCGTTGGCATCCTGTTCCCTTCCGTTGCGGGTACACTCCCCGTCAGCTGGCCGCACTGGACCGATCGATACGGACACCCGGGCCCATCGTGGTCGCCAGGGTAACCGACCGGACATATTGCCCCTTTGCAGAGGAAGGACGCGCGCGCAGAATCGTATCGAAAAGCGTTCGGACATTCTCAACCAATCGGTTCTTTTCGAACGAGACCCTGCCCACGGGCGCGTGGACGTTGCCGTTCCGATCGACCCGATACTCCACGCGACCGGCTTTGGCCTCCGCCACCGCCCGCGCCACGTCCGGCGTGACCGTGCCGCTCTTGGGATTGGGCATCAGCCCGCGGGGCCCGAGTATTCTCCCCAAACGTCCGACAACCCTCATCATGTCCGGCGCCGCGATGGCTACGTCGAAGTCGGTCCAACCCCCGTTGATGCGTTCGGCCAGATCGTCCGCGCCCACGATATCCGCCCCGGCGCCCTCGGCTGCGGCCGCCTGTTCGCCTTTGGCGAACACGACCACGCGGATCGTTTTTCCAAGCCCGTGGGGCAACATCACCGTACCCCGGATCTGCTGGTCGGCCTGGCGCGGATCCACGCCCAGGCGGATGGCCATTTCGACCGTCTGATCGAATTTCGGCGCCGGCATGTCTTTCAACAGCGATACGGCATCCTCGATTGAATATTGCGCGCGCCGGTCAATTTGAGAAAGCGCCGTCTTGAAACGTCTCCCGTTGCGCCCAGCCATGATGAGTTGCCTCCTAATCCTCAACCGTGATCCCGGCGCTGCGCGCCGTTCCTTCGATCATGCGCACGGCGGTGTCCACACTGCTCGCATTCAGATCTTCCATTTTCATCTCGGCGATCTCCCGAACCTGATCCCGATTGACACTGCCGACCTTGGTCCGGTTGGATTCGGGCGATCCCTTCTCGAGTCCCGCGGCCCTTTTCAGCAACACCGCGGCCGGCGGGCTTTTTGTAATAAACGAGAAACTGCGGTCGGTAAACACGGTAATGACCGCCGGGACGATCAGACCCTGCTTGTCTTTGGTCTGTGCGTTGAACGCCTGGCAGAATTCCATGATGTTGACCCCGTGCTGGCCAAGCGCCGGACCGACAGGCGGCGTCGGGGACGCCTGGCCCGCCGGAATCTGCAGTTTGATGGTTGTCATAATCTTCTTTGCCATTACGCTACCCTTCCATGGCCTCTTCAACCTGCAGGACGTCCAGTTCCACTGGGGTGTTCCTTCCGAAGATACTCACCATCACCTTGATCTTTCTCTTCTCCGGGTTCACGACGTCGACCATCCCGATGAATTCGCTGAAGGGGCCGTCGATCACTTTAACACGGTCTCCGACCTGATAGGGGATTTCCTGATCGTCCTGAACCTGACGCCGGTCGACGTGACCCAGCACGTGTTCCACCTCTTTTTCGTGAAGCGGCTGGGGGCGCTTCCCAGGCCCGACGAAGCTCGTGACACCAGGCACATTCGTAACGAAGTGCATGGTCTCCTTGTCCATTTCCATCTCGACAAGAATGTAACTGGGCAGAAATTTCCTGAAGGAGGTTGTCTTCCGTCCATCCTTCATCTCGACAACCTCTTCGGTAGGTACGACGACCCGGTTGATCCTCTCCGCAACCTCAGTGCCTTCCTTGGCACTCTCGAGATAGGTACGCACTTTGTTTTCGTGTCCTGAATAGGTATGCACGACGTACCAGCGCATTGCCATGGTGTATCACTCTCTGTATGGAAAGCCGGAGGCCGTCAGCTCATTACAAATCTGCGAACCAGCGAAAGCACGAAGTCGACGGCGAAGATGAACACGGAAAGCGCGAGCGAAACCACCAGCACAATCGTTGTCGAGGCGATCAGCTCGTCACGGGTCGGCCAGGTCACCTTGCCCATTTCCAGCTGGACGTCTTTTATGAACTGCGCCACTTTCGTGAACATCGGGTATACCGCCAGAAAAACGCCCCAACACCTGAAACAGCCCAAACGCGGGCTCGCGTATGCCACAGTCGACAAAGGCAGATGGGGATTCGTAAGAGAAACCCGGCTCCTGCAATTTCCAGCGGAACTCAGGCGCGGGTCAGGTGTCTGTTTCGGAGGAAAATGGCAGGGCAGGCAGGAATCGAACCCGCAACCACCGGTTTTGGAGACCGGTGCTCTACCAATTGAGCTACTGCCCTAACCCCAAAATCTGCAGTGAATCCTGAATCTCAGCGAGTCTCCCGGTGCAGGGTATGCTTGCGACAGAACCTGCAGTATTTCTTGAATTCGACGCGGTCCGGGTGTAATCGCCGGTTCTTGTTCGTCGTATAATTCCGGCGCGCACAATCGGCGCAGGCCAATGTAATCAGATCTCTGGGCATGGATGGGGACCGGACGTTGTTCTGGAGCCCACGACCGGACTCGAACCGGTGACCTCCTCCTTACCAAGGAGGTGCTCTACCGACTGAGCTACATGGGCCCTGTACCCCGTCTGCACGACAGAAAAGGGCTGATAACGCAGCCCGCAGGAAATTGGAGCGGGAAACGGGACTCGAACCCGCGACATTCAGCTTGGAAGGCTGACGCTCTAGCCAACTGAGCTATTCCCGCGCAGAACAGGAAACGACGATCTGCGGGTCGTACACGCAAGAATGCCGGCCCTGAAAGTTTCCAGACTTAACAAGTTATAATATATAGGTATGGATGTCAAGAATTTTTGTCAATAATCGCGCTCGCAAACTTCATCCCGTCAATTCTCAAAACGGAATTTAGTAGAGTCGAGATGTGGCGCGGTGGTTTAGGAGTGGCCTATCTGTTTCCGCCCCTTTCGTCTGGCGGTGCCTCAATAGCCGCTCCGTGCTCCGTTTCCACATCCCGCTCATCGAACCGGACGTGCGGTTTTCCCGCATCCGGCTCTCCGACGGACGTCGCCTTCAGGCACACGCTGCCCGCACTGCCCGGACAGCTTCACCTGAAGCCCAAGCTTGCTCTGGAGTCGCCTCATCTACTTTTAGAGGAGGTAATAGGCTTGCGCCACTCTCCCGACCGTTGTCCCCTTCACAAGCACATCCGAAGTCAGGCCCCTTCCCTCCACCGGCATTACCCGGCTTCACGGGTACTACGAGCCTGTCCGCCACCCCATACGGCCCGACCTGTCCCTCACGGGCGTCCGGTTGGTGTCTATACACCACCGCTGGGGCTTCCCGTGTTGCGTCGGATCTCCTTGTATACGTGCCTTCGCCATTACCCCGGCCTGCCTGCGTCCCTCGGACAGGCAGGCGGGACCGTTGGATGCGCGCGTTGCTCTCTTTTTCCAACGACGGCGGCCTTCCCCGATCCATGGGCGGGTCGGCTCCCGCATTACCTTTTTCGAGGCCTGCTCAGCGTTCACTGCACGTTTCGGCCCGCATACTCGCCGAGTCGCCTTGCGACCCTTTACACCGGAGGCTTCGGAGATGTCGTTACCTTCACCCCCGCTCCGGTTGCTACCGACTGCAGCAACATTTGTCGGGTGGGACTCTCACCCACTGGAGTTCCGCGCCTTTTCACGGCGCACCATGGATGGACAGGATGAAAACCGGAAAGCGCGACAAAACGAAAATCAGAAACTACGAAACACACGAAAAACACGAAAAGCGAGACGAAACCAGTAACGGCAGGGAATCGACTCACCATAGGACCGCACGCCAACACAACGAACACCCTGAAACCCAATATAACGCGAGCCAAAACGATTCCGGACGCTTCATGGTTTTCGATATATTCTCCGCTAATGTTATTGATAATCAACCGATTTGGCAACAAACCCACCGGTTTTCACGGATATCTCAGGTTTTGGCCGTGATTCGTGGTTCTCAGGGAACGTGAATTCGAATAAACGCAGGTGAATTAAGGCGATTTGACGTCGGATTTTCAGGAACCTTCAGGTCACTGGACGTGAACCGAGAATACATGCCTTTGGACGACCTCTACACGCCGTTTCGCAGCCGTGCCCTTTGTGTCTTTTGTGCTTTTTGTGGCCGATTTTTCGGTTGTCTTTTTACGAATTAAGGTTAGTTTTTTCCGAATTTTGCTTTTCATCCTGCCTATCCTGTGTATCCATGTTTGGCGTCTTTTGCAGTCATTTTCACCTACTGCAATTGACATGGGTGGACAGGAGGAACGGGATAGAAAACCGATAAGCGCGACAGAAAATAAAAACCCCTCCGTTTGAGGAGGGGCGCGGGGCCCGGGAAATGGTGGGGAGGGGCGGATTCGAACCACCGAAGGCGTCAGCCAACAGATTTACAGTCTGCCCCCGTTGACCGCTTGGGTACCTCCCCACGTGCCGTGCAATCGAAGCAGAAAAAATACAGACCGGCGCCCCTGAAGTCAAGCGGAAAAGTGCGAATTGCCGTTTGACAAAACCGGCATGAATGCGTATTTTTGGCCCCGCCATTCCTCCAGCGCCGACGCTTCCCGGGTAATTCGACCGAGCCAATTGCCCGCCGCGTCCCGGCTGAAGGGAGTCGGCCTCGCATGCCCGTTTGCCAGATCGCTTGCCTCACGTTTCGGACCAGCGAAATCGCGAGGCAGGAAAGGAGTCGTTGTTGTGACCGAACCTATTCAGAACTACGCTCGAATCGGCATTGTACATTTTATGGCGTACAAATCCTGTATCGGCGGTGAAGGGCCGATTGTTGAGACACTGGAAAGGATCGCGCTCGATCCCTATTTCCAGGCGGTGGAAGTCACCCATATGAAGGACGAAAAGGTACGTGCGGAAGCCGCCGAACTGCTGCAGGCCGCCCATATGGACGTGGCCTTCGGCGCCCAACCGATTCTTCTTGGCGGCAACCTGAACATCAACGCCGACGACGAGGGCCACAGGCTCGGCGCGGTGGACGCGGTCATCGCAGGCATCGGGCAGGCCGAAGCACTCGGCGCTCCGGGGGTTGCCCTGCTTTCAGGCATCGATCCCGGTCCGGGAGCCCGCGAGCGGGGCGTGGACCTGCTGGTCGACTCTCTCTATCGCCTATGCGAAGAAGCGGCCGGCAGGAACATGAACATCGTACTCGAAACGTTCGACCGGGTGCCCTTCGGCAAGCACTGTCTCGTCGGCCCGAATGCGCTGGCAGTCGAAGTTTCTTCCAGGGTAAGGCGGGAGTACCCGAACTTCGGATTGATGCTGGACCTGAGTCATTTCCCCCTTCAGGGTGAAACCTCGGAATATGCACTGCGAATCGCACGCGACCACCTGGTTCATGCCCATATCGGCAACTGCGTAATGCGAAACCCCAATCATCCGGCATACGGGGACAACCACCCCCGATTCGGTTGCGAAGACGGCGAGAACGACATTCCCGAAGCCGTTGAATTCCTCAGTGAACTGCTCGACATCGGCTTTCTGGATCCTGAGAAACGCCCGATTCTCAGCTTCGAAGTTTCTCCGATGGAGGGAGAATCACCCGAAATCGTCATCGCCAACGCCAAGAGGGTTCTCGACGCCGCGTGGGCGCAGGTCTAGTGTCCTGACCCATAAATACCTCACCATTCTTCCGCCTGCCTGCGCAGTGCCCTGAGCTGCAGGCAGGCCGATTCATCCCGTCTCAACTCTCCCGTCTCACCGCCTTTAGATAATTGCCGCTTTCCCACGGCCGAATTCAGGCAACTTATTTCCGGGACAGAACACTGGCAGTCCGCGAAGTCCGGTCACACTCGAAACCGGGACGGCCGACAGACGGCGTTACCGGTCTGAACGCTCCGCACCCCGATTCCCGATCAGCCATCCGAATACCCAGGCAAAAACCACCATCAGGTAAAACGAGCCAATCGAACCGATAAACATCGCCACTGGCGGCACGGCGCCCAGCAGCAAGTTCAGGAAGAGCAGCAATCCGTAAGCGAGATAGAACGCAAGACACGCCTGTGTATACCGCCCGCCCCGAATCACCCGCCGAATGTCCGACAGGATTGCGCCAGGATCGAATGAAGCCCATATCTTGCGCTCGGCTGCAAACCGCGCGAATACCACGGGCAGGAGCCCGTAGAGCAGCATCGCGGCAGCGATAACAAGCATTGTGACCGCGCTTAGCCGGGTCGGATCCTTTCCCGGCGGTACCAGTCCCAGAACCGCCATCACGGCAAGCGCGCCCAGACCGGCCAGAAACAGATATCCGAAAAAGATAACGCCCAGCCGCACCCCCACGCCCGCGTACTGCTTCCATGCGCCCCAATCGGGCAGTTGCCGGAATTCCATTCCGTTCAACGCGTCGACAAAGACCCGATATATATACCCCCAGGAAACGAGCGTCGGAAAAAAGAAGAATACCACCGCGACGGGCGCCAGCAACATGGTGACTTTCCCAAGCGCCATAAAAACGGCGAGCAGCAGCGCCAGACTCGGCAGAAGGGACAGCAACCCCCCCACCAGGATCTTCTGCCGCCACCGCACGTCCTGTAACGGCGCCCGCAATGCGAACATGAGGAACGGACCGAACATACATTCGAAGGGCCGCGTCACCACGGCCTCGCTCCCTTGTCTCGTTAAATGGTCTCGAGGGCCCGTTCCACGTCCTCGATCAGGTCTTTCGCGTCCTCGACACCGACGGAATAGCGCACCAATTCGTCCTTGATTCCAACGGCGACTCTGTCTTCCCGCGCCATCTCATAGTAGGAAATGGTTGACGGATGGGATACGATGCTCTCCACGCCGCCCAGGCTGGCCCCGATGCACGGAACCTTCAGGCGATCCAGGAACGCCATGGTTCCGCCCAGGTCCGCATCGAGGTCGAAACTCACCACGCCGCCGTACCCATGCATCTGCTCCCGCGCGACCCCGTGGTGCGGGTGGCTCTCCAGTCCGGGATAGTAGACCTGGCGCACCTTGACGTTCCCCTCCAGAAAGCGGGCGAGCGCCAGCGCCGTTTCGTTCTGGCGCGCCATCCGTAACGGAAATGTCTTGATGCCTCTGATCAGCAGATAGGTACAGTGGGGGTCGATCACCCCGCCCAGGATTCCTCGATAGTCCTTTATAGCCGATACCAGTGGCTCGGGGCCGAGTACGGCGCCTGCAATCAGGTCGTTATGGCCCCCCAGGTACTTGGTTGCGCTGTGAATGACCAGGTCGACGCCGAACTCGAGGGGACGCTGGTTGAACGGTGTGGCAAACGTGCTGTCTATAACGACCTTCGCACGGTTCGCCTTTGCGATTGGAACCACCCTCTCCAGATCCATCACGTTCAGGTGCGGGTTGGTCGGAGATTCCGCAATTACGACCCTCGTATTCTCCTGCATGGCCGAAGCCAGCCGCTCATAGTCGCCCGCGGGTACGAAGGTTGTGGCGATTCCGAACTTCCTCAGAACCTGTTCGCAGAATTGAGCGGTCTTTCGATAACAGTCGTCGGCAATCACGGCGTGGTGACCCGTGGACAACATGCCAAGAAGCGTCGTTGTCACGGCGCTCATGCCGGACGAAAACAACAGCGCCGCATCGGCTCCCTCAATCTCAGCCAGCTTTCGTTCCGCAATCTGCTGTGTCGGGTTACCGTAGCGCCCGTAATCGAGGCGGGGGGATCGCCCGGACACGAAATCGTCCACGGCCTCCGTATTCTCGAATACGTAGGTCGACGTTTGCGCGATCGGGACCGTGAGAGAATGGCCCCAATGCCCACCCTTTTCGCCGGCGTGGACCGCACGGGTGGAACTGCAGGCGCCATCAGTCGATGGGCTTTTTTTCATCGCCTCCTCCGGTACCCACAAAAAAAAACTGAAGCTAAAAAGCCCCAGAGAACCTGAATACGCAAACGTCGATCCGGTCATGAGCTTTTTAGCGATTTCTTTATAGTGGCTGCAATATGCCTCAAATCACCACTACGCTGAACATGGCCAACCAATGTAACCAATTCTCACATCCCTGTCAACCGCCGTTCAGATCAAGCGTGCGAAAGATCCGGTCCCGAACCGGTCCGTATTCCGCCGGCAGTTCCACGGGCAGATTCGCATAGGTCGGGTCGACGTCGAACGACGCCAGTTGCGCCTGATGGTACCCGATCTTGAACTCGGCGAACTTCAGTCCGTGGGCGGTGGATATGACCACAACCCGCTCATCTTTTCGAATGACGCCTCGTTCCACCAGCTTGAAAAGCGCCGCAAAGGCCACTCCCGTATGCGGACATGCAAACAACCCGGTTCGATCCGCCCGCGCCGCCGCATCCGCCAGTTCCTGGTCCGTTGCCTGCTCAACCACGCCGCCGATGCTCTTCAGGGTCCGGATCGCCTTTTCGGTACTGACCGGATCCCCGATCTGGATGGCGCTGGCCAGGGTCGTTCCGGCCGTCTGCGGTTCGAAGACATCGAAGCCGTTGCGGTAGCTCCGGTAAAGCGGATTCGCCCGCGCGCTCTGGGCAACCGCGATTCGAGGCACGCGATCGATCAGACCCATCTCCCGTAACTCGCTGAACCCCTTGCCCAATGCGCTGACGTTTCCCAGGTTGCCACCGGGAACCACGATCCATTGCGGCAGGTCCCAATCGAACTGCTGGAGCAACTCCACGCTGACGGTTTTCTGGCCCTCCACGCGAAGCGAATTCATCGAGTTGGCCAGGTAGATGTTCTCCGTGTGGCATATCTCCTGAACGAGTTTCATACACCCGTCAAAGTCCGTATCCAGGCTCAGTACGAGCGCATTGTTGGACATCGGCTGCACCAGCTGGGCCGTGGAGACCTTGTCACGTGGCAGGAACACCACCGCCTGTATGCCCGCGTGCGCGCAATATGCGGCCAGCGCCGCCGACGTATCTCCGGTCGAGGCGCACGCGGCAGCCGGGATGCGCTGGCCCTCCGCGACCATCTGCTTTACCATCGACACCAGCACCGTCATTCCCAGATCCTTGAACGAGCCGGTGTGGCTGTTTCCGCATTGCTTGACCCACAGGTCCTCCACACCTATCTCGCGTCCCAGGCGCTCCGCCCAGAACAGATTGCTTCCCCCTTCATACATCGATACCACGTTGTCGTCGTCCACGACGGGGCAGACCATTTCCTTCTTGCCCCAGACCGAGCTGCCGTACGGCCATTGCGTGCGCATATACCTGCTATCGAACAGCCGGCGCCAATAATTCGGGGAACTGGCGCGCAGCGCTTCCACATCGTGGCGCACCTCGAGCAGACCGCCGCACTTCGGACACGCATAGATGATCTGCGTGAGCGGATAACGACCGCCGCATCCTCTGAAACACCGAAACCAGGCGCTATAAGGCCTCATGCAGACCCCTGGTTCAAATGAGATACAGACACGTTTCGGAAAACGGGTCGTTTCTGTTCATGACGGCCCGCATCGAGCGCACCGCCGCCTTGTGAACGAGCGATGCGCACTTCAGATTCTCTCCACCGTCTCCCCCGGCACCCACCCGCCGATCCCGTTTGGCAGTCGCACCAGATACCAGCGGCTTTCCAGCCGTTCGACGGCCACCTTCGTACCCTCATGGATCGTGAATACGAGCAGATAGTCGTTCCCGGGGCCGCTTCGTCCCTGTACCTCGTCCGCCAGAACAATCGCTTCTGAAGCCGAGGTCTCGTTATAGACCCTGTACGTCAGCAGAGAGCCTGAACCGCACAATCCCACCCCTGCCAGCACGAGCAGCCCGATCGATAGCGAACGGCGAGGAATCGAATACAGCCACAGAACGGCGGCCGCCGACATCAAAAACAGGCTGATGCTGCTCAAAACGGCCAGTACATTGGCGCTCAGCACGCGGTAAGCGGACGACAGCAGGCGGGTTGGAAGATTGACGTCTTCTTCGGGACTCTTGTCTTCTTTGTGGGCGTTCACAAAGCGCAGGTTCGAGAGCACGTCTTCATCGCCCGGCATCAGCTTCAGGGCCCGCTCATAGGCCAGAATGGCCTGGCCGATTTCGCCGGCCTTGAACCAGGCATTGCCCAGATTGAAAAAAACGTTGCCGTTCCGCACACCCTGCGACACCACTTCTTCGTACCGACCCGCCGCCTTCCTGAATTCGCCCTGCCTGTAAAGAGCATTCGCCTCATTATACCCATGCGCGCCGGTCCCGGCGCCGCGGGCGCTGCCGGCAAGCAGAAGCACGGCCACTGCCGCCCATGCAACCGGACCCGCGGAGGAGGCGCCGGTTTCCGACGCCCGGCGACGCCTCCGCAGCCGGACGGACGGCGCGCGCAGGCACGTCATATCCTGGCTCCCAGGGCATCGATCAATGCCGCCGCCGCGTCAAAGAGTTCCTTCCGTTCCTGCTCGGGAATCCGGACCGAGGCGAATCGTGCGTAGTCGCAACGCAGGAAGACATCCCGCGCTTCGGACACAATGGAATCCGGCACCTCCTTCTCGCGAAGCGCCTGCGCGGCGGACTCGCGGGTCATGCCCGCGACCGGCAGATTCAGCCGATCCGCAAGGAATTGGGCCAGCGCCCGATCGATTTCAACAAAAAACGCCACGTCGTCCTCTTCGTCGAGCCGCGCCCGGGCCCGCATCAGGCGCCTCCTGGCCTCCGAACCGGAGCGGCGCCTTCGGGCGTAGGCTTCATCGCCCATGAGCCGGTCCCGCTGGCGTTTAAATGCGACGATCCCGAGCAAACCGAGAACGGGCACGGATTGAATCGCCCAGAACCAGGTATTCCTGTACAGCTGCATGCCGTGTTCTTCCAGATACTCCAGGTCCGGTTTCAGGTGCCGGATATCCTGTCCGATCCTCTCGATCTCTTTCCGGCTCAACACGGGTCCCGGAGCGGCCTGCTGCCTGCCTGGCTTCACGGTTACCGAAACCTCCCGTGTTCGTGCGGTATGGTAACGATTTGTCTCCGGGTCGAAATAGGGCAATACGAACGGGCCGATTCTCGCGTTGCCCGCGCGGTCGGGAATCGCGACGTATTCGAACGTCTTTTCGCCCCCGATGCGACCGTTCGTGTTTCCCGCGTTTATCGTTGCCTTCGGGTCGTAGAACTTGAATGCGTTTCCGGACGGACGAACGGGCTCGCCCACGCCGTTCATATTACCGGTACCGCGCACGTTCACCTTCACCGCGATGGGATCACCGGCCTCCACGGACAAGGGACTTGCCTCAATCGACATGTCGAACCTGCCCACCGCGCCGAGAAACCCGGGTGGAGCGCCACCGGGCAGCGGGGAGACGTCAATCTTCACCCGCGCGGTTCGTGCGCGAACTTCACGGCTGTTGCCGAAACCGAAGAAATCGTCCATATCGAGCAGATTCCTGCGCCGCGTGCGGTCCTGTACCTGGCAGACGACTTCAAGTTCGTCAAGGGCCGGTTCTCCGGACGCGGTGGGAAACAATGCCATCGTCTTCAACCGCATGACGTGGTACTCGCGGCCGTTGTAGACCTCCCGGTCAAAACTGGCGCGCTGCGCGTCGAACAGGGTCTCCGACCAGAAGCCGGTATAGGCAGGCAGGCGGCCGTAGCCGATATTCCGCAGTGTCCGGCGTGTATAAAGCATATAAGTAACGGTTACCTGCTCTCCCACGTACACCCTTTCCTTGTCCACCGCCGCGGTAACGAACAGGTCCTCCTCCGATAATTCCCCCGCATCGGGACCGCCGCGGGACTGTCCCGGCCCAGGACGGGTTCGCGGCCGGCTGCCGCGCTTCACGACGTCTATCCGAACCGTTGAGGACTCGTGTCGCCTGCCCTCGTACATCACGTACGCCGGCCCGATCAGGAAGCTGCCGTCGCGCGTCGCCCGAAGGGAATATTCGTACGAGTTGTTGCGCGTCGTTACGACGCGGCCGTTCGTAATATTGAGCTCCTGGGTCGCATACGACGAACGCCCGATCACGTCGAGTCCGTCAGGAACCGGCAGTTCCGGCGCGGGGACGTCGCCGTTGGCCGTCAACGTCACCGTAAGCCTGACCTGATCCCCCACTTCCACGCGTGTCCGGTCCACCGACACTTCGAGACGCGGCGTTTCGCCATGCGCCGCACTCCACGAGACCAGAAGAGCGAACACAACAACACACACGGGCTTTCGTGTCATACCTACCACTCGTTTCCCTTGTATTTTTTTCCGTATACACGCAGCCGGCGGTACTTCTGGGATTTCGTCTCCCTGTCTTTCATCGCATCCAGCAGGCGTTCGGCCTCTTCCCGGCCAAGCTCCCCGGACGCCGACTGGCGTTCCTGGCGATTCCCGGTCTGCCCCCCTGAGGGGTCGTTCTGCGGGCCCAGGTCCTCCTGCGGATCGTTCTGTCTTTCCCCCTCCTGCCGATCGCGATTCCCATCCTGTTCCGGGTTCGGCCGTTCCGGGGGCTGTTCCCGGTTCGCTTCGACGTTCGGGTCCTCGTTATTCTGTTCCTTCTCCTCCTCTTTCTGCTCCTGACCGTCCTCCCGGTTCTTCTGTTGCTCCTGGTTCTGATTCTTCTCCTGCTCCCTGACTTTCTCCAGAACCCATTCCAGATTCACCTTCGCATCCAGATCGTCCGGCGTTATCGACAATGAGCGCTTGTAGGCCTCGACCGCCTGCTGCAGGTTCTGCTGGCGTACATGGACATTGCCCAGATTGTAATAGGCGCGAGAGAGAAGGGAGGGGTCGCGGCTCTTCAGCGCGTGCCCGAACTCCTGAAGTGCATCCTGAAAGGCGTTCTTCTTGAAATAGGCGTCACCGGCATTGAACCTGAGCTCGGGCGCTTCGGGTTTTTCCACCTGGGCCTTACGGTAGTACTCAAGCGCTTCGTCGAACTTGCCTTCGTGAAACAGTCGGTTGCCCTGCCGGTTCCTGTCCGCAGCAGGATCCAGAAACGTGAATCCCAGAAGCGGTATGACGGCGAGGCCGACCAGATATCGGCGCATGGCGCAGACTCCCCGGGATTTTCTGTGTCGTGGCATTTACTGGAACCGCCCGCGCCACTGTGTTCGCACCCGTCTGCGATCCGACAACCACGCTTCGCTGACAAAGCAGACGACCGCGACGGCCAGCGGCCACTGGTACCGGTGTTTGTATTGCGTGAATTTCCGGGAACCCAGTTCCTTCTTCTCCATCTGCGAGATTTCGTGGGTTACCCTGTCCATACCGACGCCTCCCGCCTGCGACCGTATGTAAACCCCGTCCGTCACCCCCGCCACCTGTTGCAGGCTTGCCTCGTCCAGGCGCGACTTGACGTAGTTGCCCCGGCCGTCTTTCAGATACTCGGTCCGTCCGTTCCGCTTTACCGGAATCAACTCGCCGCCCGGCGTCCCGACGCCCACCGCAAATATACGCACCCCGGCTTCCGCCGCGGCCTCAGCGGCCTCCACCGGATCCTCGGCGTGGTCCTCTCCATCCGTAATCAGCACGAGGACCTTGTACTTGCGTTCTTCGCTTCCGAATGCCCGGGTCGCTGCGCGAACGGCCTCGGCAATGGCCGTACCCTTCACCGGAATGATATCCGTGTCGATCGAATCCAGAAACAGCTTCGCTGCGCCATAGTCCAGGGTGAGCGGGCAGAGGGTAAAGCTGCGGCCCGCGAACGCGACCAGGCCGATCCTGTCGCCTTCGAGCCGGTCGATAAAGGACTCGATCTCAAACAGCGCGCGCGTCAGCCGATTGGGCCGGATGTCTTCCGCGAGCATGCTCAGCGACGTGTCCAGGGCAACCATGACGTCGACGCCCTTGCGATGCAGGAGTTCCAGCCGCATCCCGTACCTGGGCTGCGCCAGCGCAATGACCACAAAGAAGAGCCCGACAACCGTCAACGCCGCCTTCAACCACTGCCGCTTCCAGCTCGTGGCAGCGGTCAGTTTGCGCATCAGTTCCGGACTCCCGAATCGCGCGAGGGCCCGCCTTTTCTCTCGGTAGGCGATCACGAAAAACAGGACGGCCGCCGGCACGAAGAACAGGAACCAGAACGCCTGAACGTCGCCAAAACGCATTTCAGGGTATCCTCCGAAACCGCGTGTTGGCAAGCATCAGTTCGACGCCGAGCAGAACCAGACCCGGCCAGAGGAAATACGTGAACAATTCGGAGTAATCCACGTAGTCGCGTGTCTTGATTTCCGTTTTCTCCATCTCACCGATGGCGCGATAGATCTCCTCAAGCTTCTCTTCGCTGGTCGCCCGGAAGTACCGGCCGCCCGTGATATCGGCGACTTTCCGGAGGGTCTCTTCGTCGATCTCCACCCGAACCCGCTGCCGGAGCAGGCCCTGGCCCGTCACGATCACCCCGTCGCTTCCCGCTCCGATGGTGTAAATTCGTATGCCTACCGCCCTGGCGGCGCGGGCGGCCGTAACGGGGTCCACTTCCCCCTTGTTGTTCACACCATCCGTCAACAGGATAATGACGCGGCTCTTCGCTTCCGACCGGCGCAAACGGTTTACCGCCGTAACGATGCCGGTCCCGATTGCCGTGCCGTCCCAGGAATCTTCCGCGAGCCGCACCTCATTCAGAAAACTCAGGAATATGCCGTAGTCGAGGGTGAGCGGACACTGCGTGTAGCTCTCGCCCGCAAAGACGACGAGTCCCAGCCGGTCGTTGACCCGCCCCCGCACGAACTGGGTCACGACTTCCTTGCTGACCTGCAGCCGGGACTTTCGCTGCTGGTCCAGGTCCTTGTGCGCCATGCTGCCCGACACGTCCAGGGCGAGTACGATATCGATCCCACGGGTCAGGATTTCTCTTCCCTCGCGCCCGGAACGCGGACGCGCCAGCGCCACAATCAGCAGGATCAGCGCCAGACAGCGAAGCGCAATGAGACCGTGTCGAAACTTCAGCACGACCGAAGGCGGAATCTGTCCGATGACACCCAGGTCCGGAAAACGGATGCTGCCCTGCTTCTGCCGCTGCCGGCGTACGTACCGGTAGATCAGCAACGGCACGAAAACAAGCGCGATCAGCCATTCCGGATTCTTGAATTCAATCATGCCGTGGCTTCCGCGGGCGCCGCGACCACTGAATCGTCTTCAACCGCCTGGACCTGCTCGTCCATCCGCCGCATCAGATCCAACACCGAATCGGCGGCCTTCAACGCGACGTCATCGCGAGGCCTGAACTTTGCAAACTTGACCAGGTCCGCCTCCGACAACAGCCGCTCGAGCGCGGATACCTCCGCTTCCCCGACCCGTACACGTCTGAGGTCCCGCACAAGTTCGTGCGTGGTACACTCCATGGCATCCACCCGGACCCGATCCTCAAGGTAGCGGCGCATCACCTCTGAAAGCAGACTGTAATACCGCTTCAGCGACCCGTTTTCCACGAGTTGCATACGAAGGATCTTTGCGATTTCATCGGGCCAGACAACCGGCGGCCGCGGCGGATCAACCTCCGATTTCCGGCGACGCCGATTCCAGTACCACAGGACAGCGGCCACAAGGCCAATCAGTACGGCCAGGGCGATCCAGAACCACGCCGGTATGCTGGCATCGATGTCGACCGGAGGCTTCACATCCCGGATATCCGTCATTCCCAGCGGTCTGACGCTACGTACCACAACCGGTATCGGCCCCGTGGTAATCAGGCCGGAGTCGCCTTCGGCCGTCCGTACCTGAAGCACCAGTGAGGGCACTTCGACCGCACCCGGCCGATACACGGCAAGTTCGAAGGCGAGTGTCTCCTCCACCCGTCCGTCGGGAATCTCCCGAACCGCGGGCGGCACCCGGCGGCGCACCTCGAACGGCGCGAGGAATCCCTCGTTCTGCATCAATGCGACGGCATCTCCCGATTCACGAAGAATCCGCACATTCAGAAGTACGGGATCGCCGACCGTAAGCGTGTCCCGGTTGACGGCCGCATCGAACAGAACTTCGGCGCGGGCGCCGGGAGATGAGATCGAGAGGCCGCAGGCAGCAATCCACACCGATATCAGGACGCGGGCCATATTCCGTTGATTGCCTTCCGTACGCCCAGCCGTACGGTATCGGGTTGAACCACGTCAGGTTTCACCGGGATGAGTTCGAGCTTAAGTCTCGTCAGAGTCTTGGGATCGATCCTGACGATCTGGGGACGCTGATGTCCCCGGGCGTAAACGTTGCCATTCCTTTCGCCGACACTTAATTTCTGCGCCACCGCGTCACCGCGCCAGGCGGTGATCTCCAGTGCCGGGCGGTCGAAACCGAATGCCTCCGGTGTTGTCAGCGCTTCCGCGACGAATTCTTCGGCTTCGAGCAGTTCGATGGTGCGAAAGAGATGTCGAACGCGGTGTTCCAGGACGATATGCAGCTTCGGCTGCAGCACCTGCCAGCCTTCGCCGCGTTGATCTCTGACACATTCCACCGCCCGGTCCCGATACGCCAGCTTCAACCGGTCGACTCCGGCGGTGTCGAACGCAAAGATACGCTTGAATCTCAGATCAGAAGCCGTCTTACTCAGATCGGCGACCAGGGTCGAATCGACCAGAAATACCATCGGGCGGGCGGAAAAAGCCGCGAAAAACGGAGGAAACCGGCTCGCGTCCATTCGGCGTCCGATCCTTACGGTCTTCTTCCGCTCGTCGCGGCCATCGAAAACCGCAACCGTCAGCGTTGGATTTTCCAGGCCGTAATCGCCGGCTTCCCCGGGCCCTTCAGCGATCACACGCGTGAATTCGGCGGTGTACAGCCGTTGAATCAGCTTTTGGACCTCGTCGCTGTCGGTGCGGTCGTCTACCGGATACGTCATGCGCCATGCTTCCGCAAGCTTCTCTACGATGACTCTGGCATCCCCCCTGGCAATCTCGATTTTGCGCACGGTTTCCGGGTCGAAATCCGCAACGCGCCTGTCACGCAGTCGCAACAGCCCTTTCTCCAATCTCATCCGGAACGGGGCGGCGACCGCGAGAATGCCCGGATGTACCGACCATCTGACGTAGCCATAACGGCCGGTCGGACTCCGGTCTCCCCAGAAGAGGGAATCTACCCGGTCCACCTGCTCTATAACGAGTACCAGATTCGGCCTGTCGAGGCCGAAATCCGAAAGACGGGCTTGCCCTCGCGCGATTCGGAGGCTGTCCGCGACCACGCGCTCAAGATCCATCGTCTGTAACGTACGGATCAATCCCGTGATCTCGCCGTCGTCGCCGCCGGTGGCGACCGGCCGCAGGATCCTCCACCCGTCTTCCGATCTTTCAATGACGATGGTCGTGTCGCCCCGTTGAACCGTCAGCCCGTTGACCGCGTCTGCTTCCAGACGCAGCAGACGCCCTGCCATGGTCCGTGCCATATAACGTTCGTCCGCGCCCCGGATTTCGTAGAAATAGACAAAACCGACGAGCGCAGCCAGAAGCAGCACCAGAACACCTGTTGTCCTTAGACTCATGAAAAATGCCTGCCCGGCTTCTCCGTTCCGGGTGAGTCGCCGCCGGCCGTCAACGCCGCCTGCGCCAGACGCCGATCCCGACGACGACCGGTATCGCCGGTAGGATCACAACGGAAAGCCATGAAAGCCACATGAGGTCTTCGGCCGTCATCACGACGCCCCTGAATGCCCACATTTTGGGTCGGATCGAGATCAGGTCCCCCTCCTCCATCAGCCAGCTCACCGCATTCATGAACAGGTCGCCGTTGCCCACGGTGTCGAAGAACTCGTTGCCAGCGAAATCGGAGTCCCCAAAAACGACGATCCGGGTGTGGCGCAACCCGACGTCGGAAGACGCATGCCGTCGGTACTTCGGCCTGTCGAGCACGGCGACGGCAACCGTCGCCGGACCCGGCAGGTCCACTCCCGGATCGAAGACCGGCGACACATCGGGCAGTTTCTCTTCCCGCCAGCTGTCTCGCGGATGGGTTGTTACCAGCTCGTGGACCTGCATTCCGGTTGCGTTTTCGATGCTGGATACGGAACGCGCAAGCCTGTAAAATGTCCTCAAATTGCGGTTGCGGTGTTTTTCCGATACCGGATGTCGTGCGTACCAGACCGATCCCGGCATGGAGGGATCGCCCGGGCCCCAACCCAGGACGTAGTCGTTGTTGACCTGGATGCCCCATCCCGCCAGCAGCGACTCCAGACCTGTCTCGCCGCCCGGGTCGAGCAAAAACAACGCGGATCCCCCTCCGGCAAGAAAGTTGCGAATAGAATCGGTTTCGATACTGGAAAATGCGGCCGTCGGCCCGGCCACGATCAACAGATCGCAATCCGCCGGGACGCCCTTGCCGGCATCCAGAACCAGCGTATCCCGAACCCCGTACCCGGCCTCCCGCAATGACTGCCCGACGCGAATGAAATCGCCTTCCGGGGCCTTCAGCGTCCGTTCTCCGTGTCCGGCCGAGAAATAGACGGTTTTCCCGCGTTCCCGGACGACCTTGGCCACCGCATTGGTCAGGTGATTCTCCTCGGCTCCCGAAATCCGCTCTTCCCGCCCTTCCGACGTCACCACCGAAATTCGCGGCTTGACCACCCTGTATCGCCGTGCTTCGCCGGGATGGACCGCGGGATCGACCATGGCAAAGGTAAATCGTTCTGAATGATAGGCATAGGTTTCAAGCCTCTCATTGAATTCGGCCGCTTCGGGGTCGGTTTCGTGAAAAAACGCCAGCACGTGCACATCCGTCGACAGGGAATCCAGCAATGTGGCGGTCTGGTCGGAGAGGCTGTGCATTCCGCCCTCCGTAACGTCGATCCGGTGGTGATAGCGCGTGGCGAGGAAATTGACCGCAACCAGAATCGCAAGCACGGCGAGGACGGCAACCAGGGTACTCGTACCGTATCTGACCAGGCGGGTACCGAAAAAACCGATCATTGTCTATCGCCTCCAGCGGCGCGACTCAAGCGCGGTGTGCGTCAGGAACAGGAAAAAAAACGTAAAGGTGAGGAAAAAGACCACGTCGCTGCTGTCGATTACGCCCCGCGCCATATCCCTCGTGTGATCGATCAACGAGAGGTAGAAGAGAACGGTTGCCCATTCGCGTCCAATAAGCTCGGGCGAATACCGCACCACGAAGAGGAGAAGCAGGAGGACAAATGCGATGACGACCGCGACAATCTGTTTGTCGGTCAGCGAGGAGGCCAGTATGCCCACACTGATGAACGAACCTCCCAGCAGCAGTATCGCGACACAGGCGGACAGCACCCGGCCCCAATTCAGATCGCCGTAGAACGACACGACGAAGATCAGCGAAAGCAGCAGCAGTTCAATAATGACGTACAGACCGAGACAGGCGGCGAATTTACCGAGAATGACCTGCCACGTGGTCAGGGGCGATGTCATCAGAAGTTCGATCGTCCCGGAGCCCCTCTCCTCCGCGAACAGCCGCATCGTCAGCATCGGCGTCACCACCAGCCAGACGAGGCACTGGCTGAGGAAGAAGTGGAACACAACGTCCTCGTTCACGTTTGGCGCATCCACGCCGTGCTCCTGATGCTGAAATGAGTAATTCAGGCATTTTGCGCGAAATTCGACGACTTCGTTCTGGAAGAGATATCCCATCATCAACAGGAAACCGGTCGCCACCACGTAGGCGATCGGCGAGCCGAAATAGGAACGCATCTCTTTCCAGAAAATCGCGGCGATATTTCCCATCAGGAGCCTGCCTCCTCGTGTCTTGTCAATTCGCGGAAGATGTCCTCCAATCCGGCCGTTATCGATCTCAACTCCACCAGCCCCAGGCCGCGTTCTACGAGCATCGCTGCAATCGACGGGCGCATGTCGGCTTCACCGGACGCTTCGATCTCCAACGCCTGGTTGTCGTCTGCCCTCCTGACGTCCACCACGCCCGCAACCTCCCGGATGGCGCCGGCGGCAGCTTCCAGGTCGCCCGATACCGCCACGTAATACCGCCGGTTGCCCGACGCGCCCGCGGTCAGGTTTTCCGGCGTATCCACGGCCGCGATCCGACCCCTGTTGATGATGATCACGCGATCGCAGGTCTTTTCGACCTCGGGCAGAATGTGCGTGCTCAGAATCACCGTGTGTTCCCGTCCCAGGCCGCGGATCACCCGGCGAATCTCCTGGATCTGGTTGGGATCCAGCCCGATGGTGGGTTCATCCAGGATAATGACGTCCGGATCGTGCAGGATGGCCTGAGCGATGCCGACCCGCTGACGATATCCCTTGGAGAGTTGGCCGATGAGTTGCTTCGCCCGGTCCGTGATCCCGCATCGTTCCATCGCGTCGTCCACCCGGGACCCGCGATGCCGCGACGGCACCCGCTTGATCTGCGCCACGAAATCCAGGTACGACCTCACGTACATGTCCCTGTATAGCGGCGGGTGTTCCGGCAGGTACCCGATTCGCCTCTTGACCTCCATCGGTTCGTGGAATACGTCGAAGCCGGCCACCCGGGCGGTGCCCAGCGTGGCCGGCTGAAAACACGTCAGGATGCGCATGGTGGTGGTCTTGCCCGCGCCGTTCGGTCCGAGAAATCCGACGACCTCTCCCTTTTCCACGCTGAAGGTGAGGTCCTTGACCGCTACCAGCGATCCATATTGTTTGGTCAGATGATCAACCTCGATCACACGCGCCTCCCGATCAGCCCGCTGAAATAGCCCATCCGGACAGCTATGCCGCGATCTGCTGCGCCCGTTTCCGGAAGAACCGCATCAACGCATCCGCGTAGGACGCTTCCGTATGAATGTCCACGCGGTCGAGACCAACGGAACGGAACAGCTGATCCCGCCGCTCCTCCGCCTTGTCGTTCAGCTGCCTGAAAAGATACCGAAACTCCCGGTCGGAGGTATCCACCAGCATCTCCCTGCCGGTTTCCGCGTCCTCCACTTCGACGAGGCCGACGTCGGGCAATTCACGTTCCCGCGGATCCTGAAGCACGACCGCGATCAGATCATGCCGTCTGCACGACACCCGGAGCGCCGCTTCGTAACCGGAAGCCAGAAAATCGGACACAAGAAACACCACGCTCTTCCGTTTGTTGATCCGGTTGAGGGTGTCCAGGGCCGCACCGATGTCCGTTCCCCGCCGGCTGGGCCGGAAGTACAGCAGTTCCCGAATTACCCGCAACACGTGCTTTCTGCCCTTTTTGGGCGGTATAAACGCCTCTACGTCGTCCGTGAAGATAATCAGCCCCACCCGATCGTTGTTCTGTATTGCCGAAAACGCCAGCAAGGCGCAGATCTCGACGCCGATTTCGCCCTTCATCTGCGAGACCGTCCCGAAATCACCGGACGCGCTGGCGTCTACCATCAACATCACCGTCAGTTCGCGTTCTTCATCGTACACCTTGACGAAGGGATGTCCCATCCGGGCGGTGACGTTCCAGTCTATCGATCGGATATCGTCTCCCACCTGGTATTCACGCACTTCGGCAAACGCCATGCCCTGCCCTTTGAAGACGGAATGGTATTCTCCCGAGAACACCGTGTCGACCAGATGCCTCGTGCGCAGTTCGATGCGCCTCACCTTCCTGAGTATCTCGGCGGGAATCATCGTGTCAGGGTACCTCGACATGATCGAAAATCCGACGGACGATTTCCTCCGAATCGACCTCTTCGGCTTCCGCTTCGTAGGTTACGATCACCCGGTGACGAAGAACGTCCACGCCCACGGCCTTTACGTCTTCCGGCGTCACGTAGCCCCTCCGCCGCAGAAAGGCGTGGGCCTTGGCCGCGCGCGTCAGGAAAATAGAGCCCCGCGGCGAACACCCGTATTCGATCAGCGCATTGAGATCCTGAATCCCGAATGCCGCCGGATCGCGGGTTGCCAGCATAAGGTTCACGATGTAGTCCTTGATCTTGTCGTCGACGTACACACGGTTTACCACCCCTCGCGCGCGAATGATATCTTCGGGCCGGACCACGGGGTTTGCGGCCGGGGCTTCCCCGCCCTCCATCCGGTCGATAATCGCCCGCTCCTCTTCCCTCCGCGGGTAGGTGACGCGAACTTTCATCATGAACCGGTCCACCTGTGCCTCCGGCAGCGGATAGGTTCCCTCCTGTTCGATTGGATTCTGTGTGGCCAGCACCAGAAACGGATCGTCCATGCGGAAGGTCTGGTCGCCGATGGTGACCTGCCGCTCCTGCATCGCCTCGAGCATGGCGCTCTGCACCTTGGCCGGCGCCCGGTTCACTTCGTCGGCGAGAACGAGTTGCGCGAAGACCGGACCTTTCTTCGGTGCAAATTCGCCGGTGGCCTGGTTGTAGATCATCGTACCGATCAGGTCCGCGGGCAACAGATCGGGAGTGAACTGAATTCGGCTGAACGACGCCTGGATAGCGCTTGCAAGCGTGGTGACGGTTAATGTCTTCGCCAGGCCGGGCACGCCTTCGAGCAACACGTGGCCGTTGCACAGCAACCCGATCAGCAGGCGTTCCACCATGGGCTCCTGGCCCACGATCACACGGCCCATTTCGCCCGTGAGGCGCCGGACGAAAGCGCTCTCCCGTTCCACTTCATCGTTCAGCTGCTGGATTTCGGCGGCGATCATCATCGATGCGTCCCAAAAAAGAACACCGGACGGTTTCCTTGTGCACCGATACCGTCCGGCTGCGCTGTGCTGGTGGAAGGTCGACAAATCATGGCTTCAAGAACGGGGTGACAGCCTGAAACGGAGATACGCGTCGGATCGGGACGCGTCGACAGGGATCTTGTACCGGCCTCTGTCGAAACACATACCCGTTCCCGGTTCAGTTTACGCTTGTGGCGGAGGTCGAATCGACGGGAAACCACTCTTCGGGCGGCTTCCCCAGATTCCTGATGGAAACAGCGGCATCGTCGAACAATTCCGACTTCGGGAACAACTCGATAACTTTCTGATAAGCCTCTCGGGCTTGTTGATATTTCCCCTGGAGATCGTAGGCGTACCCGATCATGAACTGCGCCTGGTCAGCGTATCGGCTCTCCGGGAATCGCGATACCAGCGTCTCGTAGGATCCGATTGCCTCGTCGAATTTGTGTCGATTCAGCAGCACGCGAGCCAGCGCGTGCAGGACCAGGTCCGCCCTCGGATCGTCAGGATAGTAGTCCAGGAATTTCTTGAGATACGCCTCTGCCTCCGGATAGGTCGCCTCTTTGTGAGTTGCCGCTTCCCCTTTTGCGAAAAGCTCATCCGCGGATTCGCGGCCGCATCCGACGAGAAGCGCGATGCCCAGAACCCATGTCCACCGGATCATTCTGGATGTCCTCTCCTTATTAATAGAAATACACTTCAACCGAGTCCCGGTTCCGTGATTTTCAATGCCCGGTTCAGATTCAGTGACCGGGTTTCGGGACGGCGTCCTTCGGAAGCGCTCGAACGCGCCGCGCGAATCCTGGTCACCAGATGGTACGGAAATCTATATCTTCTTTATTTTATTGAGGATAATCCGACGCAAGGCGGCACGAAAATCTAACGGTTTGCACACACGGAGTCAAGCATTTTCTGGTTCAAACGGCACTAACGCGACACCGGCGCCGCAGGCGCTCTCATGCAGTTCACACCCACCGGCCTCATCCCCCCGAAGGCACGCGCTCTCCGAAGGTAATGACGTTGCCGTCCGGGTCGGTCAACTGAAAATCCCGCAAGCCGTAGAAGCGGTCCTGTATTTCACGATGAATCCTCACCCCCTGCTCGATACAGAAAGCATAATAGGCGTCGACGCCACGCATTTCGATCACCGCCTGCGACACCCCCTGGCCGACCGGATCCATTCTGGTACCGAGATGGACGGAGAACGCGCCCATGCGAACCACGGCGTATACAACGTCGTTGCGGAATTCCTGTTCGAAGCCGATCCGCCCGTAGAACGCCAGTGCGCGGTCGACGTCCGACACGATCAATACAGGACGGGTTGCCGTAATTGCCCACTCGCCGGGCGCCGGCATGGTGTCACTCCGATATTTGGCTACGCCGTACGGTGAGCATTAACCTTGATTCGTCATTATTCGGGGACGTTAATTCGAAAATGTGCAAGTGAATAAAGGCGATTTAACTGCTGATTTCCATGATCCTTCAGGTCACTGGACGTGAACGGAAAAAATGTCCCTCCGGACGACCTTTTCGGCCCAATTCGAAAGGTTTCGTCGCGACGCCGCGCTGCTGATTTTGTCGCGTTAAGGCTAATCCGGAACATCCGCCACGTAAATCTGGCTCGTGCCGGTTCGATCAGAGGTATAGATCACCCGTTTTCCGTCCGGACTGAACGACGGGTGAGGATGAGACCACTGCGGACCGTACGTTTCAGGCGTCGTTTTGTCATCATCCGCGGGGATCGTCTCCGCCCACTGGGCGCCTCCGTTGGAGCTGGCCGGATAGCAGAGCGTGTCGTGGGCCCCGGTATCCGGATCGATCAGTTGCAGTCCGATATCCGGACAGGTGGTGTCGCACACAATGAGGGATCCATCCTGGCGCGGCGAAGGATGCCAGACATTGAATGAAGCGATGGTCCGGTCTTCGTGCGCACCCACCCTGATCGCCCTCAGCGCGAAGGGCCAATGTACGAACATGACGCTATCGGAGTGTCCGAGAAACGTCTCGTGCGTAATCCACACCGATTTGTCGTGCACGAAAAGCGCCCGTTCGCCGCTGCCGTCGATCCTGACCTCCCACATGCGCTGATTCACGTCGCTGGAATACAGTATAAGGTCCGGGTCTGCCGGGCAGACCTGAACATGGCCGACGGCTCGTGGCGGTTCACGAACGACGCGGAATCCGGACCCGTCGGTTTCCACGGAGACCACCGCGGATGCTCCGTCCCGCTGCAGGGAGGTGACCAGGCGCGCGCCGTCCGACGAAAGACTGCACCCACCCGCGCTGCCGCTTCCGAAGTCGGCGAGGACCGATTCCTTCAGTGAGGCGAGGTCCACCGCGCGTACCTGTCCGCGTGCATTGTAGAACACCCTGCTTCCGTCTCTCGACGGGCAGGCGGCGAATCCCCCGAACCCTTCAGTATCGGTCAGCTGCGTCATCGAACCGCTGGCCTCGTCCATCTTGAAGAGATCGGGCTTCCCCGAGCGGTACGAGGTAAACACGATGGTGTTTCCGTCCGGCGTCCACGACGGGTTCGAAAAGTACAGATTGTGATTGATGGAGGGATGATCCGTCATCTGACGGATGGTCGCGCCGGTCCTGCTGTCACGCAGCGCGCTTACCTCGGATTCGAACGTGCGACCCTTCCCCATGTCCGATTTCTCCCGGTCTCGCGTATCCGGCCGAATTCCATTACCTCTTCGGAAAGAATATGTCGACGCACGCTTCCACGTCGAAGGGATCGCAGGCGTATTCCCGCGCGAAATTCTCCAGAAACCTCGTCTCCCGCGCCGTGGTTTGCCGGAGCGGGAGGTCCACCGGTCTGCGCCCAAGTCGGCCGGACTCCGCCACCGCCAGTTCGATCTCGATGTCCTTCCGGGCGCGGCGCCCGTCGTATCGCGTTGGCACGTCGTCCAGCACCGCCCTTGCGATACTGTCCATCTCTTCCACGATCGCCAGCCCGCGCGGAGACGTCCTGTATTGGGGCCAGGGATTCTCCCAGACCAGAGGAGGGTCGGTATCGACCACCATCCGGTCCAGCACCTGCATCCCGTCCATTTCCCGTGTTTCCGTCCTGACCGGACAGACGGTGGCTCGCCCGCCGCTCAGGCGCTGAGCTTCGGTGGTCCAATGCAGGTCGTCTTCCACAATGGTCCCTGTGGTACCGTCCACCTGGAACAACGTCTTGCTCTTTCGTCCGAGCGCCCGGCCGTGATACATGGATGAATAGGACATGACGGCCAACGCCCCGTTCGCGAACTCGATCAGGTCCATCGTCCAGGCTTCCGATTCATACTGCCGGATCTCGCTGATATTTACCCTGGGAATCGGCGAATCCATCGTAAGGCCGGTGACCCGCACGGCCTCCGAATCGCACACCATCGAGCGTACATTGCTCACGATATGATAGCCTCCCGTCTGAAACAGGGAGAATACCCTCAGTACATCCCCAATGAACCCGGCCTCGATCGCCATGCGTTTCATCAGATGCATGGGTTCGCGGCAGAACTGCTCGGCCACCTCCAGCTTCACCCCGCCGCTTTCGACCGCCCGTATGAGCACGTCCGCAGTCTGCAGCGCGGGTGAAATCGGCGTCTCCACGATGAGATTCACGCCCCGCTCGGCCAGATACGCGCCGATCGCGTGGTGCGAATCGCCGGGTGTGCTAACCGCCGCGATGTCCAGCGCCTCATTCGCCGCCAGGTCCTGGACCCGGGAATAGCCTGGGACACCGTATTCGGCGCCGACCGCCTTCGCCTTGTCCGCATCCACGTCACATACCGCGGCCAGCTCGAACACGTCCGACATCATTAGGATCGCGCGAAGCCGTACGGCCCGGCCCCGGCTGCCGCAACCCACCTGGGCGATTCTCAGTTTTCGGTCACTCGGCATAGCGTATCCGCCTCATCGACTCGTGATACGAGTCTCTTCACGTGCTTGATTCTCGAGATACCGCATGCGCCGGGGCCCTTCGACACACAATTCACCCCTGTCTCCCCAGCAGGCTCCGCCAGCGGCTCGGGCGCGCACCTTGTCTTCGGTCACAATGGCTCGGCCTCGCATGCAGAGCAACTCCAACAACGGGCTGCTACGGCACGCTCGCCACGTCGAACGCCGCGATGTTTCGGGTCTCCCGGCTGAACTCAACCGCAATCAGGTGAATGGGCTCGGATCGGGAGCGGTACTTGTCGGCGTAACGCCGCGCCTCCAATTGCGCCATCGCCGCGCCTTCGGGCGCCATCTCCACGACTTTGAATTCGAACAGGTACACGTTGCCGTTGAATAATACCGCCATGTCGAGACGGCCGTGGCTGCTGCTGTCCTCTACCTTGACGTCAAGGCCCGATGCCGCGAAATAGGAATAGAAAACGCTCGCGTAGTAACCCTCGTAATCAGCAACGTCGTTTTTGGTGTACCACTCGTAGGGAATACTGGCGAAGAAAGCGTGGAACAACGTCTTCAGCCCCTCGAAGTCATTCGCCTCAAGCAGCCGGTACAGTTGGACGCTGTTTGCCATCTGGCGGGACGGGTTCTTGACCAGGTACCGAAGGAGACTTCGGTTGAGACTCTGGCGCACCTCCCGGTTGGGATAACCCAGCAGGTAAAGCGGTTCACCACCCAGGTTCTCTTCGTCCGTAACGGTCAGGTAGCCGGTCTGGAACAGCAGGGCCTCGGTTGCCATTTCGTCCACGTCGAAGGTCGAAAGCAGGTCGCTGCTGCCCACCATCTCGTCGAGTTCCAGCGAGCTGACGCGGCGATTGAACAAGGTCTCGACCAGGAACGTCGGCGTCCCCGTCTCGAACCAATACGCGTCGTATCGGCGCTTGTCGAAGAGCATGAGAATATCGAAAGGGTTATAGACTCTTTCGTCACCCAGCCAGCTGTAACCGTTGTACCAGTCGCGCACCGTTTCCCGTTCCAGCCCCGGCAGTTCCGGCGCAAACACGGAGTCCAGATCTGCCTCCGAATAGCCGCATACGGCCGAATAGCGGGCATCCAGGGTAATGTCCCTGAGATTATTCAGGCCGGAGAACAGGCTTACCTTTGTGAACTTGCTGACGCCGGCGAGGAAGGTGAACTTGACGTAAGCGTCGCTGTCCTTGATCGACGTGTACAGGCCACGCAGGTAGTCTCGGTTGGCGCGCGCGACCTCCGGCGCCTCAAGCGCGTCCAGAATCGGCTTGTCGTATTCATCGACCAATATGGCCACGGGCTGTCCGGCACGATCGTGCAGCGCTTCGGCGAGACGGCTGAACCGTTCCGGGCCGGTCGCGTACTCCCGTGCGAGACCGGCCCGGCGTTCGACAGCGTCCAGCTGCGCCATGAGGTTCGTATGCAGGTAGCCCGGCTCTTTGAAGTTGCCGCTGCCAAAGCTCAGCCTTATCACGGGATAGGTAACGGACCAATCCCAATAATCGTGGACGTCGAGTCCTTCGAACAGCGCCTCGTTACCTTCAAACAGTTCCTTCAACGTATCCAGAAAGAGGCTTTTGCCAAAACGACGTGGCCGTGACAGGAAATAGTGCGTGCCTTCGTCCACCATTCGTCGAATGTATGCTGTTTTGTCGACGTAATAGAAGTTCTCCTCCCGAATTCTGCGAAAGGTCTGAATACCGATGGGCAGCTTGCGTCGGCCCGCCCGCTCCCCGAGTACGTCCGAACTCGCGTTATTCATCACTTCACCTGATTATTGCAGTCGAAATGCATAGCACATTTCGCCGTTTTTTTATTCAGAAACCGGAACATACATGGATGGGCAGGACAAACACCTGCCACATCGCAGCATTGGCATTATAGCACTTCCCCTAAATTGCAATGACCTTCGTGACGCCCTCGCGCTCCGGCCAATCGATATGAATGCGCACCTCGCAATTGAGACGCTCGAGGAACCGCATCAGCCGTTCGACGCTGTAATAGGAAAACTTTCCGCTCTTAAGCCGGGAGATCTCCGGTTGTTTGACCCCCATGATTCTCGCTGCTTTCGTCTGAGTCAGCCTGCGATGTTCCAGAATCCGGAATATTTCCGCGCCGAGTTCTGCTTTGAGCAGTTCCTCTCTGGCTTCCTCATCACCAAAGCCGAGGTCTGTAAAGACGTTGCCGCTGCCCTCTTCAACCTCAATGTCATCGCCCATCGTCTTCAGCCTCCTGTTTCGCGAATTCTCTAGCCCGCCGCAACCGTCTTCTGATCAACTCGACTTCGTATTTGGGAGTTGCAATCCCTCTTTTAGATTTCTTCTGGAATGCGTGCAGCAGATAGATGAATTCGCCGATCTTGACCGCGTACACGGCCCGGTACGCATTTGTCGCATGATCACTGACAACCTCAAACACCCCGGACTCCAGGCCCTTCATTCGCCGTGCAGACTTTGGCGATTTGCCGGTTTGCACAAGGTATAACGCATGTCCGATATCTTTGCGGGCCTGGCGAGGAAACTGTTGGACACGCGCTCGGGAATCTCCTACCCATCGGATTTTTCTCAGGACCTTGTTCTCCGGATCCATATCTTGAATATAACTAAATAGCTATATTATCGCAATCCTCAATTATCGTCTCTGATTCTGCCCGATGGATCGAATGGTCTACGTTGTCGTCTATGCAAGACCAGTGAGTAAGGTTAGTCGATCGCCTGCCACCTCTTTCCAAACCACTCCGTGGACTTCCCCGCCGCTACCGCGCCAGCCAGGCGCTGAAGCGCTCGTTCATTTCATCCAGGTGATCGCTCCACCACTCCCAGTCGTTGTGCAGGGCGCGCTTCACGTTCTGAGGGCTGGTGGGCATGTGCGGATTCATATCCACGCCTTTTTCGGCGTGCGTCGAGATCAGCGGCATCGCGGAGCGTCGCGTCGGGCCGTAGGAAATATAGCGGCCCACGCCGGCGATGGCCTGCGCGCTCGTGGCGAATTTGACAAACTTCCGCGCCGTTTCGAGGTTGGGTGTTCCCGCGACAATGCCCAGCCCGCCGGTGTCCAGGACCTGACCGTCCCACACCACCACGAAGGGCTGGTCCTCCAGTACCTGCGCGTTGAAGATGCGCCCGTTGTAGGCGGTGCTCATCGTCACCTCCCCATCGGCCAGCATCTGCGGCGGCTGCGCCCCGGCTTCCCACCATACGATGTGCTCCTTGATCGTGTCCAGCTTTCGGAAGGCGCGGTCCACGCCGGCCGGCGTATCCAGGATCGCGTAGACGGAGTCGACCGATACGCCGTCCGCCATCAGCGCGAATTCCAGGTTCACCAATGGAGAACGGCGCATGCCCCGGCGCCCGGGAAATTTCTCCAGATCGAAGAAGTCGGCGATCGCGGCCGGTTTGTCACCCTTTATGTTTTCCTTGTTGTAAGCGTAGACTGTCGAGTAGAAGATCGTGGCCGGTCCGCAGTCCGTCACCGTTCCCTGAACAAAGTCCTCCGCCGCGGGCGTGCCGTCGGCCCCTGGGGCAAGCGTACCCACGGCGACGGGTTCAAGCAGACCCTCGTCGCAGCCCCGCACGAGGTCGGGAATCTCCAGGTCGACCACGTCCCAGAAGACGTTGCCCACGTCCACCTGCGCGCGGATCTGCGCCAGACCGCCGTTGTAGTCTTCGAGGTTGATTTTGATGCCCGTGTCGGCGGTAAACTGTTCGTGGTAGCCCTTGACGCAGGCGCGCGCGTACGAACCGCCCCACGACACCACCGTCAGCGGGCGGTCTGCGGCGACGGCGGCGGTCGCTGTCAGCATCGACAATCCCATCAACGACGTGATACGCGCGATCTTCCTCCGAACGTCCTTCATGTTGTATTCTCCTCGTCATCCGGGTCCAATACCCGGCAATCCGTCGGTGTCCAGCCGATCCGGATCTCGTCACCCACCAGCATGGCGCCGTGTCCGACGATATTTGGAATTTTCGCGATAAAATCAGTGCGCCCGCAAACGCTCACGCGAACCCGCAGGTGGTCGCCCAGAAACGTGATATCCTCGATTCTCGCGTCGAGTTCGTTCGTGTACAGGCCGGGTTCGGGCGAGATGGCGACCCGTTCCGGCCGGATCGAAAGCGTGGTGGCGTCGCCCGAACGGCACGGCGCAACGCGAAGCGCGCTGACGACCTGACCGCCCGTCTCGACTTCGCAGATGTCCCCGTCGACGCTCCGCACGCGGCCATGGAGTCGGTTGTTTTCCCCGATAAAGCGGGCGACAAAAGAGCGTTCCGGCTCCTCGTAGAGAACCTCCGGCTCGGCCACCTGCTCGATGTCTCCGCCCCGCAGTACGGCAATCCGGTCCGACATGACCATGGCTTCTTCCTGATCGTGCGTCACGTACACCACGGTGACGCCGAGGCTCTTGTGGATGCGCCGGATTTCGTACTGCATTTCCTCTCGAAGGCGCCGGTCGAGCGCGCCCAGGGGTTCGTCCATCAGAACCAGATCGGGCTCGAAGACCAGCGCGCGCGCGATGGCCACGCGTTGCTGCTGGCCGCCGGAAAGCTGGCCGGGTCGCCGGTCCTCGAGTCCGTCCAGGCGTACCAGATGCAGGGCGCGCGCCACACGTTCCCTGCATTGCGCTGCGTCCAGTCCCCGCACCTCCAGCGGAAAGGCGAGGTTGCGGCCGACCGTCATGTGTGGAAAAAGCGCGTAATTCTGAAAGACCATGCCGATCCCGCGTTTGCGCGGGGGCATTTCATGCACGGAACGCCCGTTGATGCGGATGGCGCCTGACGTCGGCGTTTCGAAACCGGCCAGCATCATCAGGCACGTGGTCTTGCCCGACCCGGACGGCCCGAGCATGGTCAGGAATTCGCCCTTTCGGACGCTCAGATCGAGATTGTCGACGACCAGGGTGCGTCCGTCGAAGCTCTTGCTGACGCCCTCGAACTCGACGTGCACATTTTTGTTTTCTTGCATCGAAGCGCCTATGGATCCCGGATTCGGTTGATTGGCTGATTGTTTTCCAATTGCGTCGATATTGGGGCGGATGCGTTTCGCCGGCAGCTTATCTCGCAGCGGTACGCCTTCGCATCCATTCAACCGTAAACAGCAGCAGGACGGCAAAGACAATCAGAAACGTCGCCACCGCCAGGATGGTGGGGCTGATCTGCTCGCGGATACCGGCCCACATCTGGCGTGGAATCGTACGTTGCTCGATGGCGGCCATGAACAACACCACGACCACTTCATCGAAGGACGTGGCGAAGGCGAAGAGCGCCCCCGAAATCACGCCGGGCGCGATCAGCGGCAGCTGGACGCGACGAAAGACACGCACGGGTCCCGCGCCAAGACTGGCTGCGGCGCGGGTCAGATTGGTGTCGAAAGCGGACAGCGTGGCGGTCACCGTAATCACCACGAACGGCGTTCCAAGCGCGGCGTGGGCCAGAATCAGACCGACGTGGGTCTGGGCGAGGCCAAGGTTCGAATAGAAGAAGAACATCCCCGCCGCCGCGATAATCACCGGGGTCACCATGGGCGAGATGAGCAGGCCCATCGCCCAGCGCCGGCCGGGCATGGCCGGGCTGGACAGCCCCATCGCCGCGAGCGTTCCGAATCCGGTCGCCAGCACCGTGGAAGCGATGCCGACAACCAGGCTGTTGATGAGCGCGCGCGTCCATACCTCGTTCTCGACGATCTGCCGATACCAGCGCAACGAATACGCGTCCGCGTCCAGGCGCAGCATGCCCTCGGTAAAGGTGAAGTAGGGCTGCGCGTTGAAGCTCAACGGCACAATCACCAGAATCGGCGCGACGAGGAAGAGAAACACGAACGCGCAGAAGCCAACGTAGATGAAACGTCCCGTACGTTCCTGTGTTCCCGAAGCCGCCACCTCAGCCCAGCCTCATTCGCTCGATACCCACCATGCGGTCGTAGAGCAGATAAAGTGCGCCCACACATGCCAGAAGGATGCCGCCGAGCGCCGCTGCGAGACCCCAGTTGAGCGAGGTCTGCATGTGGAACGCGATCATGTTGGAAATGAGCTGCCCGCTGCTCCCGCCCACCAGCGCGGGGGTGATATAGTAACCGATGGCCAGAATGAACACCAGGAGCGATCCCGCGCTCACGCCCGGCAGGGTCTGCGGCCAGTACACGCGCCGGAATGCCTGGAAGGGGTTTGCGCCAAGCGAGGCCGCCGCGCTCATCTGGATTGGCGGGATGGCGCGCATGATCGAATAGAGCGGGAGAATCATAAAGGGAAGCAGCACGTGGGTCATTGCCACCAGCGTGCCGGTCATGTTGTATATCATGGCCAGCCGGCCGTCGTCGCCGATCAGACCCAGCGCCACGAGCAGGTCGTTGAGTACGCCCTGCGTCTGCAACAGCACAATCCAGGACGTGGTCCGCACAAGCAGCGACGTCCAGAAGGGGACCAGCACAAGAATCAGAAGCAAATTGCCAACCCGCGGGGGCGCGTGGGCGATCAGGTGCGCGATCGGGTAGCCGAGCAGCAGGCACAGCGCCGTGATACTGAGGCTCACCCAGAGGGTCCGCCACAGCAGCGGGAGATAGATGCGGCGTTCCTCCGGCTGACGTCCGACGGCGCCGTCGGGCAGGCTTTGAAGGTCGAGGGCATTCAGATAGTGTCGTGCGGTGTATCGCTCCCCGGCGCTCCGGATGGCATGCCAGGTCCCCGTTTCCGCCCAGGCGGAGTCGATGCCGATCATGGCGTCGCGCCACGGCCCGCTGTCAACGCGGCGGAGGCGGCGCGCGCTCTTTGTCAACACGCTGCGCAGCCCGCTCCTGACCCTGTTGACGCGGCTGGCGATCTTACCGAGGGTGCGGTTTTCGCGCGCCTTGACCAGTTCACGCGCAGCCGACTCATAGACGGCCTCAGCGGGAGGGCCCCTACGGTCCCATTCGTTCAACAGGCGAAGCGTTTGCGGCAGGGCATCGGCGACTACGGGATCGTACACGCTCCGAACGAGCATCGTCGCAAGCGGCGCGACAAAGGTGAAACCGACAAAGGCCATCAGCGGCAACACCAGCCCCGCGGCGCGTAACCGCGGGCGGAGGTTCGGGTTCTTGATATTCCGGATTGACGCGATGCGAAAGATATGAATCTCCAACAGGCCTTATTAATTGAGAAAAAAAAGAAACTTACATGGATAGACAGGATGGGACAGGATGAAAACCAAAAAGCGCGAGAAAACGAACATCGAAAACTACGAAATACACGAAAAAACGCGAAAAAAGCACGAAACCGAAAAACACGACAAAGGCGCGAGAAAACCAACATCAGAAACTACGAAACACACGAAAGGCACGATATTAGCACGAGAGAACGAGGAAAAACCAAAAAGCGCGACAAAGGCATTTGCCACAAAAGGCACAAAAACACAAAGGGAATTCTGTTTCTGCCCTGGACAGCGGTGAATCGACACGAAGCCGACTACCCCCCTTGCAGGTGTGCCCATGCGGCATCCTCTTCCGGACGATTCCAGTCGTCAGCGAGTGAGGGTTCACTCAACAATGCAGTATCAGAAAGTTCGATCCTTCCAGTGGCGTCTGCTTCGTTCCGGCGGGAGGCGCGGTCGAAATTACAATCTGATATCTGCTTCTCCGGCATTTAACCTTGATTCGTCATTATTCGGGGACATTAATTCGAATATGTGCAAGTGAATAAAGGTGATTTAACTGCTGATTTCTATGATCCTTCAGGTCACTGGACGTGAACGGAAAAAATGTCCTTCCGGAACGACCTTTTTCGGCTCAATTCGAAACGTCTTGTCGTGACGCCGCGTTGCTGATTTTGTCGCATTAAGGCTAACGTCAGAATGTGGTGCAGTCAACAAGCGTTGGCGTGCAACCCTTCGGAACCGGGACCTGAAACGCATTCAGGGTCTGCGCCACCAAGCTGTAATAGCCGACGATCCCCGTGAGTTCTACAACGCCGGTCTTACCGAGCGCTTTCTGCGCCGCGTTGAATACGCCATCCAGAACAACGTGCTTCCCAAGCAATTCGCTGACGTAGTCGAAAACGGCGCGTTCATCGTCGCGGCCGAAATCGGGCGCCCGTCCGTGCCGGACCGCGTCGATGATATCCTGACTCAATCCGCTATCGACGGCGAACGGTTCGTGCAGGGACCACTCCACCTGGCAGTCCCAGAATCGCGCCGTTACGAGGATGGCCAGTTCGCTGAGTCTCGGCGCCATGCTCGTCCGGTAGCGTACGAATTCGCCCAGGCTCTGGGCGCGGTCAGCCAATTCGGGGCTGTGCAGCCAGACGCCGAACGGCCCCGCGATACTGCCCCGCGACTCAAGGATCGCATCGTAAATGCGCGCCTGCTCCTCGCTCAATTCAGCGCGCTCCAACTGGCCGGGTCGCCTCATTTGCGAAGACTCCGCATCGTTGATCTCAGGTCGATTTCAAAAGGATGTTGGGGAAAATCTCTTTCACGGAGCGCATATTCGTGTCTCAACGGCCTGCCAATTCGACGGTCGACGTCGCGGGGGGCAGAGGCTTCCCGTCCTTCCGGTATATTGCGATCGCCTCCTCGACAATCTGGCAAAGGTGATCGAAGACAGCCCGTTCATCGTCTCCGTGGCAGCCACCGTAGATCAGACCGGGCGCGCTTCCGACATAACATCCGTCCTCCTCCGACCATTCGACAATCTTTGCGTACCTGGCGCTGGCTTTCATTTGTCTGACTCCTCGATTGCCAATCGTACGGCACGAATCTGGTAATGCCTGGCGTCGTCACCCGAATTACCCGAGATAGTTACCGGTCTATTAAGGTTCGGGTGTACAAAGTTCCTGTGGTTACCCTTGCCGCCCCTATCCACAAATCCAGCCCGCACGAGTTCTGCGACCAATTCCCTCACCTTCGGCGGCACCAGGATCCCTTCCAACTTAGATGAATGTCTCGATCGTTGTCCACGTTGTCAGGCGGTTTTGCGTCCATTCACCGAAAGATGAGCGTTTTGTGGTCGGAGCGTAGGCCTATTGTTTACCTCGGTCAGGATTCATCCAACGAGGAAGCCGGGTACCCGTCGCCACTGCATACAGAGTCTCCGGTGCGATGTCAATTTCGTTTCCCCACGTAAGTACTCCAAGCTCTTCGTTAACGGTGAAATTCCGAAAGAACTCGAGATTCCGGAATTGCTCGAATACACCTCGCCTCTCCAGGTATTTCGAGAAGTCGACGGTACCCCGCCGGCCGTCATCGAACTCCAGTTTTATTCGACAGCCACCCTGGTAGGTCGCATAAACCAAGTCGCGCAGCATACCGCGCTCCTTCTATCAGCGTTTGAAGCGTGGTGTCTGTCCGATGCATCTAGATTTTCTTGAGTCGACCCTTTTCCTTCTCATCGAGGGCTTCTGAAATCAAGAAGTCCAACTTGCCTGCTCTTGAATCTGCTTCAATCTGTCGGTCCCATTTCGTCCAGTCCAATTCATTAAACCATTGTCTTAATTCAAGATAATCAGATTCTGGAAGATCCATGATTGCTCGCTGTATCTCCGTTATTCTCGACATTTCGCAGACCCGATTGTAATGAACGCCAGGTGGAGTACACAGCAAAATGAACCTATGATGCAATCTCAACGTACATCGAATCCGAGGTTGGTTCGGGAATCGGAAAGCGTTCCTGTTTCATTCCATCGAGGTGGAATTCCATTGCCTCCTTCATGTTCGCTTCCACTTCCTGCCTCGTGGCGCCGGTGGACACGCATCCTGGTAGATCGGGAGAATATGCCGAAAACCCGGTTTCCGAGACTTCGATGACGATCAGATACCGGCTCATGTCCTTACTCACGATTATTGCTGCGACGCCCCGACCTCCAGAGACGACACGATCTGAACGGATACTCGTCCACGGCGATGGACGCCGCAGAATGTATCGGCAAACTCACTCCGAAATTTCAACGTCGAGAATTCGCCACTTCCGATCTTGCCGCCAACCAACGGCTAAATTTCCATCAACTCCGGGACGTTTTCGTCTTCATACTTTTCGATCAGCACGCCGATGACTTCCATGAGTGACGCCAGGGGATGGCCGTCATCCTCGCCGACCACGTCGATCAATTCGTCCAAAACAGTTACAAGCCGTTGATATTCGGTCTCCGCGTGAGGGACGAAGACGACAGGCGTCAGTCTGGGCCAAACATCATGAGCCGTCTGGAGTTTTGGTGTCACCTTTCGCTTCATCCATTTTCCACCAGGGTCTTCCCAAAGCGGGAGCATTGTCACACCCGATGTGCTTCCACGAAATCCTCATCGACGGTGAGGCCGAGGCCGGGTTCGTCTCCCATATGGATCTCCCCATCGATGATTGGGAAGGGAGGATCGTAGAGTTTCGACCAGATCTGGTACGGCTCGGTGGGCGGGCAGGCGGAGACCATCAGCCCGTTGGGGACCGCGGCGACCAGGTGGCAGTTGATCTCCGGAAACGACGCTCCGTGCGGCGCCACGTACACGTGGTGCGCCTCGGCCAGCGCAGCCATCCGCGTCAGTCCCGTAAACCCGCCGCCGCCGATGATATCCGACTGCACCACCTGGAGCCCGCCCTCTTCGATCAGGTGGCGGGTCCCGTAGAGTGTTCCTTCGCTCTCGCCGCCGGCGACCAGCGCGCTCGTCGCCTCGCGGACCATTCGCATATGCGCCGCTTCGTCGTCGCCCCGTACGGGCTCCTCGATCCAATACAGGTTGTAGGGTTCGAACCGGCGCGCCATTTCCGCGGCCGTCTTCCCCTCCCACATCCGGTGGATGTCGATCATCAGCCTCGGACCACCGCCCAGTGCCTCGCGCGACAGCCGGACCTTATCGAACGCGAGTTCGCGATCGTCATCCGACAGATGGAACTTCACGGCCTTGAATCCGAGGTCCGCGTGTTTCCTGACCAGGGCGGCAACCTCTTCCGCGTTCTGATGCTCGTAGCCGATTCCGTCCGCGTACGCGGTCACCCGGTTCCGGAACCCGCCCAGCAACCGCCAGACCGGCTCGCCGCAGGCCCTGCCGTACAGGTCCCAGATCGCCACGTCCAGGGCGCCGATCGTCCCCATCGCGGCCCGGCCGGGCCCGCGAAAGCGCCACGCGTGATCGTACATCCGCTGCCAGAGCAGCGCCGGGCGGCGCGGGTCTTCGCCAACGAGCAGCGGCGCGAATTCACGTTCGATCAATTCCGCGTTGCCACCTCTCCCGATACCTACGAGCCCGTTGTCGGCCCTGACATAATGAAGGGGCCACGTCCGCGTCACTCCACGCTCGGCCGGCCCCCATGGACACGCAAGCAATACGGTCTCGATCCTTTCGATTCGCATAGCGCTCTCTCCGGCGGTCAGGATGCGATGCGTTTACAAAGAACCACCTGGGTCCCGGTCTCGAAAAACTGGTGTGCGACGTCGTCCACCATGGCGCGCATCATCAGCAGGCCGCGTCCGGACGGATTCAACAGGTTCTCCTCTGCAAGCGGGTCCGGAACGCCGGCCGGGTCGAATCCGGGCCCCTGGTCCCGGACCGCGATGCGCAACATCCCGTCTGAAACTGCGAATTCGACGGTGAACGAACGCTCCCGCACCCCCCCGTTGCCGTGGAAAATAGCGTTGTTGACGGCCTCCGTCAGCGCGATCGCCACCTCGTCGCAGGCATCCTCGCTCATCGCCAGATCGGCCGTGACCTGTGCCGCGGCGTCGACCACCTCATGAAGCGACTCTACGCAACTTGGCAACTCCAGTCGTCTGACGTCACGAGATTCGATACCCATACGCGCATTCCCTCGTTCCGCTCACCGGCGCGACAAATGTCTCCGCCGGCCGAGTGGGGGTTCTCCTTGACAATCCGGGTTCCAGACGTTATCAAGAACGACCACGACCGTGAAAGTGTCTACCACCTTCTCACCACTTACACTGTACGTCCCGAATAATTATTACCAGGAGCAGTAAATAGTGGACAGTGGTCAGTGGTCAGGAAGAGCAGTTGTCAGCTTCCATTTATTTTCAGGAGCAGCAAATAGTCGACATCCAGATCCAACCAAAGAAGAGTGGGAGGATGTAAACAATACGGTGCTCCCCGTAATAACCTCAATTCGAAAAAAGGAACCCGAAAAATTGGGCACAAAAAGCATCCGTACAAAGCGGCGTGTGTCGTAACGCGGTGACCCTGCAGTTATTTGCTCACCGCGCCGAAAACGTCGTCCGGAAGCGCATTTTTTCCGTTCGCGTCCAGTGACCTGAAGGTTCCTGGAAATCCAATGTCAAATCGCCTTTATCCACTTGTATATTCTCGAACTAACGTCCCCGAAAAATGACGGATCGAGATTAAATGGAGATATCGCGTCATGAAAAAAGAGGTGATCACCACCGATAAGGCAGCGCTTCCCGTGGGTCCCTATTCGCAGGCCATCAAAACCGGCGAGTTGATCTTTGTGGCCGGCGAAAAGGGCATCGACCCCGCAACCGGCGAAATCGTCGGCGGCGGCATTGCTGCGGAAACCCGGCAGACGCTCGACAACGTCGTGGCGATCCTGGACGCGGCCGGCGCGACGATGGAGCACGTGGTGCGGACGGTTGTCTACATGACGGATATTTCGGAATTCGCCGAAATGAACGCCGTATACGCGGGATACTTCCCGACCGACCCGCCCGGACGGAGCTGTGTACAGGTGGTTGCCCTCCCTGCCGGGGCGCAGGTTGAAATCGAAGTCACCGCGGTGCTGGCCTGAACCGTCCGAGGCAGCGCTACAGCCCGGACAGGATCCCCTCCACGTAACCTCGTGTAAACGCCACGTCCCTGTCCACCTCGTCCGGCTCCTTGCCTCCCACGCATTCCACGTAGAGCGGCCCGCCGAATCCGCCGCCGACCAGTCCGGACAGCACCGAATGGAAATCCACGAGTCCGTCGCCCGGCGTCACCATCACGTCCGGCGCCCCGTCGATCACCGAACAGTCCTTGATGATCCCCGTCGTCACCACCGGCGCCACTTCCGACACGTCCGTCTCGGGCCGCAGGTCACCCTTTGTATAGTAGATGATATTTCCCGGATCGAAACAGATACCGAACGCCGCGTGGTTCACGTCCCGGTTGGCCGCAAGCAGGTGCGATACCGTGAGGCTGATCCCCCCGTGGGGTTTCATGGTTATGTTCACACCGACCTCGTGAGCGTGGGGCGCGGCCTGCCGCATCAGCTCGAAATAGTCGTCGAAGTGGGCTTCGTTGCTCGTACCGCAATCCAGCAGCCAGGTCGCGCCCAGCGCGGCCGCGTTGTCGATCAGTCGCTTGTAGTCGTCCACCGCCGCGTGGAGGCCCTCGCCCAGCCGGGTGCCGCCGATGAGCATCGACGGAACGACGCCGGCGGCTTCCGCCGCGTCGCGCACGCCCGTAACCTCTGCGGGAGAGCTGTCCGGTCCCACCGGAACCTGCCCGTCATTGGCAAATACAGCCACGTCCGAATAACCGGCCTCGGCAATCCGGCTGTACGCTTCGCTGTAACTCAGTTGGCCGTAAGGCCGCGTCGTACATCCAACCGTCAATTCCATCCGTGTCGCTCCTTTGCTGGTTCGTCCGGACAAACGCCGGATCACTCTTCCATTTCACGCCCACAGTGCGGACAGATGCCGCCTTCCTTCTTGCGCCGGTCGATCTCTTCCGCGAAACCCGAACCCAGGATGCCGGCCGGGAGGGCGAACATCCCGATACCCAGAAGCGCGATTACCGCGCCGAGCACCTTTCCCACGCCCGTCACAGGGTACGTGTCTCCGTATCCCACCGTCGTAAGCGTCACGATGCCCCACCACATTGACGACGGAATGCTGGAGAAAGCGTGGGGCTGGGCGCTGTTTTCCGCAAAGTACATCAGCGTAGACGCGATCACCAACATGATCAGCAGAACGAACAGGGTGACCAGCAGTTCGCCGCTATGCTTCCGCAACACGTTGGCGAGGGTCTGCAACGAGGTGGAATACCGTCCGAGCTTGAACAACCGCAACAGCCGCATGGCCCTCAATACACGGAGGTCGACGGTGGTTACCAGAGGCAGGTAGAACGGCAGGATCGCGATCAGGTCCACCAGCGCCAGCGGCGTAAAGAAATAACGCAATCGACCCCGTACGGGCCTGGCAAATCGATCATCGGCGGTACATGACCACAACCGCATCAGGTATTCGATGGTAAACACACCCACCGAAAAGGCGTCGAACACTTCGAACAGCCACCCGTACGACACGAGGACGGCCTCGACCGTCTCGAGGATGACCGCCACGACGTTCAGGACGATCAGCCCCATGATGAACAGGTCGATCAGTCGGCTCGTCCGGTCGCCCGCCTGCGCCTTATCCAGGATTTCGTTGGTTCGTTCTTTAATTCGATGCACCACGGCGCCCTTCCTCGATCGCATAATTGGCGTCGGCCCGCCGTATCCGCCGCCGGCCAACCCCGGGCGTCGGCGCGGATAACCTTAAAGATAGGACGCTATCGTCCGATTGGAAACGTCTTTTTCCAATGAGTGCATCCCCGGGGCCGGAATCTCCGCCGCAATCTCTTTTCGCGAACCCTCAGAAACGACAGGCGACTGATGAATCCGAAAACGGCAGCAGGAAAAAGGACTTATACAGTAGCGCGGATTCTTGCCGCACTGACGCTTTCGGCCGTTTTCGCAGCTGTGCTGCCGAAAAACCGGGACCGCGTCATTCGTCAGCAGATCGTGACCGAACTGCCCGAACTGGCGAAAGCCGTGGGCGACGGCCCGTGGCGCCTTGCGGAAAACCAGGACACGCGCTGTCGCGCCGCTTTCGACCAGGTGGACCGGCGGAGAACAACCCCCGAGACCGATTCACTCCCAATCACAGTGACCTGCCGGGAAGAACGCGACGGTTTGATCCTGACCGCCGCGACCGCAGCAGTGCATCGGCAGGTCCGCCTGAAGCCCGTCGACGGCTGGAGTCTGTTTCCACCGATCGCGGCCATTCTTGTGGCTGTGATCAGCGGTCGCGTGCTCTTGGGGCTCGCGCTTGCCGTATTCTCAGGCGGCCTGCTTACCGCCGTTGACGCTCCACTGTACGGACTCCCCTTCGCCGCCCTTGAAAAGGCGGCCGTAGATTACGTCTGGACCCCGCTGAGATCGTCCTTCCAGCTTTACATTCTCGGCTTTACGGCGGCGCTGATCGGCATGGTACGAGTAACCACGCTCGCCGGGGGAAACGCCGGCATCGCCGCGGTCCTGGCCGCCAGAGCCGAAAGCGCCAGGTCCACGCGGTTTGCCGCGTTTCTCATGGGCCTGGCGATATTCTTCGATGACTACGCCAACACGATCGTGGTCGGCACGACGCTGCGGCCCACGACGGACCGGTTCCGGATCTCCCGCGAAAAGCTTGCGTACATCGTCGATTCCACCGCGGCGCCGGTTGCGGGCGTGGCGGTGATCAGCACCTGGATCGGCTTCGAAGTCGGACTGTTCGGAGACCTCATGCAAGATCTCGGGACGGGTGTCTCCGGATATCAGCTCTTCTTCCATGCGCTTCCCGTCCGATTCTACTGCCTGTTTACGCTATTGTTCGTCGCCACGTCGTCGTGGTTCCAACGGGACTACGGGACCATGTACAGGGCCGAACGCCGCGCGCGGTCGACCGGCCGGGTGCTTCGGCCCGGCGCCGTTCCCCTGACGGGGCGCCGAGGCGCGGACGTGAAAGCGGCGGGCGGCGTTCAACCCGCCTGGTGGGCCGCCGCCGTGCCCGTTCTGGTCGTTGTGTTCGCCGTCGTCTTCGGTATGGCCGTGGACACCTGGAACCACGCCGGCGTCCGGCCGGTCCGACTCAAGAATTCCCTCGTCAGTTTCTCCTATTGGACCGAATGTTTCTCCAACGCGGACAACCCGCGGGTGCTGTTCCTGTCCGCCATCCTCGGTTCCGTCGTTGCGCTGCTCATCGCGGTCACGCGGCGCCGGGCCAACGGCGGGGCCGCCCTGATCTCACCACTTACCGCGATCAGAACGTGGGCCCTGGGAATCATGGGAATCCAACATGCGATCGCCATCCTCATCATGGCCTGGGCAATTCAGGCCATATGCAAGGACATTGGCACGTCCGTGTATCTCGCGGCGGCGCTCTCGCCCCTTATGGTTCCCGGCCTGCTGCCCCTGCTGATCTTCCTTCTGGCGGCTGCGATCGCGTTCGCTATCGGCACATCATGGGCAACCATGGCAATCCTGATACCCACAGCGGTCCCGCTCGCGCACAGCCTGGGCGGACTCCCGCTCACGATTCTCGCGGCCGCCGCCGTACTGGACGGCGCCATCTTCGGGGATCACTGCTCACCCATCAGCGACACGACCGTCATGTCGAGCATCGCCACGTCGTGCGACCACCTGGATCACGTGAGAACGCAACTTCCCTACGCACTGACCACCATGGCCGTGGCCGCGCTCGCGGGGTACGTCGGCACCGCCTTTTTCTACCCGGGATGGATCGGGCTTGTCATCGGCCTTTGTGCGATTCCGGCGATCCTGCTCCTGTTCGGCAGGAATCCGGACATGCCTGCCGGCGGGTCGCCGTACCGCTAAGAAGTTGTTTTAAAATTCCCGGTGAGTTCCCGAGCGCGAGCGAAAAAGTGGCGGTCAAGGCGGGAGAATCCGCCCATATCTACAGATACGGGTGGATTTGACCAACGCCGACCGGCGCTTTTGCAGCCGCGCGAAGACCACTGGGGATTTTAAGACAGCTTCTAGGGTTCTTCAACGCGGTGGTACACGTTCAGTGCCGGGGTTTCCATGGTGAGGCTGCGTCCGGAAGGCCAGGTTACAACCACCTTTTCCAGTTCCTGACCGACCCCCAGTCCGAAATGCAGTCGCCGTTGATTCTGCGACGAGAAACCGCTGCCGCCCGACACCTCCTGCATCTGTTCCTGTCCGTTCCAGAAAACCCTCACCTGCGCCCCGATCGCGCTTCGGTTGCTCCTTACGCCCGACAGATCGAAACCGATCCACCGGCGGGCGGGATCCACGGTGTTCCTGTATACCAGCAGCGGGCCGCGCTGGTTGGCCACCACAACGTCCAGCACCCCTCGGTTCCAGAGATCCACGAGCGCGACCGCACGCCCGTCAAAGCGGTCGCGGACGCCGACCTCGCGAGCCACGTCCACGAACCGTCCCATCCCGTCGTTCACCCACACGCGGGATTGCTGAAAACCGGCGAGACTGCGTCCCTTCATCGCGGGCCAGTGCTTCGCATCTGAAATGATTGCCCTGTGTCCGCCGGCAACCTGTGAAAAGTCGTACCAATAACTCTCGGACTCGGAAGCCGACACATAGCCGTTGGTCAGGTACAGGTCAAGACGCCCGTCGTTGTTCAAATCACCGAACTGCGCGCCGAAGCTCCAGTCGCCCAGCTCCACGCCCATCACCTGCGCCAGGTTTTCGAACGCCAGCTCTTCGTCCTGGCGGGCGACCCAGAGGTTGTTGCCCTGCAGCAGAATCCCGGCCTCCGAGATATTGGTCTCGTAGATCGCCAGGCGCCCCTGGTTCAGCACGTCGCCGAATACCGCGTTCATTCCGCTCTTCGGCTGGTATCCGACCCCCGCGCGGCGACCGATCTCCTCAAACGTCGTTCCGCCGTGGTTCCGGTAGAGTTCCGAGACGCCATAGTCGTTGGCCAGGAAGATATCAGGATAACCCGACCGGTTCAGATCCGCCGCCGCCACGGCAAGCGTCCACCTCCGGCTTCGAATGCCCAGCCGCCGGGCAACGTCCTCGAACCGCCCGTCTCCCAGATTGCGAAAGAGATACTTCCGACCGCCGTTCTCTGCGTATTCGAAACTCTCGGGCATCATCCGGGTGGATTCGAGGTTCCACAGGTCAAGCCCATCCGGCCAGTATCCGGCAACAAACAGATCCAGACGCCCGTCGCAATCGTAATCCAGCCAGACGGCGCTTCCCGCGTTAAGCCAGCCGGGCAGCCCGGCGTCCTCGCTCACACGCGTGAACCTCTGTCCGGACTCGTTCCGAAACAGCTCCGGCCGGCCCCATTTGTACACGAAAAGGTCTTCGAAGCCGTCGTTGTCATAGTCCCCCCAGACAGCGCCCACCGAAATCCCGGTTCCCGCGGGATTCAGTTCGGCCACCCCCATCCGGCCGGCCACGTCTTCGAATTGCCCGTTCCCGAGATTCCGATAAAGCCGGTTCGCCGCGCCTTCCGCGCTGTTGGTCACGTAAAGGTCCTGCCAACCGTCCCTGTTGAAGTCCGCGACCGACACCGCGGCGCCCATTGCGGCGACGTGCGGCATGATATGGGTCAGCTTCGCGTCGAACGTGGGCCCGCGGTGCACGAAGTCGATGCCGCTCTTTCCGGCGACTTCCTCGAACGCAAATCCGAACTGGGCCACGTTCCTTTCATTCCGCGGCCACAGACCGGATTTCATGAAGACGGGCACCGCCAGCAGCAGCACAAAGATCGCGATCGGGATGCCGTGGACCGTTCGGCGTGACATGGGACACTCACTGTCTATCTTCCGGCGTGCATCCGGGAAATCTCCGGCGCGACGTACCGGGTGTGGAATTCCTGCCAATCTGCGGGATTGCGGCGGTAGACCGGGTCATCTTCCAGCCGACCCGGCGGGGTCTCGTACGTAGACCAGGCATGAGAAGGCAGCGGCAGTACGGTCTTGGAAAATGCCGTGTTGTAGTCCCCGTCCTTAACCCAGCCGTCGCCCATCAGCACAAAGTCCCTCACCCACCCGGAGGGCGGCGGACCCGGATCGGGGAAGCGGAAGACAAGCTCGTCTCCGGCGTTCATGATCACATAACGATCGTCTACCTCAGCCAGCAGTGGACGCACGTCTCCGAAACGGGTGTGATATCCCTTCAGGTCCCACCACATGGGCGCGGGGTTTACGGGAGACGAGTACAGAGGAACGTCCGGCGACCGCCGATCCGGTTGCGAGACCTCCGAAAACCCGCGGCCTCTCAATACCGCTGTCTCAGACGTCACCCGGCGGGTCCGCAACTGCGCGTCGGTTGCGGTTTCCGCCCACGCCAGCCAGTCCCAATAGATCTCCAGATTTGTCCGGAGGCGCAACCGGGGAGACGTCACACCGGACAGATCGATCGCAATCGTCTTGAACTTGCCGGCGGGGAACCCCAGATCCGGGACCGCGGTTTCCCAGGTTCCATCGTCCCGCTGCGCATCCAGACGGAGCCCCCGGGGTCTCGCGTGCGCGCCATGACCCATCGCGACGTTGATCGAACTGTCGGTGGGATAGATCCATCCGTACCCGATCAACCATGCGCCGCCGTTCCCGGCCGCCCGCGGCAGATCGACTTCAACCCAGTGGTCCCCGGCCACGCCCTGGTATCGCCCGACATCGAACGTATCGAGATAACGGCCGTCTCTCGCCGTAACCCGATCCGTCACGTCCCGCCCCGTTTCGTCCCGTGCCGCACGGACCGCGACGGGCATTCCCGTTGGAATCACTCTGAGTTCCGGCTGTCGCATTGCGAATCGTTCATCCACGAATACGGCCACGTCCGCGGGGTGGTCCACAACCATCAGCTCCACCCAGTCCACGAACTGGGTCTCCCACAGTTCGGAGGTAACGCGAATGTCGTAGTGTCCGTCCCGGGATGCGAGCTCATCGCCCCGGATCAGGATCCAGTCCTCCGTTTGAGACACGCCGGCCGTCACCTGAGCGTTGATCCGCATCCCCAGCGGGGAACGCCACAGAAAGTCCTTGATGAAGGCCATTTCTTCGCCATTGAACGCGAACACCCAGGGACAGGACCCTTTCAGGCGCTGCCGAGCCAGAATCGTCTGATCGGCCGCCACGTCGAACTCCGCCTGTATCGTCCCGTTCGGCCACTGCACCCGCACCACGTTCGCCACGTCGTATTCGCCCAGACCGAAATGCACCGCAGGCGTCCTGATCGCCCGGCGCTGCGCAAGGAGCCCGGACCGCACCAGCACCTCGCCGCCCAGCGCGAATGAATTGATCCTCCCGTCCCCCCGGACCGCCCGCACCCGTGGCCGGACGACCTGCCAGTGGTAGTCGCGTTTTCCACGGTTCACGAGCATCTGCGTTCGACCGGCTTCAGAGAGTCCGAGCAGATCCAGGCGTCCGTCCCGGGTCATGTCCGAAATCTCGAAGAGCCGAAACCCGTCCGGCAGGACGTTGTGACGCCAGGATCCTTCGGCGTCGCCCAGCCAGTACCCGCCGCCGCGGACGCCGCCGACAACGAGGTCGAGCTGCCCGTTATTGTCGATATCGGCCAGACGCAGGCGCGCCGGGTTTTCGTATCCCTTCGTGTTGACCAGTTCACTGATTTCCCAGCGCCCGCTCTCGTACGAAATCGCGCCGATGCGTCCATCCGGGTACAGGACCACCAGGTTCAGACTTCCATCGCCGTCCACGTCGCCGGACGCGAGCGCGCGGACTTCGCCATCACTCTCATACGTACGCGCGAACGACCCGCTTCGCTCGTTGATAAACACAACCAGCCGACCCCGATTGTCCACCAGGGCCGCATCGGGAACGCCGTCGCCATCGAGATCCGTCCATTCGAAGGCCCGCGCGCCCGCCACGCCCGCAAAGGGCTGCGCAACGCCGAACGTACCGTCCCCGTTGTTTCGCAATACGCGGCATGCGTGCCGTCCGCCGAGGACCAGGTCCAGGTCCCCGTCCATCTCGACGTCCGCGGCCCAGACGCCTCCATACGCCCGATCGGTCACACTCCGGTCCAGACCGGTCTGATCCGTGACATCGGCAGGCGATCCGTCCTCTTCCTGGCGAAACAGGCGAACGCCGCCTTCCCCCGCCGCCACCAGATCCAGCCTGAAGTCGTTGTTCCAGTCGACCGAAAGCAACCCGTTGGCGCCCAACGGCATGGATGCGGGCGACGGGACGGCCCGGGCGGACGAATCCAGCCAGCGGATGGTTTCCGCTGATGCGGACAACACCACCGGAGGATCCCCCGGGGCGAGGCCGAGCATTTTGAGACCGGTCGCTTTACCGGGTGTTTCCGGAACAAACGCAAGCGCCGTATCCGCGGGCGCGGAATCGGCCGTCGGACTCTGCATCTTCAGGAACCGTCGCAGTGGCTCGCCCACCGCCTGTGACGGAATACGCAGCCGACTCAGGTCGCTGCGGAAGGAAGGCGTCCGCAGCAGCGAATTGTGCAGGAATGCCGCGTGCCGCGCCGCAAGCCGGAAGTCCGATTTCGCATTCGCGAGCGCACGCGCCTGATCCCTCGCCGTTTCCGGCCACGCGCCGGCGCGCCCGGCGATCCGCGCAATCGAAACCCGCAGGCCATGCGCATCCTGCGCCTTCGCCGCCAGCCTGATTCGCTCCAGCAGGAGCGCGAGATTCCGCGGCGCCTTGCCTTGCATCCCTTCCACCACGGCGAGCGCCTCTTGCGCGTCTCCTTTCCGTTCCAGCTCACGCGCCAGCGCATAGCCCGCTTTGAGGTGGGACGGGCCGGCCAGGGTCGTTGCCCGCCGAAGGTGAAAGACCGCCTCGTCCGTCCGGCCGCGACGGCTCTCGAATGCCCCCATCAGTAGCGCGATACGCCCGTTTTCCGGTGCAAGCCCCTGCGCGCGTTCTATCGACCTGAGCGCCTGTTCCTCCCGGCCCATGGAAAACTGCAGCAGGGCCAGGTTCGCCCAACCCGCGGGTTCACCCGGCACGCTTTCGGTCATCCGTGCCAGCGCTGCGGCCGCCCGGTCCCGGGCGCCCACGTCGAGGGCGGCAAGGCCGGTATAGAAGTCGGCGACCGCACTGCGATAGGCCTTGCTCCCGGGGCCAGGCACGCGGGTTTCACACCCTGCGGCCAATCCGATAAGGACAAACCCGATGGTCACGTATCTCATGCGTCATCACCCTGGAACGGGTCTTTTTTTTCGTCTTAAATCAGAAAGGCGGAACCGTCGCAAAACGGCGCCGCTCCTGATAACGCCAAAACAGACAACACGTTCTTTGTTACACGCCGCCGCGTCTACGGATCGCCGTCTTCGAAAAGCCACCGATCCAGCGAAAACGGCATGCGTCTCACGAACAACAATACCAGCGAACATCCGATCAGCAGGAGATCCTGCACGAGCGCCTCATTGAGTGAGCCGCGCGTGCCGTCCAACCCGAAGCAGCCGCAGTCCAGATTTGCGCCACGGTAGATGTTAATGGTGATGGCAATACCAAAAGACACGAGCAAGGCGAGCCCGGCCAGCGCGCCGCTCCGGGACCAGAATCCCGAAAGCAGGCACGCGCCGACGGCGATTTCCATCCACGGGACGACCACCGCGAAACCATTGATGAAAACATGAGGAAGCACGTTGTACGCCCGCACGGTCAGGGCGAACAACGCCGGTTCCGACACCTTGGCCAGTCCGGCCCAGACCAGCACACCGCCCAGCACGAGGCGCAGAACGACCGGGATTCCGTTCCGGGCCCACCTCATGGGTCATTCCCTTTTCTTACCGGATAACCGGCGTCCACCCAGGCGCCCCATCCATCGAAAAACGCCCGTACGCGCGTAAACCCCAGGCCCTGCTTCAGAAGATGGGCCAGCTTGACGCTGGCCTGACATCTGGCGCCCCCGCAGTACGTGATGATTTGCGCATCCCTGCGAATACCCATTAGCTTTTCCCTGCCGTCCGTGTTGACGTCGTGAGGCGTCAGATTCAACGCACCCGGAATGTGTCCGGCTGCATAGGACCGCGAGATGCGCGCATCCAGAAAGATAACGGTCCCGGAATCGTACGCAGCTTTCGCGTCGGCAAGACTCGCACGGACGCCCTCGAGGTAGAGGCTCCAGTTCACATGTTCCAATGCCGTCACGTTTCTGGGCGTACGAAGCGGAATGCCCGAGTCGGACAGGGCGTTGTAAGCGAGGCCCGCGCCCGACCCCACCAGCAGGATTGTGATCGCCTTCAATACCACCCTGAATCGCATCATCCGATAGGCCCCCGTGGAAGAATGCTTCGATTTATTATATATAACACACGCGGGCGGGACTGTCAAGCTTCGACGGGTCGCCTTCCGCTTTGACAATTTCCACCGCCCATGCTATTATGGAACACCTCTGCCGGCTGCCGCCGCCCTCCCGGGAATCCGGCGAAGGCGGCCTTTTTTCTGCGCGGAATGCCGTGCCCATGTCAGGGCACCCGCATCACGGAACGCCGGCGTTTCATACGGATCAAATTCCAGGAGAACAAGGGAAATGTCTCAATCGAAACTGGCGCTCGATGGCGGGCCTCGGGCGGTTACAGAGTCTCAGGATGACGGCTGGATGACCGTAACGGGCCTGGAGAAACAATCCGTCCTGAGTGTAATCGAAGGCGGCATGGGTGAATCCTATTCGCAGATAGACCTCTTCCAGGAGGAATTCCGCGCCTTCACCGGCTCAAGATTCGCCATTGCCACCTGTAACGGCACGGCGGCCCTGCATTCGGCGGTGTTCGCCTCCGGCGCCCGGACCGGCAAAGAGGTCATCGTGCCTTCTGTCACGTGGCACGCCAGCATTACGCCTATCCTGCACTGCGGCGCGACACCGGTCTTCTGCGACGCGGACCCGGATACCTTCTGCGCGGACCCCGGAGACGCCAAACGTCGAATCACGGAAAACACGTGCGCGATCATCGTGACCCACGTCTACGGCAATCCCGCCCATATGGACGCTTTCCGGGACCTCGTCGACGGAACCGGCATCACGCTGATCGAAGACGCATCGCACGCCCACGGCGCCCTCTGGAACGGCGCGCCTGTCGGCTCGCTCGGTCACATCGGCTGCTTCAGTCTGCAGGGAAGCAAGCCGGTCACCGGGATCGAAGCGGGCGTGGTCGTCACCAACGACGGCGACCTCTACGACCGGATGCTGGCCCTGGGCCACTACGGACGGTGCGAGAACGCGTTTGTCACCGACAGATTCAGGGACCTCCGCAACATGGGCCTGGGCGTCAAATACCGGGCGAACCCGTTGGGGATCGCCCTGGCCCGCGCTCAGCTCGAACGGCTGCCGGGACTGAACGAAAAAAGGCGAGCCTGGTTCGGTCGGCTGGACAGCCAACTGGAAACCGTACGGGGCTTCCAACCCCAGAAACCCTACACGCAGGCGGTACGGGGCGGACTCCTGCTGTATACCGGGCTTATCGATCCGGCGGAAATCGGCGCGCCGGTTTCCGCCGTTCTGAAGGCACTCGTGGCGGAGGGCGTGGCGACAACCCCGGCCATCACGCCATTCGGCTACGGTGCGATGCACCTGGAACCGCTCTTCAACGATTTCCCGTTCGACGACCTCGGCGGACCCTGGGGCGACCTGCCTCCCGACGCCAGGATTCCGTACAGCCGCGGAGACCTGCCGATCAGCGAACGCATCCACGATTGCGGCTTCTGGCTGTCAACGCCGGTTGACCCCAGCCCCGCGTGGGTGGACCAGGTTGCCGGGGCCTTTTCGAAAGTTGCCGGTCACGGCCAACGCCTCGCGCAAATCGCCGAGGGTCACGCAGATTGATCCGGACGTGTCCGGCCGGCGCATGGCGACCGCTCGCTCCGCGTAATCCCACGATGGCGCTGTGCCGGATCCAATCGGAGATCGACGATTCGTGAAACCGTCCTGGACCCCGCCCGAAGACATGGGTCACCGCGTGGTCGAATTCCCCGACCGGCCCAACGTCTGGATCGGCGCTCATTCCATTGAGGAATTCCGCCGAAGGTACGCAGACGGAGACGAGGACGCCTGTTCGTGGGTAAACGAGTCTCTCGCTGTCGCCGAAAAGTGGTCCGCCAGGTCCGATGCATGGTACCTGGATACCATCTGGCACCGGGAGCCGCGCGGCATCTATACCTGCGCCTGCCCCATCCACCCGTTTCGTGTACGGTATTACAGCTATTTCGACTGGTCCCTCGAAGATCCCCGGCGCCTCTACTGTCCGTATTGCAGGGAAGAGGGCCGCGAATATGCGTTCTATCCCAACCCCCGGTACCCCGACGACGGAGACGGCTGCTTTCCCACGGACCAGGTGTGGCGCGAGGACCACGACGAGGACTGGAGCCGGGCGCACGATGGAATCCCCTGGGACCATTGGGACGGCGAGGCCCACGGCTACGTCGAACCGACCAACGCCTTTTATTTCAAGGCCCTCTGCTGGATGAATTCCCTGCGGGCGTTGTCCGGCCGCGTACTCCATCGCCTGGGCGAAGCCAGCCACGCTGCAAGGCTCAGATCCGATCCCGACACGGCAGGCAAACACGCCCGCAAGGCCCGCGTCGTCCTCGTAACGCTTGCCAGGGCTTTCCTCGGCGACGCCTATCTTGCCGCACTCCTGGAAACATCCGAAGCGAATCTGCGGGACCGCCTGACCGGATTCTACGAGGAGGATACACCCGCGAAATCCTATCCCGGGTATCGCCTTTACGCTCCGTTCGATCATATCGAGGGGGACCCGGAACGCCCGTTGAACGCGCCGGGAGACCGCTACGGCACCAAAGGCGCTTCCATATACCCCGGTGTGTGGAACTGGAAAGCCAGCCTCGCCGAGGATCTCCTGGTCGGTTACAGCCTGATTGCCGGGACCTTCGAAGACTCCGAGTCCGACCTGAAAGCCGCGGCGCTGCGCATCCTCACGTCCGTCGAAGGCGATTCATTGAAACTGGCGGCCCGCGGCCGAAAACTCAAACGCGGCATTCTGGAATACACCCTCCATCCCTATTCGCTTGTCACAGGCGCCGACAACCTTTCCTCCTCTACCCAGATGCCCAGACTGCAACTCGGGCGCGTCGTCGGCGACGACCGGATTATCGAAAACGTGGCCAGAGACATCCTCTACTTTCTGCATAATTTCTTTACCGGGGACGGTCTGGGCAAGGAGGGCTCCCCCTCGTACACCAGCTGGGGAATTTCAGAGGTGATGGTGGCCATCCACGGCCAGCGGGGCGCATTTGACAGGACCGCCCCCTATTACGACGGGAGACTCAACGGGATCAACATGTTATCCCTGCCCGTCTTCAAGCACGGCCTGGGTCAGTATCTCAAGACCGGCTTCCCCGACGGTCGCCCCATTTCCTGGGAAGACTGTGTCATCAGAGCCGCCATGCCGCTGGAACAGCTCGCCTTGGCAGAAATCCATGGCGGCGGCATCCCGGATGGTTACCGGGACTACCTGAACATCGATCCGGAGGGCGATCCCGTCGTCTCGCTGAAACTTCCAATGCCCCTTCCTTCACACCTGTTAGGCCAGAACCGCAAAGCCATCCTGCGCAGCGGCGAGGGAGACCGTACCCGCACACTCTCACTCGACTACACGGAGCGAGTCGGGCACTACCACATGGCGCCTCTCAACCTCACGCTCTACGCGGCAGGCCACGAACTGGCAACCGACCTCGGCTACATGGGATCCACCCACTTTATGACGGTGGACTGGATAAAGACCTTTCCTGCCCACAATACCGTCGCCATCCGTACGCGGGACGGCGACCCGATGGGTACGGACAACCTCCGTGGAGACCTTCGATTTTTTGTGGATCTGCCCGGATTCAAGGCAATCGACGCCGCCGAGGAGGACGCCGACGAGCTCGCGACAGTGCCCGGGGCCGACCGGTTCCAGCGCACCGTCGCCCTGATCGACTGCGACGCCGAAAACGCCTACGTCGTAGACCTCTTCCGCGTCAGCGGCGGCCACTTGCACGACTGGACATTCCACGTCAACGGGCATCGCTTTTCGACCGAAGGCGTCGATCTCAAGGACCGGCCCGACCCGGCGGAATCCCTCTACGATTACAGCGGCTTTACGTTCACGCCGTCCCGCCGCACCCCACGGGCGGGCGCCATGTGGGGTTCACAGCGCGTTGCGCAACTCAGTACGGGTCAAAGCGACGGGCCGTGGACGGCAACCTGGGGCGACGTGACCGAATACCCGGACCCGGACGGCGCACCGGTAACCGACACGGAAGCCTTTCTCAGATTACACATGCTCGACTCGCCCGGATCCGAGATCATCGTTGGCACCGGTCCCGCGCAGCGCTGGCTGGACAACCGCGACCTCGGCGAACAGATGAAGCTGGTCACCGTCCGCCGACGCAACCGTCGCCACCCGAACGCCTTTCTGGCCGTCCACGAACCCTACCGTAAGACCCCGTTCATCGAACGGGCCAGCCGCCTGGCATGTGAAAGCGGCGAGGCGGCCGGACTGCAGGTGACGCACAACCGGGGTACGGATCTGATTCTGAGCAACCCCTCCGGCGCACCCTGTAAAATCTCCGGTAACGGGCGGGCACTGCGCAGCGACGGCGAACTCACCATTGCGTCGTTCGATGCCGAGGGTCTCCGGACGCTGGCTCTGGTCGGCGGGACATTCGCGGAATCCGGTGGCCGCCGAGTCGAATCCGGCCTTACGCTCGAAGGTATGCTCACCGGATTCGACGACGTCGGGAAGTCTCTGACGATCCGGCCGGACTCAGCAATCGCGGACCCCAGTGTCTTTGCGAACAATACCATCACCATCCGCCACCGCGCTCGTGCCTCCGCCTACACCATCCAATCCTGCGTGCGCAATCCTGAAGGCACCTATACCTTGCGCCTGACGGGCTTTCCCCACCTTGCCGTCGGCTATCTGCTTGTCACCGCGGTCGAAACAGACCGCGCGTGGGTGGAGCCGCCCCCGGTGATCCAGGGCAGGGAAGACAACCTGAACGTCTACAAAGTGAGACCGGGCCGAAACCTGGCCTTCCTCCAACCTCTGAACGACCCGGTTGCGGCGGACATTCTGGACGAACATGGAACCCGTATCAGCACCCGGTTCGCCCTGCGCCTCGAGGCCGCCCATCTCCTGTCCGCCGGCGATGAGATCGCATTTTCAGCTCTGCATCCGGGGGTGGATCGATTCCGGATCTTCGGTTCGGGTCACTGGCAGAGGCAGACTTACGCCCCGGACAGCGGGCGGGAAGCCGGCGAGAGCGCCGCATCGTAGAAAACAACCTCCTGCGGAGCGAAAGTGCGAATTGACTTCCGGTTCCGCCAGCGCGCTGCAGCCGATCATACCACGTTTCGTTCACCCCCCGCTTACTTCCCGGGGAAGCCGTTCAGGGAGACCGGGCATGTCCGATCGATCATCTCAACTGACCATGGACCCCATCACGTTCGAAGTGATGAAAAACGCACTGCTGAACGCAACCGAAGAGATGGCATACACGATTCGCCGAACCGCGTATTCCACGAATATCAAGACCCGGGCCGACTTTTCGTGTGCCTTCTTCGATGCTTCATTCAGGGTGGTCGCACAATCCTTCTCGCAGCCGCCGCACCTCTCATCCATGAAGACCGCGATCCCGAACGCGCTCCGGGAATACGGCGCGGAGAACCTCGATCCCGGCGACGGCCTGATCCTGAACGATCCTCACCGTGGAAGCAGCCATCTGAACGACATCGCCCTGATCGCGCCGGTCTTTGCCGGAGAGTCCCGGCTCGGGTACCTGGCCAACATGGCCCACCACGTTGACGTGGGGGGAAGCACGCCCTGCAGCCTGGGCGTAAACCGCGAGATCTACCAGGAAGGCATCATCATCCCTCCCACGAAGATTATGCGCCGGGGGAAAATCGACGAGAACGTACTGGGCCTCATTCTGCAAAACGTGCGCGCGCCCCACGAAACCGGAGGCGACCTGCGCGCGCAGATGGGCGCAAACCTCGTGGGCGCGCGGCGCATCACCGAACTCATGGACCGTTACGACATTGGCCGGGTGGAGGCCTTCTTCGACGAACTGCTCGATTATACGGAGCGCTGGGCGCGGCGTGAGATCGCCGCATTGCCGGCCGGTGTATACAAGGCTGAGGGTTATCGCGACAACAACGGATTCGATGACGAACCGGTCAAAATCGCCGTTGCCGTCCAACTCCGCGACGGAAGCGCCAGACTGGACGTCACCGGGTCCGCGCCGCAGCAGACAGGCCCGCTGAACGCCACGCGCTCAAACACACTGGCGGCCATCGCGGTGGTCATCAAGAGCCTGATCGATCCCCGCATCCTGGTCAACGACGGACTCTACCGATGCCTGGACGTGACAGGACCGGACAAAACCGTGCTCACCGCAACGTGGCCCGCAGCCGTTGTCGGCGCGTGGGAACTGGCGCAACTCACGGCGGAGCTGACCCTCACCTCCCTGCGCGACGCGTTGCCGGACCGGATTCCCGCCTGCGGCAAAGCCATTATCTGCAACCTGGGTTTCGCGGGTAACGACCCGCGAAAAAAAGCGTATTACTGCTACATGGAGACCGTTGGCGGCGGCAACGGCGCCCGACCCGCCAAAGACGGCCCGGATGCCATCCAGACCACCATCCACAATACGGAAAACGCCCCGGTCGAGGAGGTGGAAATCAACTATCCCATCCGTTTCGCCCGTTACGGCCTGATACCCGACAGCGGCGGCGGCGGCCGGTTTCGAGGCGGCCTCGGCATCAGGAGAGATTTTGAGTTTCCGGACTGCGACACCACCTTTACGGTCCTCTCAGACGGCACGCGTTTTCCACCATGGGGACTCGGGGGCGGTGGGGACGGACGCACCGCACGGTTCATTCTGGATCCGGACGGCAGGGCGGAAAGCCTTCCCTCCAAAGTCAGCATCACGGTTCCGAAGGGCGGCCGCGTCAGCGTTCAGACCCCGGGCGGCGGGGGCTTCGGCCGCCCGCACGAACGGGAACCGGATGCCGTCGTCAGAGACGTGAGAGACGGAAAGGTATCGCCCAGGACCGCGAGCGAAACCTACGGAGTCATCTACAACGCGGCGACCTGGACCGTCGACTTCGAGGCGACGCGGGCACAACGCAAACGCCTCGAACGGAGCGCAATTCGATGAGTGCCTCTTACCGCATCGGCATCGACATCGGCGGCACGTTCACCGATGCCGTGGTGATGGACGAAAACACGGGCGACTTCCGCCCCGTCAAGGTTTCCTCCACTCCTGACGATCCCTCACGGGCTTTCATGGAAGCGTATACCCGCGGCCTCGACAACCAGGGGCTCACGGCCCGGCAAGTGGGCTTCGTGGTACACGGCACGACCGTGGCGACCAACACGATCATCCAGCAGAAAGGCGCCCGGATCGGGCTCATCGCCTCGGAGGGCTTCAGCGATCTTTTCGAGATCGCGTGGCAGATCCGGCCCAACCTCTACGACCTCGACTACGACAAACCCCCTCCGCTCGTACCGCGCCACCTGTGCGTTGGCGTACCCGAACGCATCGATGCCCATGGCGAGGTTCTCGTCCCCCTGGACGAGGCCGCCGTGTACCGTGCCGCAGGTAGACTGGCCGAGGACGGGGTGGAAGCGATTCTCGTCTGCTTCCTGCACGCCTATCTGGACCCGGCGCACGAACGGCGGGCCGCCGGGATCATCCGGGAAGCATGTCCCCGTCTGCCCGTCTGCATCTCCTCCGACATCTGTCCCGAATACCGCGAATATACCCGCGCCAGCACAACGGCGGTCAATGCCGCGCTGCTTCCGGCGGTGGGCGCCTACGTGGAACGCCTGGAGGACCGGCTCGGAGCGGTGAACCCCGGCTCCGGCCTGTTCCTGATGACTTCCGGCGGCGGCATCATCGCCTCCGGGACCGCCAGGCAGCAGCCCGTACAGCTCATCGAATCCGGTCCGGCAGCGGGCGTCATCGCGGCTTCGTACGTGGGCCGGCTGGCCGGGTACGAAGATCTGATTGCGCTGGACATCGGGGGCACAACCGCGAAGGCGGCGCTTATCGAAAACGGACAGCCGCGCCTGGCCGCCGAATTCGAGGTCGGCGATGCCGCGGTTGCAACCACCACCCGGGACAAGGGTCAGGGTTATCCGGTAAAAACGCCCGTGATCGATCTGGTCGAAATCGGGTCCGGCGGCGGGAGCATCGGCCACGTCGATCCGGGCGGGGCGCTTGCCGTAGGCCCGCAATCCGCGGGCGCGGCGCCGGGACCCGCCTGTTATGGAAAGGGGGGGTCGGAACCCACGCTGACGGACGCAAACCTCGTTCTCGACCGCCTCGATCCCGGTTACTTTCTGGGAGGTGAACTCCGCCTTGACAAGTCGCTCGCCAAAGAGGCGCTCAGCCGGCGCATCGCCGGTCCCCTGAATCTGTCCGTCGAGGAAGCAGCCGCCGGGCTGATTGAAATCGCCAATGCCAATATGACGGGCATCCTCCAACTCGTGTCGGTCCAGAAAGGCGTGGACCCCCGCGCGTTCGTCCTGGTGGCTTTCGGCGGCGCCGGCCCGCTCCATGCCGTGGCGCTGGCCAGGGCGCTGCACATCCGCACCGTCCTCGTACCGCCCAGTCCCGGCGTGACCACGGCGCTCGGACTGCTTGTTACCGACCTGCGTCATGACTACGTTCGCACGTATATCGAGAGGACGGATGATCTGGACGTGACCCGACTTTCGGACATCTACCGCGAGTTTGAAGACCACGCGACCGGCCTGCTTTTGAGCGAAGGCGTCTCCCGCGACAACATCCGCTTCGTCCGCGAGGCCGATATGCGGTATCTGGGCCAGTCCTACGAACTTCGGGTACCCGTCGGCCGTCTGTCGGAAAGCCTTCCCCGGAAGATGAACGACGCCTTTGTCACCGCCCACCGGCGCCAGTACGGATTCGCAACCCGGGAGGAACCCACGGAAATCGTCAACGTGCGTCTCTCAGCCGTGGGCGCCGTGCCGCGCCCCAGCCGGCGGCAGGTTCCCAAGGGCGGACCTTCCTCGCGCACGGCCCTGAAGGCGAAACGCGACGTCCGCATGCCGGGTTCCACCGAACCGGCGCCCGCGTCGATCTACGACCGGTACCGCCTTCAGGCGAACAACCGCTTCACGGGTCCCGCCATCGTGGAGGAAATCGACTCTACAACCCTTGTTCCGCCCGATTGTACCGTAACCGTGGACGACTACGGCAATCTCGTGATCGACGTCGGCTGAGATCAACGTAATGGACCTGTATCTGGCGGCGAGCGGCATCACCTGGCAACTCATGGCCTTCTGCGGCCTTTCCCTATCCGTGGGATGGGGCATTCGCGGTAACTTCGGCCACGAATACGGAGCGGCCATACCGGGTGCGCTTGCAGCCATGGCGGCCGTTCTGGTATCCGGCCGTTCCGACTGGCTTGCGCACGTTCACTACTTCGCCATGTTCGGCGCGCTCGGCTGGTCTTTCGGTGGAAGCATGTCGTATATGGGCGTGGTTGGATACACGCACTCGGGCCACCCGCCTTCCGTCCTGTACGGATTCGCCAACCTCTTCGTCATCGGCTTCCTGTGGGCGTTTTTGGGCGGGGCGGGAACCGCGCTTCCCGTATTCTTCACCGGAGACCGACTTGCCCTCTTCTTTGCCCCACTGGCCGCGATTTTTGCGGGGTGGGCGCTTCAGTCGGTCCTGGTCGACCTGCTTTTTTCGGGTGCCGGCAAATCAGGCAGAGCCGCTCTTTCCTGGTACGATACCGACTGGCTTGCGAACCTGGTGGCGATGGCCGCCGGCATCATCGTGTCTCTCTTCCGCGGCGGCTTCGATATCGCGACGTCGCTTGTGCTCCACCTGACCATCGGGTGGTTCGTGTCCTTCCTGGTGCTTGTCGTCGTCCTCAAGCTCCGGATGACCCCGCCCCGGGGCGACAACTGGGCCGGGTGTGTCGGCCTTGCCGCCGGTCTGCTGATCTACTGCTGGCGGTACGACCTCTACGGACTGGCGTTTGCAGGACTGATCACGGGATTCATCGGCGGCATCGGCTTCGGGCTGGGCCAGTTCCTGAAACTGCTGAACATCCGCACCGGTTTACAGACCAACTGGCACAGTGTCATGGAGCAGACCCAAGGGCTTTTGTTCGGCATTGCCATCGCCGTCTGCATGGGGCTGTTATCGACCGTCGCGCCCGCCGGCTCGAATGCCGGCCCGCCGCCCGCGTGGACCGGGATGTTCGCGACGGGATTCGTCCTGGTGGGACTCACCTATCTCAATCACAGAAAGGCGCCGTTGAACTGGGTGGACAAGGTGGCGTCGCTGCCGAAGAGGCCCTACGGCCTGCCGGTTGCAGGCTGGTTCGTGCGGTCGAAGGGGTGGATCGGCTGGCTTGAACTGGTATACATTGCCATCGGTATCGCCCTGTTCTGGCTGATGCACGCACACCGCTCCAAGCCGATTTCATTCATTCCGGACACCTGGACGGGAACTGGCCAGCTCCTCTATCTGGTCTTCCTTTGGTGGGTCGTCAACTTCAACTTCGCCCTGAAGATCGTCGAGTTCACACCGCGGCGTCTGGTCACCGAGGGCATGATTACATTCAACGCCGTCATCTGCACCATTTTCGCGGCGCTTGTCGTCCAGACCGACGCGTTTCATCAACCCCTTTTTCCGTCCGCGGGCAGCTTCGCCGCGTGGATCGGTTATACAAGCTGCGTCGGTCTGGCGGCAGTTGTCGCCTTTACGTTGTTCGAATGGGGACTTACCCACGCCCTGTTCGGCCGACGCCATATCCCCTTCGCCTTCCGACACATCCGCTTTGGACCCGATGCCACGATCCGGGAGGAAGTGACTGCAGCCGGAGAACCCTGGAAACGAACCTAGTGTCCTGTCCCAAAAACACCTCACCATTCTTCCGCCGATTCATCCCGTCTGCCGACGTTGCTTGCGCTGAGCTTGTCGAAGTGCCATCGCTCGCCGACCTGGCCAGGTCGCCCGCGCTCCGGCGCTGGGTCCAGAGCCTGTCGAAGGATGCGAGCCGGGCGACTCGACGGCCGAATTCAGGAAACTTATTTCCGGGACAGAACACTAGCAGCTCGAATTCGATCCCGGACGGCCAGGACCTTACTATATCGTTCCATGGCGGGCATCCGAACCGCGGGCCCCGGCCCTTCCCCCCACACCTGACTCTTCCCGAAAACATCTCTGCACAAGGAACCGTAACCGTGAAAATCGCGATCACCGAGGGCGTTTATTCGAACGACAGTTACGAACCCAATCTGTGCACCCTGCCGGACGGCAACACCTGCTGGGCGGCCTGGGCGGCTTACGCGGCCGAGGGGTCGAGGGTTTTCGTTCGACAGTTCGCCGGAGAGACCGCGGGTCCGATTGAGCCGATATCCACGAACGACGCCATGCAGACCCGTCCCATCTGCATACCCGACGGGAATGAAGTGGTATTCGTCTGGCTGGAAAAGACCGGCCGCCAGTACGCGTTCAGGACCCGCAGGCGGGACGGGAATTCGTTCAGTCCCTGCCGGACATGCCTGACCCTGCCTGCGTCGGCGAAAGTCTGGGAGCCTCAGGCCGTCCTCGACGAAACCGGCGCTCTGTGGATCAGCTGGGCGGAATCCGTCAGTCGAAACGGCAGCATCCGGGTCCTCAGGACACTACCGGATGGCAAGACCGCGACCTGGACGATTCGAAACGGAGGACGCTACAACTACCGGCCCAGGATAGTCGAATGGGGGTCGGAAGGCATCTATATCGTCTGGGACAGCTATATGGAACGCACCTACGACATATTCGGCTGCGCTGTCGATCCCTCTGGCCCGCGGAAAGTGGTCCGGATCAGCACCGACGAGGGGTGGGAGAACAGGTCGACGCTCTGCAGGGACACAGGAGGTTCACTCTGGGCGGCGTGGGTGCGCGGCGTGGACGTCATGTACAGGGACAGCACCCTCCAGCAGAAGTATTCCCTGCGGTGCGCCCGGCTGGACGGCCTGTCCTGGGAGCCGGTTTCCGGTGCCGAAGGAGGGACGGAGATCGCCCCGCTGCACTACGGGCTGCTGACCGAGTTTCCGAAACCGCCCAACCTGGGGCACATGGGCAGGCGGCTTTTCCCCATCCTCAAGGGCGCGGAATCCGGCGGCGTGTGGCTGTTCTACGAAGTCAAGGCCGACAGCGAGCAGGGCACGCTCAATTCCACGGGCCGCCTCTTCGGCCAACCCTGCGTCGACGGCGTCTGGTCGGATCCTCGCACTGTCGCCGAAGGAAACGTCTTCTATGAGCTTCCCCACAACGGCACGGTCGGTACCGGGGTTCACCTGATGTCTCAAGACATGGTTACCGACGAGCGATATCTGGAAAACGCGCGCCTGACAGTCGATCTCCCCGTGGTACCCGTTGAAAACCGCCGTATCGACCTGACCGAATGGAAGGAAGTCCGGCTTCCGTTCGAAAGGCGGCGGCGCACGGAACGGCCCGGCAACCAACTGCCCGGCGCGGAACGCGGCAAGTACCACCTCTTCTGGGTGGACCTGCACTGCCACTCGGCGGCATCCATCGAAGTAGAGGGCGAGCCGGATGAATTGGGTCACTACGCCCGCGACAAGGCGCAGATCGACGGGCTGACCGTCTCCGACAACGACAGCTTCTGGAATCTGCCCACGCGCCGGAACGTGCGGCACCTGAAGGACTATGAGTGGGACTACGTGAAGGGCAACGCCATGGTCCTGAATGATCTAGGGCAATTCGCCATGTTTCCGGGCTACGAAATGACCATCACCGACCGGGTGGACTCCGGGCGGGACCACCGGTCGGTGATGTCGGACGACGACGACATGGAGATGGACCTGCTGCACTTCAAGTACAAGGACGCTCACACGAAGGGCGAGCGGCATACCCACAAGGACACCCGGGAGTGCCTCGCCTGGTTCAAGGAAAAGGGCTACCTGCCGCTCCCCCATCCCCACAACGGGAAATGGAATCTTTACGACACGGACGTGGAATGGGGCGTCGACGTATGCGCCGGCTGGATGATCAACATCGACCTGTACGACGTCTATTTCAAATACCTTGACGCGGGCCGAAAATTCGCCTTCACCGGCAGCGGCGACAGCCACCACCGCAACCCGGGCCTGAGCGGCGCGCTCACCGGCATCTGGGCCGATCGGCTGGACCGGGCCGCCTTCCTCGACGCGATCAGGGCCAGGCGTTGTTACGCGACGGCCGGCCAGCAGATCCTGATCGAATTCACGATCAACGACCGGATGATGGGCAGTTCGCTGCTCGTGAGGGACGATCCGGTGCTGAAATGGCGCGTCGTGGGAGAGGCCGGATGTGAATACATCCTGCGCATCCACCGGGACGGACGTCTGATGCACGACGACAGGTTCATCGGCCATACCCAGGGGGAGCGAAAGGAATTCCAGTTGCGCCGGTACCGTCCCGGAAGGCACTACTACCACCTCGAAGTCATGTCGCCCGAACCCGTCCCCCAATACCCCGGCAACGTCGCGCACGCCATGGGCGCGAAGGGATGGAGCACACCCATCTGGGTGGAGACGTCGGATTGACCGTTGCCACGGCTCCCACGCCGGGACTCTGCACGTGTCGATCAGAAAAAGGGCGGCCGCTACCGGCCGCCCTTCTGGATTCCGCGTCTTTCCAGATGCCTAACGCGTCCAGTTCAGATACAGATTGATCGCGGTAAAGTTGATGATCGCCCAGATCGTCAGCAGCAATCCAAGTTCCGTCCAGACGGACATCCGTTCCGGGTCCGCGGCGCGCATCGCCAGGTGCACCACGCCGTAGGCCATCGGAATCAGCAGCAGGTTATTGGCATTGGCCCCGATCAGCACCAGGGCCAGGGGCGTATTCGGGGTTGCAATGGTCACACAGAGCCACAGAAACGGAAAGGCGATCTGCAACGCCCTCAGCAGCCGAAGCCGGCCGTCCTCGTGATCGAGACTGGCGACGCCCGTCCGCCTCAGAAAGTCCACGCTGATGCGTCCCGAACTGGCGGTAAAGACGAGCAGCGTGGAAAACAGCGTGCAGAACGCGCCGAACATGAACACGTTCTTGGTCCACGGTCCGATGCTTCGTGTAAAAATCAGCGATACCTGCTCGACGACCTCCATGCCCTGGGGAACCACGTTCAGTTTCTTGAGTATCGCAGCGCCCAGCAGATAGTAGGCGCAGGTAATCACCAATGCGATTCCCGTGCAGACCAGCGCGTCGGTTTTCAGCACCCGCATCCAGCCCCGATAGCGCGCCCGCCATTCAGGTGTATCCTCACGAGGTCCGACGAAATCCGCATACCCTTTTTCCCTCACCCAGTAAGGATACATAAACAACTCCACCGCCGTCGCGCCCACCGACCCCATCACAGCCATGGCCACAAATGCCCCGTCCGCCGGCAAGGCGAAGCGAAACCCTGACAATATCTCGTCGCCGCCCACGGCGTAGGGCGTTGCCTGCATCGCCACGACGGACCCGATAACAACCAGACTGAAGCCCGCAACCAGTACGGTGATCATGCGCTCCAGGTCGGCGTACAGACCCCGGTACAGCAGAATCGAGATGGCCGCGAATACCAGAACGGCCCAGACGTTGTACGGGACGCCGGGAAGGAGGGTCACCATCAGTCCGGCCACCGACCCCAGGATGCCGATCACGGCGATCATTACCGAGAAGTATCCCAGCACGCACAACCATGCCGCCCACGAGGTATTCGCCAGCCGCATTCCGGGCACACGATCCAGTACCTGTATCGTCGTACTGTTGTGCAGAACGCACTGGCGCCCGAGTTCAAGCTGGATGAAGAACTTGACCAGACAGGCCAGGATCACCCCCCAGAGAAACACGAAGCCCACCTCGGCGCCCATGCGCGTCGTAACGAGCAACTCGCCGGACCCGACCACCGATCCGGACACAACTACGCCCGGACCGATATTTCGGAGCAATCCTCCAATGCCCCGCGGCGCTTCCCGAACCGTCCGTTCAACTGCACTCTCCATAGGCAGACCTCGCGACGTCAACCAGCTTTAATACACCGGCAGATAGCGTTCCCGCTCCCACTGGTCGACGTGCAGATGGTACTCCGCCCACTCTTCGCGTTTCACCTGCACGTAGTAGTCGGCATATTCCGTTCCGAGCGCTTCCCGGATCACGTCGTCGGACGCCAGGTGATCGGCCGCCTCGGCCAGGGTCCCCGGCAGCAGGTCGACGCCCCGCGCTTTCAATTCGCTCTCGGACACCTCGTAGAGGTTGCCCTCGTTGCGTTCGCCCGGATCCATGCGGTTTTCGATGCCGTCGAGCCCCGCCGCCAGCATCGCCGCGGTCGTCAGATAGGGATTGGCCGCCCCGTCGATCGCCCGATTCTCGATACGCCCCGCGTCCGGGATGCGAACCATCTGCGTCCGGTTCGATCCACCGTACGTGATACAGATCGGCGCCCAGGAGGCCCCTGAGCGAGGCGCGCCCCTCGTGAGTCGCTTATAGCTGTTCACCAGCGGCGCGGAAACGGCCGAAATCGCCTTGGCGTGGTTGAGGATGCCCGCCATGAACCAGTAAGCTTCCTTCGACAGCCCGTTTTCGTCTGCCTCGTCGAGGAATAGATTGATCCTGTTCTCCGGGTCCCACAGGCTCATGTGATAATGCGCCCCGCTGCCGGTGAGATGAGAAAACGGTTTCGGCATGAAGGTCGCGTGGTATCCGTGACGCTCCGCGTTCACTTTCACCATCCACCTGAAAAAGGTCTGCCGGTCCGCGGTCGTGAGCGCGTCGGAATAGGTCCAGTTTATCTCGAACTGGCAATTGGCGTCTTCGTGGTCGTTGGCATAGGGTTCCCATCCCAGCTCCTGCATATACCCGATGAGCGTGGTCATCACATCCAGATTGCGATGCAGCGTGACGAGATCATAACAGGGCTTTTCCAGCGTGTCCATCGGGTCGGCCAGCGTATATTGGCCCTGATCGTCCTTCTTCAGGAGGATGAACTCCGCTTCCACGCCCAGATTCAACCGATAACCCCTTGCCTCGGCCTTCTCGAGCTGGCGCTGCATAATCGTCCGGGGACAGTAGCCGAACGGTTCCCCTTCGACCTGGATGTTACCCGCCACCCACGCCGTGTTCTTGCGCCATGGCAACACGGTCATCGAACTGAAATCCGGTATGTTCATCATATCGGAATCGTGCGGCCCCTGTCCCATATTGCCCGCCGCGAACCCCGCGAACCCCGCGCCTTCCGAGGCCATGTCGTCCAGGTGCGTGACCGGCACCACCTTGGCCTTGGGCATCCCGCTCATCTCCACAAACGAGCACAGAAAGAAGTCTATTCCATTTTTCTCTACGAAATCTTTAACCTGGTCCAGCGTCATCGTCAGATCTCCCCAGGAAAATCAACGTTAGGAATCCTTGCTCTCGCCTTCTGTTGCCGATGCCGAAGAGCCGGCGCTGGCGCACTGATCCAGTTCCTCCCGGTAAACCGCGTTCTCGTGTTTCATCTGCCAGACCGTGTACGCGAGCCACAGGACAACACAAACCACGAATAGAGGAACCTCGTACCCGACAAAGGGGTACATCGGACCGACGTCAGCCGGATTTCCCGTCCACGTGTCTATCTGACCCGTTCTCATCTGCCACCTCCTTACACTGGTGAGTATGTTGAAACCATTCGTCTCATTCGGAAGCTGAAGCGAAGCGTCCGGATGCCTGGTTTCGAAGATGTCGCGCTCCCCGGAGACGGCGGACACCATCGGTGGCGGCTCGTGCCGTCAGAACAGACCCACGGTCTGTCCGGCTTCATCGTAGTCGATGGCCTCGGCAGAGGGTTTGCGGGGCAGCCCCGGCATTGTCATGACATCGCCGGTGTACACCACCACGAAACCGGCCCCGGCAGACACCCTCACGTCGCGGATGGGCACGTCGAAACCTCTCGGTCTGCCCTTCAGTCCCGGATCGGTCGAGAGCGAATACTGGGTCTTGGCCATACAAACCGGAAACCTTCCGTACCCCGCTTCCTCGAGCTTTCCGAACCGGGCTCTCAGGCGTTTGTCCCCCATGATATCGTCGGCGCCGTAGATTTCCCGGGCCACAATCCTGGCCTTGTCCCACAACCGCAGACTGTCGGGATACAGAAGGTTGAAATCGGCAGGCCCCGTTTCCGCGGCTTCGACGACCGTTCGGGCAAGCGCTTCGGCGCCGGCCCCCCCTGCGGCCCAGTGTTCCGAAGGAACGATCGGCAAGTCCATGTCGGCGCACCTGTCCACGATCAATGCGACCTCATCGGCGGTGTCGGTTAGAAACCGGTTCACTGCGACGACCGCCGGCAGACCGAAACGCCGGACATTTTCAATATGCTTCCTGAGATTTACAAGTCCTTTCTCCACGGCGGCCGGATCGGGGTCCGCCAGCCTCCTGAGCGACGTCCCCCCGTGGTATTTCAGCCCCCGGACGGTTGCCACGAGCACGACCACGTCCGGGCGGATGCCGGCCTGCCGGCATTTGATGTTCAGAAATTTCTCCGCGCCGAGGTCCGCGCCGAATCCGGCTTCGGTCACAGTGTATTCGGCCAGACGCATCGCCAGCTTGGTCGCGATCACCGAGTTGCATCCGTGCGCGATATTGGCGAACGGACCCCCGTGGACGATCGCCGGGTTATTCTCGATCGTCTGGACCAGATTCGGTTTCAGCGCGTCCTTCAACAGCACGGCCATCGCCCCGTGCACATTGAGGTCCGCCGCCGTAACCGGTTCGTTGGCCCGTGTACGCGCCACTATGATTCGACCCAGACGCTCACGAAGCTCGTCGAGCGACTCGGACAGGCAGAAGATCGCCATCACTTCGGACGCGACCGTGATTTCAAACCCGGATTCTCGAGGATAGGAATTCCCCGTGCCCCCGAGACCGATGACGATATCGCGCAACGCCCGGTCGTTCATATCCAGGGCGCGCTTCCACAGGATGCGCCGGGGATCGATATCCAGCCTGTTGCGGTGATGAATGTGGTTGTCGACTGCCGCGGCCAGCAGATTGTGGGCGACGCCGATGGCATGGATATCGCCCGTAAAGTGCAGGTTGATGTCCTCCATTGGCGCGACCTGCGCGGCCCCGCCGCCGGCAGCGCCTCCCTTCATGCCGAAACAGGGACCCAGAGAGGGCTCCCTGAGACACACGGCCGCGCGCTTGCCCAGCCGGTTCAGCGCGTCGCCCAGACCCACGGTTGTCGTGGTCTTGCCCTCGCCGGAGGGCGTCGGATTGATCGCCGAGACCAGCACGAGTTTACCGGTGGGATTTCCGGCCAGGCTGTCGCAAAAACCCATCGAAACCTTGGCCTTGTACCTGCCGTAGACCTCCAGTTGATCTTCGGGTACGCCCAGCTTTCTCCCGACATCGCCGACGTGAAGCAAATCGGCCTGCCTCGCGATTTCGATATCCGGCAATATCCCTTGCTCGCCCATCGATTCCCTTCAGTTTCCCCGCGCTTCGTCGACTTCCGCCTGGACGAGTTCGTTCGCGTCGGCCGTTTCGTTCTCGATGGTCGTGTGATCCAGACCCGCCAGTTCGATTTGCGCCGGAATGCGGAGAACGCCCAGCTTCTTGAGAATCGCACCCACCACGTAACATGGCAGAAAACCCAGCACGAAAAACATGATGACGGCGCCGAGCGTCTGACCCCACGGCGTTATCGGGGCGTAATCGGGATTAGCGCCCGGATACCCCCACAGGACGAATCCCGCGACAATAACGCCGATGACCCCGGCATATCCGTGCACCGCCACGGCGCCCACCGCATCGTCGATCCTGAAGCGGCGTTCGACCCAATTGTGCAACCTGTACATGCAGAACGTGCCGAATGCGCCGATGAGAAGCGCCTGCATCGGATGATACAGGTCGTTGCCGGCCGACGCCGTGATGATGCCGGCAAGTCCGCCCGAGAAGGTCCAGTAAGGATCGCCTTTGGACACGAAATACCCCATGATCAATCCGCCGGCGAGAGACATCAGAAAGTTGAAGGTGATGGCGCTGAGCGTCGTGGGTGTGAGGTAAATCGTGGTGGCCGAGAAGAACGACCTGCCGTCTGCGGCATCGATGTCCATAATGGGAACGTTGCAGGCCGCATAGAAGCCCCAGAATCCGGTATAGATCAAAAACAGTCCGATAATGACCAGCCACGTGTTCTGCGGCGGGAAAATCCTGGGAGAGCCGTCAGGCCTGAACCTGCCGATGCGGGGCCCGAGGTGATAGAGTATCGCCAGCGCGGAACCGCCGCTGATCCCGTGGATCACGCCGGACGCGTACGCGTCGTGGTAACCCAGCAACTGCACCATCCAGCCGTCCGCGGACCATCCCCACGCCGCATCGATCACCCAGGTGACCGACCCCACCAGTATCGCAAAGATCCAGAACGCGCCGGATCGGATGCGTTCGATTACCGCCCCGGAAAGAATCGATCCAGCCGTCCACGAAAACAGAAGAAACGCCGCCCAGAACACGCCGTTCAACCGCGCCCAGAGAGCCGTATCATCCCCGGTCAACCCGCCGGCGTGCGGCTTTCCTCCCATATGCGTCCCCATCAGTTCATTCCACGGCTCCGCCCAGGCGGCTTGTATGAGTCCGCCCGTGATCCCGGGCCCGTTCTGCACCGCAAAGTAGATCCACCACCCGAAGAAATAGAACGTGATGGTCACCAGCGGAATCAACATCGCGTTCTTCATCAGGGTGTGCATCATATTCTTCCGCCTGGAGACGCCGACTTCATACAGACAGAAGCCGACGTGGATCAGGAACATGAGAACGATGCATATCCAGTAATAGAATTCCGTAAATACGACCGTCAATGCGCTGAGTTCGTTATCCATACCATTCCTCCCTATTGAACTTGAACACGCCGTCAGGCATGCGACGGAAACCCTTCAGACCTCCGCGGACCCTTCCGCCATCCGGCTGTACTTCCCCCGGTAAAACAGCAGCGGACGACCCTCGCCGGCGTCGCCCGCCACAATCTCACCAACGAAAATGTCGTGGTCGCCGGTCCGCAGTACGTCGACCAGCAGACACTCCACGTGGCCCAGCGCGTCCGCGAAGACGGGCGAGCCCGTCCGGCCAGCGGTTGAAGCCACGTTCGAAAAGTCCTTCGGGCCCGGCCTGGCGAACTGTACGGAAAGCGCCTCCTGATCCTCGCTGAGGATATTCAATGCAAATTGGCGGCTGGCGGTCAGATGGGCGTGCATCTGCGCCCCTTTGTCCACGGCAACCATGACCAGGGGCGGGTCCAGCGACAGCGAGGTCACGGCATTGGCCGTCATCCCTCTCGCCTCGCCTCCCGCAACCGCCGTCACGACGGTTACCCCGGTCGCGAAACAACCCATTATCCGCCGTTGTTCCATCGGGTCGAACGCCATTCCGATACCCTCTCAACGGACGCGGCGCAGGATCCGGCCTCATCCGCCGCCGGCCGTCCGGACGCCGTCAACCGGGCCGCCGAAACCCCCGGTGACGCGTCGCGGAATTCGCTTATCGATCAGGCCCGGGGCCGGGTCTTCTCCGGATCGTAGAACGGAAACCGCACCACGCGGGCGGGGATCCGCTTCTGATGTCCGTCCAGCCTTCCCACCTCCACGGCCACGCCGACGGCTGCGTACCCGGTCGCCAGACGGCACAGCGCGATATTCCTGCCCAGAATGGGTGAGCGGGTGCCGCTGGTAATCACGCCCACGCGGCCCCGTCCGTCATAGACGTCGTCGCCGGTGGCGGCGGGCTCGTTTCCGGACAGCTCCAGCCCCACGAGCACGCGTTGCGGATCGGACCGTCTTCGAATAAGCGCCTCTTTGCCGATGAAATCGTCTTTCTTTCGCTTGAGCGGCACGGTGAAGCCGATGCCCGCCTCAAACGGGTCCGTCTGATCGTCGAACTCGCAGCCGGCGAAAACGAGACCGGCCTCGATCCGAAGCATGTCCAGGGCTTCCAGCCCCAGCGGGGTCAGGCCATGCGGCTGCCCGGATTCCCATATGGCATCCCAGACCGCGGGCGCATCGTCGGGATGGCACCACACCTCATAGCCCAGTTCGCCCGTATAGCCGGTCCTGGATACCACGACCGCCGCTCCGCTTCCGTCGTCGATTCGACCCACCGTGAATCGGAACCAGCCCAATTCGGCCAGGGACGGGCGGGACGGAGGCGTCCAGATGATTTCGTCGAGAATATCCCGGCTTCTCGGGCCCTGGACGGCAAGATTGTGGAGTTGGTCGGTGGCGTTTCTGACCCACACCCGCATCCCGCGGCGACTCGCCTGCTCGCGTAACCACACGCCGCCGTAATCCTCGCCGCAAATCCAGCGAAAATTCTCCGGGCCCAACCGGAACAGGGTGCCGTCGTCCAGCATGCCGCCGGTTTCATAACACATGGCGGAATACGTCACCTGGCCCGCTGAAAGCCTGCGAACGTCTCGCGTGAGGGTGTGCTGCAGAAGCGCTTCCGCGTCCGGCCCCAGGACCTCGAACTTGCGAAGCGCGGACAGGTCCATCACCGCCGCCGCCTCGCGACAGGCATAATACTCCTCGACGGCGCCGGTCCCCGTGAAGGAGGACGGCAGCCAGTAACCGCGGTATTCCTCGAAGTGTCGGGTCAGGGCCGAGGTTCGCCGGTGAAAGGCCGTCTCCCTCGTCAGCCTCGGTTCGGCGTCTGCCGTCATCCGGTGCGCAATTCCTCTGGAAAACCGGTACCGTTCGGGGTAGACGCGGACCTGGATCTCTGTTGGCTCCCAGCCGTTGGCCGGATCGATATCGTCCGGGCACGCGGACGACAGGCAAACCAGGTCCGTCAGGGCTTTCAGCAGCACGTAGTCACCCGGACGAGACCATGGTTCGTCCAGGAAAAGGACGTTATTAAGGTCTATTCTCGTATTGTAGAAAAAATTCACCGCGGGCCAGCCGCGCCGGGGCTGAATCGTATACGGGTCCAGTGCCGCGTTGAAGTTGTCAGTACAGTTGACGTGGCCCGGGTAACCCATATCCTCGTAATATCTCGCGGTGCACGCAAGCGCAAACGTATCGTGCCGACCTACCGTATCCCGAACGACTTCCACCAGCGGCTGCATATCCTGGTCGCAAAACTTCGAGAAAAGTCCCGGACCGGGATAGGCCCGGCCCATGAGCGTACGCGTCGTGGTCGCGTCCAGCCCCCGCTCAATGCCCCGCTGCAACTGCCTCGCGTCGAAGGCCAGAAAATCGGAACACTGCCTGCCGGCGGCGTCGATCACCTGGATGAACTCTCCGGCCTTTACCTCGTATGCGATCGCCGACGCCCTCTCCACCTCCAGATCCAGGCGCATGTCACCCAGGGGCGAAGGCAGCGGGTGGCGTTCCGGCGCCTCAACGCGCGAGCGCCTGACCACGACGTCGAGCTCCGTGGGAGGGTCCTGGGCATCCACCCTCATCGGTCCGCCAGGCGCCGCAATCAGGCAAACGGCGTCGTCTGCGACGTCGAAGCACGCTTCGGCGCCGGCTTCCGTTTCTCCGCCGAAAACCTGCACCGCTCTGGCCCGGGCAAGGTCAACGCCGCGCCGCCGAAGCGCCGCGTCGGCCGCCTGCGCGCTGTCGTCGCCCCGCCTGAGCGCGGACGCGAAACCCTCCATCGGGCCATCGGCCCGAACGCCCAGCCTGGACGGATCGGCATTGCCATCCGGGCCGAACACACCCAGTTCGCATCGCTGGCGCCCCTCCACGTCCACAACGGCCAGCCGGTCGCCGGGCGAAAGCGCAAGGGCGATCGCCCCCCCGCCCGGCACCCGATAGCGCTCCCTGCCCGGCGTCCACCTCAGCAGCCCCGTCCCCGTCATTTGGACATCCGCAGGCATCACCCGTCTTCGGTTTCAGCCAGAAGCTGACGCGCGAGTTCCTTCTTGGTCTCGCCGTCCATTTTCTTGAGTTCGTTCCTCAACAGGCGCTCGTTCACCGACTGGTTCCAGTAGTCCAGCGAGTCGAATCCCAACAGTACGCTCTTCCCTACAAACTGGCGGAGGACCTCGTTCGTGGGGCCCATCACCCAGCCGGCCTTGCCGTCGCGCAGGTATCGTTCAATCCCCAGATCGGGTTTGTACCCCGTCCCGCCGCAGGCATGAAGCATCTTGTCGGAGACGTTTGCCACGTTCTTCGCCGCGGTGAACTTTACCTGCCACATCCAGTGCAGCACGTCCGCCCGTGGCATGCGGGAGAGGTCCCGGTGGATGGACCAGTCGCACTGATTCGTGACGTCGTCCATCGCGCGGGCCATCAGGTAGACAAAGGACCGGGAGGCGTTGGTATCGATCACGGCCTCGCCTACGTAGTCCTGGATTGTCGGATAGTCCGCCACCCGCATGCCCACGTCGGCGTGTCGCCGCGCGGTTGTGTGCCGCCTGGCGATGTCGATCATCCCCAGAGAAATGCCGTTCCAGCAGGCCGATGAACATAACAGGAAGAACGGATCCACCGTTTCGTCATTCGAATTCGCCCCGTCGCCCACCGGCCCCACCAGCCTGTTCTCCGGCATCGTGACGTTGTCGACCTCCAGCGTGCCGGACTGATTCCCGCGCAGCCCCAGGCCGTCCCACAGCGACGGTTCCGCCTTCACCTCGTCCGCCATGACGAGGAAGCAGGAAAGATTCGAATAATCGCCGGCGAAATCGGGGCTCGTCGTCTGCACGATGTACCAGTCGGCGAAACCCGCGGACGTCGTCCAAGACGCCTTTTTTCGCACCTTCCAGCCGCCTTCCACCCGCTCGGCTCCGGAAGAAATGGGGTACCAGAAATGAGAGCCCGTCTCCGGATCCGAATAGGATAACGTGCCCACCAGCACGTCGCTGTCGAGGCGCTTCATAAGGCTTTGAAGCGTCGCGTTGTCGTGCGCCCGAAACATCGCGGCGGCCACGGCCCCGATGTGCATGGTATAACACATCGCGGTACTGGCGCACCCGTAACGCGCGATCGTCTCCACCACCATCGCCGTACACGTGTGGTCTTCTCCCAGGCCTCCCCATTCCCGTGGCACGTTCAGTCCCAGCAGACCCAGCGAAGCCAGCGCTCTGAAATTCTCCCGTGGAAACACGAGGTTGCGATCGCTCTCGACGGCGTTGTCCCGCAGCGTTGTCCGGCAGAGGTCGATCAGTTTCTCCTGGAGCGCCTGTTGTCCGGGCGTCAACACCCATTGGGGATCCCAGTCGTAGTCCAGACCCCAGAACGCCTCCGGGCCCCACATCTTCGCATTGCTCATACCGCCTCCCGGGTTTTCAGGTTGCCGGGTTTGAGTCTGCTCCATGCGCGCCGTCTTCGTCTTCCAGCTTCAGGCCGTAGGCATCTCCAAGTTCAATCATCGGATGCCTATCGGACATCTGAAACTTGACGAGCAGTTCCCGCGCAATCATGTCACGTTCCTGCTGGTTGTCGGGCAGCGTCATATCTTCGGGCACCAGCACCCAGCCATTGATGTTCCGGTCGAATACCGCCGGCTTTCCGTCTTCGTATCCCATATGTACGTCTTCCAGCCAGTTCAGGTCCCTCCACCCCATCACCTCTGTGTACCGCTCCAGGAACGGCGTCAGAAGCCCGTAGTCCGGCGGCAGGTTCACATCGTACCGGTATCCGATGTGCTGTCCGATTTCCTTCTCCCGGTCCGAGTCCAGCCCCGTGGATTTCAGGTAGTAGTTCACGTCTTTGGCTTCGTCCATCGGCGTCTCCTGTTCCCGTCTTTCCGCCGTTCAATACCTGTTCATTTCGGGATGCCCGACGGTATATCGGGTTCCGGCCAGGGGCACCTCCGCCATGGCGGAGGCTTCCATGGTAAGCGCGGCGAGATCCTCCGGCTCCAGGGAGTGAACATCGGTCTTGCCGCAGGCCCTGGCGAACATCTGGCATTCGATCGCCAGGGTATGCAGGAAGTTATACACACGCCCGGCCGCCTCATCCGGGTCCAGCCGGCCGCGCAGTACCGGATCCTGGGTGGCCACGCCCACGGGACAGAGTCCTGTATGGCAGTGATAGCATTGCCCCGCCGGAACGCCGACCGTGCCTTCGTAATCCGCCTCGGGGATATCCTTGTTGCAATTCAGCGCCACCATTGCCGCCGTACCGATGGCAACCGCGTCCGCGCCAAGCGCAAGCGCCTTGGCCACGTCGGCGCCATTGCGAATCCCGCCCGCGTAGACGAGCGTGATCGCTCCGGTCTTGCCGACGTCGTCCAGCGCCTTTCTGGCCTGCCGTATGGCCGCGATTCCCGGAACGCCCGTCTCCTCGGTGGCCAGGTGGGGCCCGGCCCCGGTCGAGCCCTCCATCCCGTCCATATAGATGCTGTCGGGCCCCGTCTTCGCCGCCATCCGCACGTCGTCGTAGACCCGGGCCGCGCCGAGTTTCAATTGAATGGGCACCTGCCAGTTGGTCGCCTCCCGGATCTCTTCGATCTTCAGGGCAAGGTCGTCGGGGCCCAGCCAGTCCGGGTGCCTCGCCGGCGAACGCTGGTCGATCCCCGCGGGCAGCGAACGCATTTCAGCCACCTGGTCGGTTACTTTCTGGCCCATCAGGTGTCCGCCGAGCCCCACCTTGCATCCCTGTCCGATGAAGAACTCCACGCCGTCGGCGAGACGCATGTGGTGCGGGTTGAACCCGTAGCGGGACTGGATGCACTGGTAGAGCCACTTCTCGGAATACCGGCGCTCATCGGGCAGCATGCCGCCTTCTCCCGAGCAGGTCGCGGTTCCCGCCATCGTGGCCCCTCTCGCCAGCGCCACTTTCGCCTCGTAGGACAACGCGCCGAAGCTCATGCCCGTAATGTAGATGGGAATATCCAGAACGAGCGGCCGTTCGGCCCCGGGCCCGATCACGGTCCGTGTCTCACATTTCTCGCGGTATCCCTCGATCACGAACCTTGTGAGCGTGCCGGGAAGAAACGTCAGGTCGTCCCACGATGGAATCTGCTTGAAAAGCGCCATGCCCCGCATGCGGTACCGCCCCAGATTCGCCTTGATGTGGATATCGTCGATCACGTGGGGCGGAAACATGAAATTCCTGCCCAGAACCTGGGGGTTCCGGTCGTGCCGGCCATTTCCGGAAACGTCATTGCCGGGTGTATCCATAACCCGTCACTCCTGGCGTCGGCTTCGGAGAATCGTGGACCCGAAAGCTGCGCACGTTTATGCGTTCAGTCGTCTGTCCGTCAGGGGGTAAGCGGTAGATAATACGGAAGGGCCGCAGGATGTCAAAGGAGGAAACGTTGTGGGGTTCAACGGTTTCAGCCCCACCCGCGACGCGGGCAGGCGGCTTACGGGAGCGCTTTCAACGACACGTACAGCCCTCGACCCGGCGTCAATCCATCCTCGCAATACCAGGTGCGGAGCCCGGCGTTCGAAAGGATTTCAAGGAACCGCGACCGGTCGAAGAGCGCCAGTTCGTGGGTATCGTGGAAGTATCGTACGCCCTTTTTTGTGGATAGGAGAAAATGGAAATCGAGAACGGCCAGGTTTCCGCGGCGCCTGCTCACGCTGTGCCTGGAGATTCTGACACCCTTTCCTTCCATGGTGCCGCCGTGTATCGACCCCGGCAGAAACGTCTCGGTCGTGAAAAAGGGCTCGATGACAAGTACGCCGCCCGGTTTCAGGTGTTTTTCGAAACACGCGATCGACCGTCCAAGATTCCGGTAGGTCCTGACGTAAGCGATCGAACTGAACAGGCAGACGACGGCGTCGAAGCGGCGTTTCAGGTCGAAGGAGGTCATGTCGCGACAACGCAGAGGGATGCCGGGATTCTTGCTGCGCGCCACCTTCAACATCTCACGGTTCAGATCCAGTCCGGTTACGTCGTAGTGCTCCCGCAAGAACCGGACGTGTTCCCCGGTCCCGCACGCGACGTCCAGCAGAGAACGGCCGGATGACACGCGCCTTGCCTGGATCATCTGATGTACTTGCTCCGACTCGGCCCGGTAATCCTTCCACTGATACATCACGTCGTAGAACGGCGCCAGAGCGACCCACATTTTTTCGGTTTCTCTGGGTGCCACGGAAGCCTCCGGACGCTACCCGAAACGACGCGAGGCGGCCCCTAGCGTGCGAAAAAGTGATACGTGGCGCCTACGTGGAGCTGGTAGTCGGACGTCAACTGGCTTTCGTTCACGTTCTGATAGACCGGCAGCGGCAGCCGGGCCTCGAGGCTCAGATTCTCCGTTGCCCGTATGCCCAGCTTCGGTGCAAGATACAGCCAGGTGCCGCCGCGTTTTCGGGCGATCTTTCCATATTGGAAATAATCGCGCGACGTGTAGACGTGGTTCATGCTGACACCCGCAATGAGCTTTTCCCCGTGCATATACTCCATCGAAAAGATGCCCTGAAACTCGTTCCCGTATTTGTAGCCGTATACATTCTCGCGGGAAATAATGCGGGTGAACAGCATACCGTTGAAAAACAGGTTGTCGAATGCGCGCGACAGACTGACCGAGAAAATGGGATCCATGCTTCCTGACCCCACCTGCAGCAGGTCGGCGAAGCGCTCGCCGTATTCGTCGACCGCGTGGGTCGACCCGTTCGCGAGCTTGACACCTGCAGAAAAGAGCAGGCCTGGCAACGATTCCGGCAGTGGTGGAGCAAAGTTCAACATCAGAACGACGTCGCCGAGGCCCGCGGCATGCCGGATGTATTCGCCGCCCTGATACTGGTTGTCGTACTGACCGGGAAGGAGGATTTTATCGTTGGTTATGGAACGAAACGGTAGAACCACGGCGGCGCCGAACCAGTCCTTGACCCCGTAACTGGCGAATACGGACACTGTGGACATGCTGGTCACTTCCTGGTTGATGTTGGGTATCGGCCCGGTACCGTACATCGCATCTCCCAGGTACTCATACTCGTAATTCACGCTCAGAACCAGCAGGTCTTTGGTGATCAGACTGCCCTGCAGCATTCTCCCGCCCGGGAGCACGGGACGGCGTCAGCTCACGCCGGGCTGCGCCTGAACGGGCTGGGTTGCAAGAACTAGTTGGGCAAACAGAAATAACGTGATTCCACGTATCGTGCGGCTCATGGTCATGGATCCTCCGGCGACTACCCCTTCAATGCCTTTTCAAGTATTTTCCTGTATTTCCGAAACGAACCGTACCCCGAGAAAACGACCTCTCCCCGGGCGTTTACGATGACAACCGTGGGCGTCAAGCGGGTCTCGAAGGCTTCGAACACCCGGCCATCCGAATCGATATAGCTGTGCAGCGAATCCTTCTTGTCTGAGAAGTAGGTCTGTATTTCCTCCGCGCTGTTCTTCCACGCGATGCCGAAGACCTGCACCCTGTCTCCGTATTTCTTCCTCAGCTTGTAGACGTGCTTCAACTCCCTTTTGCACGTCTTGCACCAGGTTGCCCACAGATAGACAAAGGATGTCCTGTCCTTGCAGACGTCGGCCAGACTCAGCGTATCTCCCTCGAGCGTGACGACCTGCACCCGGGGCAGTGGATCGGGTCCATCGCCCGCGGCGGCGGTATCACCAAAGAAAATGCACAGACCCGCGGACAGTACGAAACCGGTTATCCGGAGCAGCTGCATTCCACCCATAATCGAAACCTCAGAGAACGGTATCCGGTCCCCGATTCCTCTTCTCCAGCCGAATGCCCGACGGATCATCTTTCGGCGACGTGCTTGTACACCACGCGGATGCGGTGGTTGAACGTATCGGCGATGTACAGATTCTCCTCCCGGTCGAGCGCCACTCCGAACGGACTCCGGAGCTTGCCCCATCGGGGATGGTCGCTGTCGCCCTTGAATCCCGGCTCGCCGCACCTGCCGGCAAGCGTGTTAATGACCCCTTCCGTATCCACCTTTCGGATACAGTGGTTGCCGGTATCGGCAATATACAGATTCCCCTCCGTGTCGACGGCCACGTCGCTGGGGCGGGAAAGGCTGGCCTGAGTTGCCGGGCCGCCGTCTCCGGAATACGTACCGGCGGTTGGGCCGATGCTTCCGCCGCCGGCCACCGTACTGATCCTGCCCGTGGCGTCCACCATTCGGATGCGGTTGTTGAACGTATCGGCGATGTAAAGGTTGCCCCTGCCATCCATCGCAATCCGGCCCCCCGGGTGCGCGGCGTCGCCTGTGGGCGCATAGAGGTCGGCCAGGTGGGCCGGACCGCCGTCCCCGGAAAACCCCTCCCGTCCGGTGCCCGCAATCGTGGAGATCACGCCGTCAAGGTCCACCATTCGGATGCGAAGGTTGCCCTGATCCGAGATATACATGCGACCGGCCGGGTCGAATACCGTGGAACTCGGCAGGTTCAGCGAGGCCTCGAGAGCGGGGCCGCCGTCACCCCCGAAACCGCGGTCGCCACGCCCGGCAATCGGTTCGACGCGACCGGAGGTCGCGTCATACCTCAGGATCGTGGAATTCTGCCAGGCCGACAGAATCAGCCGTCCCTGGAGATCGAAAGAAATATGGGTCGGGTGATCGACCCCCGTCTCCAGCGCGGGCCCCGCACGGGCATTGCCCGGTTCGCCGTTGCCAATGAGGGTACGGACGATTCCGTTGTCGATCACGACAACCCGATTGTTGTTCCAGTCCAGAATGTACGTCCGGCCGCCGGGGCCCACGGCCATATCCTGGGGAAAATACAGGTTCGTGTCAAGCGGACCCGATCCCGCGGCACTTCTGCCCGGGTCCCCGGTGCCGGCGAGGGTGATCATGATCCCGTAGGGCAACCCCGGATACGCTTCGTATAAGTCGTCGTCGACGGTGGGAGGCGTTTTTCCGCAAGCGGCCACGGCCGCGGAAGCGCCGACCACCATCGCGAGCCGAACCCACACCCGTTTCAGTCGTCTCATCATGCGGATTCGTCCGAAAGCCCCATGTCGAATGCCAACGGGTTCTTTCCTCCGTGGAAATCCCAGGCGAGCACTTGAATCGCCCGGATGGGCTCCGCGCGACCGGCGGACCCGGATCGCGCAGTGCATGCCGCGGCGCCCCGGACACCGTCCATCCTGTAAAAATAGGAACAAGCCAGCCGCGATTCAACCCCGAAATCGATTCGGTACCCTGAATCCCGCGCATTGGGGCCTGTACTGCCGGACCCAACGGCGAACCGTGCCCTGAATGCCTTTGCAGCCGGGCGCCGTCAAACCCCCGCAAACGCCCGATAGTGCGCCAGCGGCTGGGACATGTCTTCATCGAGCTCTGTCAATACCAGCCGCATCCGGACCGTGCGTCGGCTGCCGGGCACTAGGTCGTCGCCGAACAGCGAAAAGTCGAACGCGCTGTAATCCGTCATGCGATCGGCTTCGTTGTCCACGTGGTAACGCGTACTGATGGCATAACAGTCCGCTTCCTTCGACATCAGCACAACGCCCAGCCGGTTCGCGGTGTCCGTCAGGAAGGAGAACGGATACCCGTAGTACCGCACCGGACACATCTGCACGGTGGGTGAGTTGCCCTCGCTGCGGTTCCACCGCCCGTCCACGCAACGGCGGGCGGCGTGCGGGTCCCGCGGAAACACGACGACGGTCCCGCGAAAGACGTCGTTGACCATGGGAACGACAAGCTCGGGTGCCGTGCCCGCCCGGCCGTACCGGCTTCCGTGGAGATAGACGTGCGGCCGCAGTGTCTTGTGGAAATAGTTGGAAAGGAAGAGCTCATATCCCGCATACGTCCCTTCGCAAGTCACCGTCACCGTCAGATCGATCCCGTTGGGCTCGATCACCTCGTACCGTGCGGTCAGCGCGCCCTGGTGTGTTTCGGTAACGGGCCAATGTACCTCAACAGCCCTGTCACGGGCTTCAATGGCGCGTTCCATCAGGCGCGGCTGATCCAGGCCCTGGTGAACCGCGAACAGCCGGAACAGGTTCAACGCCGAATATTTCGGATGAATCACCTGTCTGCCCGTAATTTTGTCCGTAAGCGTCCACACGCCGTGATAGTCGCCCGACGCGCGGATCTCGCCGGACATCGCTTCCGTCTCGAACCGATACGTATCGGCGCCGCCATCGTAGATCAGTTCCGCCATATAGACGTCTCCGCTTGACAGTCCGTTGAAAGAGTCGCTCTGCAGACAACGCCGTCATTCGGTCACAAGGGCCGGACGCAGCCCGGATGGACTTTTCCAACGGGCTGTCAAGACATATCAGAAGCAACGAGTTTGTCGATTCGTTCCGCGATGGCCTCGGTCAGGATTTCGAGGCAGCCCGGCGCGAGACTCGACGGCTCCTCCTGGTACAGCCCCTTTCCGTACGCGTCTTTCCGCAACAGGTAAGCCACCTGTACGTTGCCCGCGAGCGGGGAAACCAGAATCGCGAACCCGGGAAACCGCCGGCGCAACACGACCTGAAGATCGCTGTATGGTTCCCCGCCGCAGGTCACCCAGATTGCGTCTCCCATTCGGTATACCGAAAACCGATAGGGATATGACTCGCCCGGCGGCAGGTTCGCGATCCGCGCGAGCCAGCGCCTGGCCCGTTCGGCCCGGGCGCCGCAGGACCGGGCTTTCAGGTCATCCCCGTCCTCGTCAGCGGCCCGTTGGGCCTCGGACCACCGCGCCACGTCTTCCTGCAGCGTTTCCCGATCGGGCCGTTCCACCATCGGCAGATCCACGGAATAGACGCCTCCGGTTACGTGAGAAACCCCCCGTAAACGCTCCCGACCGAATGCCGAATGCGCCCACGTGCCCAGCGTGGCGCCCGAGATCACGGGACCCTGGTATACGAAGTCCATACCCGGCGGGCCCATGGACATCAGGACGGAAAGCGCCGCGAACCCGAGTTGCCGGCCGTTCTTTTCGGCCGTTTCGAGATCTCCAACAAACCCGTCTTTCGGCCCCAGGTCTCCGCACGGCGCCAGCGCAAACGTGCATGGCGCCCCGGTCACCCTCTCGACTTCCTCCCGCATCGCACCGACGAAATCAGGGCTGATCAGGGAATTTTCCCAGGCCAGCGTCGTCGGGTGGCATCCGTAATTCACCACCGTCGTCACCGGCGTCCCCTCCTCGTCGCAGATCCTTCCCACCAGCAGTGTGTCGTCGCCATCGCCTTCAGGATTGTACCCGCACACGTATCCGCCGAACACGTCATCCCGGTAATCCCGGTCTGCAGCCATGCTGCAATGCCCGTCCGCATAGGTAATCAGCACCTCCCGCATATCCGCCAATGCGTTCGCACAGGCCCGCGCGAGCTTCTCTGCGACATCGTTCAAAAACGGTTGTATCAGTTCGCCCCCCGGCATGCCGAATCGATCCGGTGCGTACCACCCGGAGGCATGGGAGTGCGAAAACGTCACGTCTGCCCGATCCGGCCCGACCCCCGCGGCGTCGCAGAGGGCATTCACGAGCGCCGCATACTGTTGAGCGACCAGACCGACCAAGTCCAGGTGCGCGCGAACCAGCGCAATTTCCCCCGGCGCGTCCACCGACGCGAATGCCAGCACGTCGGCCAGAATCGGCCGATGAACCCCCGTTGCCCTGTCGTGCCTGGCCGCACCCCACATCCGATGGTAGATCCCCACCGGGGGCGTAATATCCACCCGTGCAAAGCCATAGCGCACGCGGGAGGTGGGCGCGCGTTCCGTTCTTCGAACCATCCGGACCCTCTCTCCGTATTCGATGACGCAACCGTGCGTACACCGGCCTCGCCGCTCACGTCGCCGGCGGCGGGTATCTACCGCAACTGGTACGCGATCGCGTAGGCCGTCTTGTGTTCGCCCGACCGGTTCACCTCCGACCGGTGCCAGGTATAATTGGAGAAAAACGCCGCGTCGCCGGGCCGCATCGGCAGCACCACTTCACGGGACAGGTCCACCCCCCCGGTCGGAATCCGCCAGCGGGTGAACGCTTCGCCGGTCCGCGCGGCGAAGTAATTGGGCTCGTCGTAATAGCGTTCGTGGGCGGTCAGCGTCCAGTCCGCGTGGGAACCGGGCAGGATGCCCAGCGCGCTGGCGTCGACCCCCACCTCATCCAGCGCAATCCAGGCATTGCACCCCCGCTTCGGCTCGATCTTCCAGTAATAGGAGTCCTGGTGATAGAACGACTGCCCGTCGATCGCGCGGTTCTTGATCAGCGCCTGATCCGTAAATCGTTTGACCGGCCCACCCAGCAGTTGCGACATCGCCCGCCTCAGATTGGCGTGGTCGGCAACCTCCCGGAAAACGGCCTCCTGCCTGGCGGGCCTCTGGACGCCGATGGGTACGAATCTATCCTTCGAATTGCGGAACTTCGCGGGGTCCAGGACCTGAAAATGCAGGTCCGGCCAGTCGTGCTCCCCTTCCATCAATTCCATCAGCCGCATCCGCACGGCGGCGGCCTCGTCGGTGGAGATCAGCCCTTCAACCGCGGTATATCCTTCGCTCTCATACTGCCGTACTTTCGACTCGCCCAGTTTCATACGCCTGACTCCTGATCTCCTGTAATGAACGAAAGCCCGCTGACGCCGTTTTCGACAATGTACGATTGCGCGTGGGATCCGCATCGAGCGATTCACGGTCATCGCTCGTCTTCAACCACTCCCACCGCGTAACCCATCCCCGTGGCGCCGAAACCGTTTCCGGTATACCAGCATCGATACTCGTCTCCGCATCTGACGACGCTGACGTAGCACCGCTGCCTGTCGTCGAACGCGCCCGGGTTTCCCACCCCCAGTTCGCCATCGGGTCCGCTGTCGCACCAGCGCCAGTCCCGCCCGTCGGGTCCGACCAGACTCCTGATCCGATAGGCCGTGCCGAACGTATTCACCCACATCCTGTAGCCGCCGGGCTCCCGCATGACAAAGGGTTTCGAACAGATATACTCGTAGGGTTCGGTGGCGAAGCCCCTTGGTCCGACCATCAGACCATCTGTGGGTTTGGTCCACACCATACCGTCCCGCGACCCTGCGTACGCAACGCCGATGCGTGGAATCACGTCTCCGTGGCCCGTTATGGCGCCCTCGGGCCGGTTGAAATAGGCCCCGATAGACGTATAGTACATGTGGTAACGGGCATTGACCCGCAAGACACATACGCTTCCGGTACCCTCCCGGTCCCAGTCCCGGTCCAGCGGCAACACGGGTTCCCGTTTCGGGTAACTGAAGCGATATCCTCCGTCGTCGCTGACTGCCACGCCCGTGGTATTCGGCAATTTGCCGTCCTCCCTGGTTTTCCCCCAACCGCAAAAGTACAGGAGCCACGGGCCGTCGTCGCTCGGAACCACAAATGGAAACCCCGGCCCCTGATCGTTGTAGTCCGTGTCCCGCTGCCGGCTGAGCGCGACGCCCACGGGCTGCCAGTCGTTGGGCTCGTCCACAGGGCTCTCGGCAATCAGAATTCGGTGAAACCCGTTCGTCCCGGTACCCCAATAGTACATTCGGTAGCGATCGCCAAGCTGCAGTACGTGGGCGGCGCCGGCGCGCCTGCTATCCATATCCGCGTGCAACTGACCCGGGGCGATCACCGGGTTTTCATCGCCGATCGTCCACCGGATCCGGCCTGAAATCGAGTTTCGATCCATGGAACTCCTCACTTCCCGATCAACCGCGGCAAGGAACCCAAAGTCCATCAATCACGACGCAATACCCGTCCGGACCGCTGGCCCGTAAGGACGCCGTCCTTCACCGCGAAGCCGCCGTTTACCAGTACGTGGCGCATGCCCGCGGCCGTCCGGTTCGGTTCGAACGTGGTCCCGCGATCGGAAAACACATCCGGATCGAAGACGGCCAGATCCGCACGCGCTCCTTCGCGAATCACGCCCCGGTCGGACAACCCCAGCCGGGAAGCCGGAAGCGCCGTCAGCCTGCGAACGGCTTCCTGTGGGGAGAACAATTTCCGGTCCCGAACGAAATGACGGAAGAACCAGGATGCCCACGTGTAAGCGCCGTGAAAAGTGTCTTCCCTCAACGGACCGTCGGTGGCCAGCGCGGTCGCGTCGGATCCGACCATGCAGAACGGGTGTTCGAATGCCGGCCGGACGTCCGCCTCCCGATAGCTGAACGCGATCACCATGATTTCGTGAAGTCGGTCGACCGCCGCATACAGAATGTCGCAGATGGTGTCGAAGGCATTGCCGGTCCCGGCGGCCGAGAGTTCGGCAATACTCTTCCCCGCAAGCTCCGGCTGCACGGGTGAGTGGAAGACGACGATCCGCCCCCAGTCGCCACGCGCCAGCGCGGAGACGATACTCTGACAGTGTTCCATCTCCCGCCGAACGGACGGATCCCGCAGGCGCCGCGCAATGTCGCCCTCATGTCCTTCCAGCGCCCACGACGGCAGCGCGGCGCTCAAATTGGTTGTCCCGAAGAGCCGCGTGTGCATGTCGAACTGCACGTCCAGGCCGCTGCCGCGCGCACGGTCGACCTGTTCGAGGGCCCGATCGACCGCCCACCCGCCGTCGTCCGCTAGCCGCGCGACGGATGAAATATGGGAAATCTGGAGGGGCGCGCCGGCCGATTCGGCGGTACGGATCGCCTCCGCGACAGTCTCCTCCGCCTCGCCCATCCGGTTGCGGGTATGGGTTGCGTAGATCCCGCCGTATTCCGCCGTGACCGCGCACAGGTCGGAAATCTCGCTCTCGGGACAGTCCCGCTCGGTGCCGTATTCCAGACCCGTGGAATACCCCGCGGCGCCTTCCTCCATTCCCTGCGCCAGCATCCGTTTCATTGTGGCCAGTTCATCCGGCGTGGACGGTCGATCCACCGCATCGCAGACCGCCAGTCTCAGATTTCCGTTGGGCACCAGTGTCACGACGTTTACAGCCGGGCGCTGCGCTTCCAGGACGTCCAGGTATTCGCCGACAGTACGCCATTGAATCTCGTGGCCGGTCCTGCATCCGTAGATATTCGCGCGGGCGCGGTCCGGGTCGACGATGGGCGCGCAACCGTGACCGCAGTTCCCCACCACCTCCAGCGTCACGCCCTGAGTGACCGAACTCACCGCTCGCGGATCCACGACCAGCGTGAAATCGGAATGGCTGTGTATATCGATAAACCCCGGCGCAACGTAACACCCGGCCGCATCCACACAGGGGACGTCATCCGGCCGGTGGAAACGTCCGAAGCCGACGATCCGGCCGTCGGCCACCGCCACGTCGCCCGGGACGGGAGCGGCGCCGGTACCGTCAACCACCGTACCGCCCGAAATCACCAGATCCATGATTGCATCACGTTAATACCCCATCCCGATACATCGATAGCACGATACAAAAAACGGTCTCGCAATGTGTCGCTGTTACGAGACCGAATATCCAATGGGCGAGAACGCTCCAGGAACCTAATTGGAATTTGATTCACGCATCCGCGCACCTGCTTCAAGAAGGAGATCGACGACGTCCGAATGCCCGTTTTCGCGGGCGAAGTCCAGAGCGGTTTTGCCGCCCGGCGACCAGTAGGGTCGTTTGGGATAGGCATAGTCGACCGGGTAGTGGCTGCGTCCGGGATCATCGGGGCCGCGTTTATCGTCTGGGCGATATTCAGGTTCGGGCGCGGCGGTACCCCCCGAAGGCCGGGACGTGCCAGCGGAATACGCGTGAAAGTCCTCATACGATGCACGTGCACGGGTCACAATCTCTCCGCCGCTGGTCTCATGCACGTTGGCGCCGGCCTGGATCAGTGCCTCCACAATATCACGATGCCCGCGTTGCGCGGCGAGCATCATTGCCGTTTTACCGTCTCTCAGCACCCAACTGGATCGGCTGCGGGTACGCTCAGCCATAAACCTGGACTGGGGCCCGGAACTGTCGGCATTGGCAAACTGTTCCCTCGAAAGCCCTGTAAAGTCGTGCCGATGCGTACGTACACCCGCGCGAGCACCTAACGTCCACGCCCTGACGTCCAGGTTCGCGCCGGCCTGAATCAGGGCCTGAACCACGTCCAGATGACCTTCCCTGGCCGCCAGCGTCAGGGGGCTGTGTCCCTGCACCGTCCGGGCGTTCACGTCGCTTCCACGGTGCAGCGACCTCCGGACGGCCTGCAGATCTCCCCGCTGCGAAATTTCCATTAACGAAGCGCTGCAGCCCCAGACACCCATCAGGGCAAACAGGAGTGCAAGTGGCTTGAATGTATTAGACATTGTCCACCTCCTCCGGGGCTCGATTGGCAATTAGCATCGTAACACCCGAAAATATAGCCACCTTCACCGGTCAAGTCAAACGGGATCTCGTCCGCCGGCGCATTGCCAAGCCGCGACCGCCGTAAGAATGACCAGCGCTGTACGACGATCAATGATTCGAAACATCGTTAGCGTCCTCACGAGGCGACGAAAGATCACGTTTCAGACCCGATGGCGTCATCCCCGCGCCGGCTTCCAGGAGGTACTCGATAATCTTCTTATGTCCGTTCCCGTAGGCGAGGTCCAGCGCCGTGCTTCCGCCGATCGACCAGGAAGGACGCTCGGGATAGGAATGGACAATATCGTAATAGAGAACGCGGCCGTGCTCGGGTCCGTAGTAACTGCCGCCATGTTTATCCTCTTCGCGGCCGATGTCTTCGGGTTGCGCACCGGTATATCCGGAGATATATGCATCGTAATCCCTGAACGACGGCATTCCGGCGGTCACGATCTCACCGCCGCTGGTGGCGAACAGGTCGGCGCCGCCTTCGACAAGCGCCTCGACCACGTCCTCGTGACCGGCCTCGGCAGCCAGCATCAGCGCTGTCTTCCCGTCTCTGAGCACCCAGCCGGCCGAGCCGCGCGTACGCTGCGCCATGAATCTGGACTGAGGGCCGGAACTGTCGGGATTGACGTACCGTTCCCTGATGAACGCGTAGCCGCCGTGTCGATCCTGGCTCTCGACGGTATGGGCGCCAACGGTCCAGGCCACGGCGTGGACGTCCGCGCCGGCCCGGAGCAGGTCGAGAACGACCTCCAGATGACCCTCTCTGGATGCCAGCGTCAACGGGCTGTGTCCCTGCGGCGTCCTCGCGTTTACGTCGCGTCCGCGTTCGAGGGCCCGCTGAACGCCCCCGACGTCTCCGCGCCGCGACAACTCCGTCAGCGGGGCGCTGCAGCCCGCGAACCCGAACAACAGAAGAACCAGAACGAACTGATTGATTTTTCGGGACATAGGATACCTCCAGATTAACATCGTCAGATGTTCCGCCAGCCTCTATCCAAATATACCACCGTTCGGCGCCCGAGTCAACCGGAGTCGCCGCTTGCGGGCACGGCACCCTGATCCGCCATCCTCCGCCGGGTCTTCCCGGTTTCCGCCTGATTTACCGCGAGATTCCCTTCATCGATCACCACGCCGTACTGCTCCCGCGCCCGGTCCACCGACACCTTCCCGTTCTTCACGTCCCGCGCGACCGCCCCCGGGTCCCGTTCCATCGGATTTCCCCATCCCCCGCCGCCCGCCTGCCGGTGGTAGATCCGCTCTCCGGCCGCCATCGTCGTCGAAATCATCGTCGGCAACTCCTCGCCGCCGTCGCTGCCGTAGAGCACGTTGGTCGATCCCGTCGCCGGCCGGCCCCCGTACAATCCGTATGGCAGATGGTCTCTTCGATCGGACCGGATTGCCAGATGCGCTTGTCCCGAAAGCAGCGTCCACTCCCGCTCGATCGCCAGTCCGCCCCGGTATTTGCCCGGACCGCCGCTGTCGCAGACCAGTCCGTACCGGTCGATTCTCACGGGATATTCGCATTCGGCCTGTTCAACGGGAATATTGCTGGCCACGTTGGCCGGATTGCACAGTCCATCGTTTCCGTCCCGGTCCGGCCGCGCCCCCCAGGTCCCGGAGAGCAGCTCATAATAGACGTAAGGCGACCGGTCCCGCCGCTGTCCGCCGATGATAACGAGCGTATTGCCGCCCTCGCCGGCGGCCGGCACACGGTCGGGCAGCAGCCCGGCCAGCGCCCCGAACACGACGTCCGTCATCCGGAACCCGGTCACGCCACGCATCGACGACGCGCCCGGCATCCTCACGTTTACGAGTGCACCCTCCGGCGCGATGATCTCCAGCGGTCGGAACATCCCTTCCGTATTCGGAATCTCCTCACGCATCACGGCGCGAACGCAAAGGGCCACGACGGCTGCGGTAAACGAGAGCGTACTGTTGACGGCGCCGCGCACCTGGGGGTCCGTCCCCGTGAAATCGGCCGTGAGCGAGTCACCCCGCACGGTCACGGTCACCCGGATCCGCACCCTGGGCCCGCCCACGCCGTCGCTGTCCAGGAAATCGGTAAAGGTATGGGAGCCATCGGGCCACGAAGCGATCTCCGCACGTACCAGCCGTTCCGTATAGTCGATCAGATCCTGCGCGCACGCCAGAAACGTCTCGGGTCCGTACCGCTCGATCAACGCATGCACCGCCCGTTCCCCCATATGGCAGGCCGCCAACTGCGCTCTGATGTCGCCGATCGTCATCTGGGGCACTCGGACGTTCGCACGGATCAGGGCAAAAATGGACGCTTCGGGCTCACCCCGGCGATAGAGCTTCAGCCACGGAATCCGGATGCCTTCCTGGTAGATCTCCGTGTTGTCGCAAGCGGAACTTCCGGGCAGGCGTCCGCCCAGGTCCAGATGGTGCGCCGTACTCACCGCAAAGGCCACCCGCTCACCCTCCCAGAAGATCGGTTGCACGATAAAGATGTCCGGAATGTGCATCCCGCCGTCGAACGGATCGTTCATGATGAACACGTCGCCGGGGTCGATGTCATCGCCGAACCGTTCGAGCAGCGCATTCAATGCATACGGTACAGATCCCAGATGCAGTGGAATCGTAACGCCCTGCGCGATCATCTGACCGTTTGCGTTGCACAGCGACGTGGAATAGTCCAGGCAATCGCGCACGATGGTGGAATAGGCCGTGCGATAGAGCGCGGCGCCCATTTCGTCGGCGGCCGCGGCCAGCGCATTCTGCATGATTTCGCGAGTAACAGGATCAATTGCCGTCATGGTTTCAGGTACCACCCATATGCCGCCGCCGGTTATCCACGCGCCCCGACGTCCTCCAGAATCACGTAGTCCTGCCGGTCGCGATACACCCGCTGGTCCGGCGGTACGACGATCGTGGAGTCGTATTCATCGATCAGGAGGGGCCCGTCCTGAGGCCGGACAAGCTCCGCGCGGTCGATTACGGGCGTTTCCACCGTTCCCCAGGCCTTTCCGAAATATGCCCGACGCACGGACACCTTGCGCCCGACGGGCCGCGTGGCGCGCATTCGGCCGCTCGCGTCGCGGCGGGCCGTTCTGCCGATCAGGCGAACGGCAACCACCTCGACCGGATTGTCCGGGTCCGACGAATGCCCGTACATCTGCCGATGGGCGCGTTCAAACGCTTCGTGCAGATGCTTTATCGCGGCGTCCGTCGCCGGTGATTCCGGCAGCGGAATCCGGATTTCGGACGCCTGGCCTCTGTAACGCACGTCGACACTGTCGTACATCGCCACCTGTTCGGCGGAATATCCCTCTGCCCTGAACCTGGCCAGCATCTTCTGTTTCAGGTCCGTCTGGATGCCGCCGAGCGCCCCGGCGCTCAGTCCGTCGCCGGAGAGCAGACAACTGGATATTTCATGGTGTTCAACGCCGGAAAACAGCAGTCCCAGCGCGCTGAACAACCCCGGCAGCGGAGGTACGATCACCCTGGGGCTGAGGAGCTCTTTGGCCAGCCCGGCCGCATGAATCGGACCGGACCCGCCGAAGGCGATCAGAGAGAACGCCCTTGGATCGCGGCCCCGCTCGGTGGACACGGACCGAAGCGCTCGCATACACCGGGCATTGGCAATGCGGTGTATGCCCTCGGCCGCTTCGAGCAGGTCCATGCCCAGCGGACCCGCGATCCGGTCGTGGACGATCCTTCTCGCGGCCTCAGGGTCTACGGATACCCCCCCGTCGGCCAGTTCGCCCGGCCGGATATATCCGAGCACCGCATTCGCGTCGGTTACGGTGGGCTCCGTTCCACCGCGGCCGTAACATGCGGGGCCCGGAACCGCACCCGCGCTTCTTGGCCCCACCCGCAACCCGCCGGCACCGTCCAGCCAGGCCACGCTGCCGCCGCCCGATCCCACCTCCGCGATATCGATGCTGGGCGCGCGGATCAGTTCCCCGCCTCCGCCCACCAGCCGGTTTCCGGCCGATACGGATGCGCCGACCTCGTATTCCGGGCTGTAGGAGATTTCGCCTTCTTCCACGATGGACGCCTTGGCCGTAGTGCCCCCCATGTCGAACGTGATGAGATCGCCGATACCCAGTTGCTCTCCGGCGGATCGGGCGGCGAAGACCCCGGCCGCCGGTCCCGACTCGAGAACGTAAACCGGTCGACGCGCCGCGTCTGCCTCGGGCGTCAGGCCCCCGGCAGACTGCATGATCAGCACCGGCGACTGAATGCCCTGCTCACTCAACCCAACCCGCATCGCCGTGAGATAACGCTGCATCACCGGACGGACGTACGCGTTCAGCACCGTGGTTGCCGAACGTTCGTACTCCCGCCGCTCCGGCAGAATCTCCGTCGAGAGAGACACCGGTACACCGGGACACGCGCCTTCGAGACACCGGCCAATGGCGTGTTCATGCTCGGGATACGCGTACGAGTGAAGCGTGCAGACCGCAATCGACTCCACCCGTTCCTTCTCCAGCGCTGAGATGACCGCCTTGAGGTCCGCCTCGTCCAGGGGCGCCAGAACGTCACCATTCGCGGCAAAGCGCTCCGACACCTCGAATCTCAGATACCGTTCCACCAGCGGTTCAGGCTTGTCGAAGAACAGATCGTACATCTGCGGCGCCCTGATGCGCCTCAGTTCCAGAACGTCCCGGAATCCGCGCGTGGTAATCAGCGCGGTCCTGGCTCCCCGCCGCTCCAGGACCGCATTCGTCGCCACGGTGGTCCCGTGGGAGACATCACCGATCTCTCCGCCCGGGATGCCGGAATCTCCCAGCAGGCGGGCGATGGCGTCCAGCACGGCCTGCTCGAAGTCCGGCGGCGTCGAGGGGATCTTGTGGGTCCGTATATTCCCCTCGCCGTCCATGAGGATGACATCCGTGAAGGTTCCGCCAACGTCGGCGCCGATTCGATATGAAGTCCGATTCATTGGGGAATGACCGGGAGACGCAGAAAAGAGGCATATTGGCCGCTGTGATGGATCGTCTGACGGGCGACTCTCATTTCGTCGTCCAGGCCGGGGGTATTGCCGGTGTTGAGATTCCGGTCGAAACGGGGAAAGTTGCTGCTGGAGACTTCCAGCCTGATCCGATGGCCGGCCCTGAACAGATTACTCGTCTCCCAGAGTACGATCCGGTATTCCACCACCGCCCCCGGACGGATCGGACTCGGCCTGCGAAAGGATTCTCGGTAACGGGCCCGCACGATGCCCTCCGTAACGTGGATCGCCGCGCCATCGGGATACACGTCGACCAGGGTGGCCGTAAAGTCCGTATCGCGCGCATCCGATGCGGCGAACAGGGTGAGTTCCACGGGGCCGGTCACCTCCACGTCCGACGTCAGGGCTTCCGTTGTGTATACCAGCACGTCCTCGCGGGTTTCCAAGCCCCGCCGGTCCCGGGGACCCGTGTTGGCGGGGAACAAGCTCTGCCCGCCCACTGTGGTCACCGGATCCTCCGGATCGTAGTCGAACCGGTCCGCGGGCTCGTCCCCCGGCGCTTCACGGCTGAGCGTTCCATCGCCGAACGAAGTATTGGCGCGGCCGCCGCTGTGGAGATAGTACGCCGTGTATTGCGTTCGCGCCAGCGGCCACTCGTTTTCCCACCGCCAGGAATTCCGGCCCATCACGAAGATCCTGACGGGCGGCTCCTCGTCGATCCCCGTATCGATTCCGCGCAGCCGCCGGTCGTACCAGCGCAGGTGTTCGCCGGGAATATCCACCGCGGCATTCGATCCGAAATCGATATCCCCGTACGGCTCCGCGCTCCCGATCTGCGAATGCGTCCACGGCCCGACCAACAGGCGGGTCAACGTTCGGGTCCGGGCGTCTGCCGGCTCCGTACGCCAGCCGCGAAAACACTTGAAGCCCTCGTGAACGAGATTGTCGTACCATCCCGTGACGAAATAGGCCGGCGCGTTCACTTCCCGGTACCGGCCTTTCATGCTGGTTGACGACCAGAATTCGTCGAATTCGCCGTGCCGGACCACCTCTCTGAAAAAAGGCCGTTCCGCGATGCCGTCCATTGCCGAGATCAGCGGCAGCCGGCGGTAGATGCGTTCCCAGTCCAGCAGTTCCCGCGGCGCGTTCTGGTTGGTCCGTCCTCCGAGCCAGATCCAGTTCATCGCATTCTGCAGCTGAAGGAGACCATTGTAGCGCAGGTGACCGTAGTTGTCCTCCTGGTTTGCGATGGGCATCAGCCCCTTTACGAAGGGGCTCCGGAACGGGGCCGGCAGAATCTGGGTGAAGCCCGGATAGGAAATCCCGAACATCCCGATATTGCCGTCGCACCATGCCTGCGCCCCGATCCATTGTTGCGTGTCGTAGCCGTCGCGAGCTTCGTCCGCATAGGCCCGCCACTCCCCTTCCGATTCGTACCGCCCCCTGCTGTCCACCATGATCACCGCGTAGCCGGACCTCGCGAACCGGACCGCCCAGTCCACGTATCTGGGATGCTCGGTACTGTAGGGCGACCGGATCAGCAGAACGGGAAAGCACTCGCCGTGCGCGGGCCGATATGCCGCGCCGTAGAGCGTCACCCCGTCTCTCATCGGGATGCTCAGGTCCAGTTGAATTCGCACACCCGCATCAGACATTGGCTGTACCCCGTTCGAAGCGTTTCCATGTGTTGCCGTGAGAAACCGGATCGGTCCCCGTTACGTCGCCAACCTGTCCAGAACGTTGCGGGTAATCACGGCCACCACGCTTTCGTCGCGGTACAACCCATGAGCCCATTCGATGGTGGCGGCGTTGAAAATCGTACCCTCGAACTCCGTTTCATTGATGGCCACCGTGCCGTAGCACGGCGCAACGCCCTCTTTCCCCCCTTCCTTCGCCAGACGGTGACCGTCGGGGGTCATGCAATCCGCAAGCGCCACGATCCTGTACTCCGGCGATACCCCGTCCGCACCCGTGTACACGGGCCGGCCGTCAATGAATTTCAGGTCCGCCGCGTCCGCCTCCACGCCGACGATCGAGTCCTCCCGTCCGAATTCGTCCCCCTCGGCCAACCCTGTTCCCTCATACACCCAGTGTTCCGGGTCGCACACGCGGTAGTACCCCCAGTCCTCGGTCGTGGGAGCCAGGAAAACGTTCGGATCGGTTGTCTTCGTGTGGACAAACGACGTGTAGAACACGCCGATCGTGCGCTGGCGAAGGTCGTCCAGAAAGCAGAGAAACGACGTTTCCGGACGCTCGGGCGTGGGATGATCGTGATAGTAGGGCTTTGCGCAATAAATCTGCCTGCCGTGGTTTCTCAACTCGATTTCCTGGCAGAAACAGTTCCCGCCGAACAGGATGAGATTGCCTCCATTCCGAACGAAACGCTGTAACTGTTCGCACTCGTTTCTGCTGTTGTATTCGTCGTGGCAGAAACGTACGTTTGCCCGGTAGTCGTTCAGAATATCGGGTTCCGCGTCGTGGTCGCCGTTCACACAATAATCGACGCCGTACCCCTCCGCATCCAGCCACGAGGTGAAAAACTGGTCCCAGATGTAGAAGTTGCCCAGGCACTCCATCTGAAGGGGGCGTTCGAAACTCAGCAATTTGGCGTGCTGCCGGTCGGTGGATATATAGTCGTAAAAGCACTTGCCGCCCACATTGTTGTAGGCCTGGTAGGTATTGGTCGCAACCGTCAGCAACATTGGAGATTCCGGCGACCTGGGGCGTACCACGAAGAAAATCTCGCGCAGCCCCTGTCCGGTCGGGAAGGTTGCAATATAGATTCCGCTCTTCCAGGTTTCCGGAATGACGAAGGACGCCGCCGGCGCCCACCCGTACCCATCCCGGTAGCCCAGCTCCGGTACCTCCTGAAGCGCCCCCCGCAGCCCCTCTATAGTCTTGACCAGTTCCCTTTTGGCGCCTTCCCGGAAGATGAAGATCTCGTAGTACGACCGTGAGTTCGAAATGTGAAACGTGATTTCCTCCCCCGCCCTCACGCTCTGCAGGTCGGCATATCCGCCTTCCATCAACTTCCAGTTGATCGTTGCGTCCCACTCATGATGCGCCCAGATGTGTTCTCTCTTCATCCCCAGAGCCGCCTTCCTCGTTAGGGTTGACGTAATGGAAACCTCTGCCGCGGGGTTACGCCCGATCGGTACCGCCGAATCCCCATGAACGACGGGTTATCCTTGACACCGGTGTTCAATCCTCGCCATATTACGTGAGGAAAGACGGTTCGAAATCACCGCCCCGAAACGAAAGGTCCGCAATGAAGAACCTCCGGCTGGACGTCCGGTACTATCACCTCACCCGGCGAGCTAAAGTCACCGAAGACGAATTCCATCTCCGCACCCTGCAGCGAGACTATCCGGCGGACCGGATCGCACTGGTGCTTGTGGACGTGTGGAGCGACCACTTCGTGAGCACGCACCTGCGGCGCGGGAGAGACATCACCCTTGAACGCATCGTCCCGGTTGCGGAGGCCTTCCGATCGGTCGGCGCCGCGGTGATCCACGCGCCCAGCCCCGACTGCGCCAAACGCTATGAGGCGTGGACCCGCTTTGCGGGCGATGACGAAGTCTTCGGACGACCGGGGCCGGCCTCCGACGACTGGCCGCCCGCGGAATTCCGGTCGAGAACGGGCGACTACGAAGCGTGGGCGCAGCCCAAGGATCCGCACGATCAGGTGTTCGAAGACACCATAAAGAACCGCCGCATCATTCCCGAAGCCGAACCTCGCCACGGCGACGACGTAATCGTCACCGGCGCCCAGTTGCACCGAGTTCTGAAACACCGGGGGATCCTGCACCTTTTCTACGCCGGCTTCGCCGCCAACATGTGCGTCCCCTTCAGGGACTACGGCATGAGGGCCATGAAAGACCGCGGATACGACATCATCCTCATCAGGGACTGCACCACCGCCATCGAAGTCGCGGACACGTCTGAAAACCTGGACCTGTCCCGGGCCGCCGTCATCGACACGGAGGTCAATATAGGATACACCACATCCCACAGCGAACTGCTTGCAGCCTGCCGGCAGGCGTCACAGACGTGAGCAACCGGGCGTGAAGGGTTCCTCTATAGTCCCCTGGAGGATCACGACGGCCCGAGGACGAACGTGGCGGCCTGCCGGATCACCTCGACGCCCGATCCGGGCCTGTGCGCGTTCTCGCTCAGGTGCCGGCGCCAGGCGCGGGCGCCCGGCAACCCCTGAAAGAGGCCCTGGATGTGCCGCGTCATGCCAACCAGCGGCATCCCCAGGCGCAGCTGATCGTCGACGTATTCACAGAATCGATCCAGGATCTCCCCCCGCCCGGCCACGGGGCGCGGATCGCCGTAGAACATCTGGTCCATCGACGCCAGAAAGTAGGGATTCTGGTAGGCCTCGCGACCGATCATGACGCCATCCACGGTTTCGAGGTGTTCCCGTACCTGTTCGCGGGTTGTGATCCCTCCGTTCAGGACGACCTCCAGGTCCGGGAAGTCCTGTTTCAGACGATATACCACGTCGTATCGCAGCGGCGGGATCTCGCGGTTCTGCTTCGGACTCAATCCATGCAGCCACGCCTTTCTGGCGTGGATGACGAACACGCGGCATCCGGCGCCGGAAACCGTGCGTACGAAATGCGCGAGGTTCGCATACGAATCCCGGTTGTCGATTCCGATCCTCGTCTTCACGGTGACCGGGACTTCAACCGATTCGCGCATGGCCGCCACGCAACGGGCGACCAGGTCGGGCTCCGCCATGAGGCATGCGCCGAACCGGCCTGCCCGCACGCGGTCGCTCGGGCAGCCCACGTTGAGATTGATCTCGTCGTAATCGAAGTCCTGTCCGATCCGCGCACAGCGCGCCAGCGCCGCCGGATCGCAGCCTCCCAGCTGAAGCGCCACCGGATGCTCGCGGCGATGGTGTTTCAGAAGCTGCTCGCGTCGGCCCCGGAGGACGGCATCGGTGCTGATCATCTCGGAGTAGAGCAGGATGCGCCGCGAGAACAACCTCAGGAAATACCGTTCGTGCCTGTCCGTCCAGTCCATCATCGGTGCGACCGACAGGCGTCTGTTGAACGTCTTTTCCGCCAACGTCAGGCCCCAGCTCAGGTGAAAGACCGTACGGCCGGTGGCGGCGCGGCCTGCGTCAATCTGCAGCCGGCCTGAAGGAGGACCCGTCAATGCGCATCGAAAGACTGCCGGACAACCCCATTATCCGTCCGCATATGGACGCCCGGATGGGCGACAACGTCAACGGTCCATCCCTCGTCCGGGTTCCCGAATGGCTCCCGGACCCCCTCGGCAGGTACTATCTCTATTTCGGTCACCATCGCGGCGAGTATATCCGCCTTGCCTTTTCGGACCGGCTCTCCGGTCCGTGGACCACCTACGAACCCGGGGTGCTGGATCTGAAAGACGCCTACACCACCGGACACCTCGCCTCCCCGGACGTCCACGTGGACGACAGGAATCGCGAATTCAGGATGTACTACCACGGCCCGGTGCCGGGCCACGGCCAACAGTCCAAAATCGCGCTGTCGGCTGACGGGATTCACTTCACAGCATATCCGGAAAACCTCGGCAATTCCTATTTCCGGGTCTTCCGTTGGCGCGGTGCGACGTATGCGCTGGGTATGCCGGGGATCTTCTATCGGTCGTCGGACGGCCTCACGGATTTCGAGGAGGGGCCGGTATTGTTCTCCGAAGACCAGCGCCACACGGCCCTGAAACTGGATGGCGACACGCTCTCGGTCTTCTATTCAAACGCACACGACTGCCCCGAACGGATCCTGCGCTCCCGGGTCGGCCTTACGCCGGACTGGATGAATTGGCAGGCGTCCGGGGCCGAGGTCATCCTCGAACCCGAAACCGACTACGAAGGCGCCGACCTTCCCCTCGAGCCCTCCCGACGCGGATGGTCCCCCGAGCGGGTGCGGCAGCTTCGCGATCCGGGGATCTACCGGGAGGACGCCGATACCTATCTTCTCTACTCCGTCGCCGGTGAATACGGAATCGCAATTGCGAAGATAACGGAGTGAACGGCGCCGTGCCACGAAAAACCGAACGGCGGGATTTCACGCCTTGTGCGCGTGGAACCCCGCCGCTCTGGTCCTGGTCATCCGCAGCCGGACGGGTTCGATTACCCCGCGACCGGCAGTCCGAGTTCTTCCGCATTCACGATACTCGGACACGCGCTGGGCGCGCCGTCGCCCAGAAACGGCAGGATGTCGTCCTGGTCCGCCCACGCGGGAAAGCCCCGAAGAACGCCCGCGACATTGCTGGCGGCGAGCGTCGCCATCCCTTCGCGGGTCCAACTCGTTGCCGACGCGATGTGGGGAACGATCACCACGTTGTTCAGTTCATTCAATCCGGGCTTCATTTCCGGCTCGTCTTCAAAGACGTCGAGCCCGACCCTGAAGTCCGGATTTTTTCTGCAGTGCGCCACGAGCGCGGTTTCGTCGATGACGGGGCCGCGACTCGCGTTTACCAGAATGGCATCGGACTTCATCTGGTTCAGGCGTTCCTCGTTCATCAGGTGGTGCGTTGTCGGATCCAGAAGCGGATGCAGGCTCACCACGTCGGCCTCGCGCAACACCTCTTCCGCGGTGTCTGCCCGGGTCACGCTCACTGGCTCTTCGCCGTGAGCCTCAAGGAACGCGCCGTAGTCGCGTATGTAATCTTCGAGGCGCTCATTCGGGTAGGGATCGTAATAGATGAAGTTCATCTTGAACCCTTCGACCATCATTCGCGCATAGGTCGCACCGATCCGCCCGGCGCCAATCACTCCGACGGTCTTGCGGTTCAGCAACTGCCCCAGGAACAGGGTGGGCAACCATCCTTCGTACCTGCCGCCGCGCATGTATTCATCGGCTTCCACCACGCGGCGCGCGGCCGAGAAGGTAAGCGCGATCGCCATTTCGGCCGTGGTTTCCGTCAATACGCCCGGCGTGTTTCCAACGGGAATTCCATTCTGCGTGGCCGCATCCACGTCCACGTTGTTATAGCCTACCGCGTAGTTGCTGTAGGCTTTGCCGCCGGCCGCTTTCAGTGCCGAAAAGAGCGGTTCCCCCCAATCTTCGGTAAGCTGTCCGATCACACCGTCGCAACGATCGCCGATTGCCGCTTCGATTTCATCCACCTGCAGGATCCGGGTGGAGGTATTGTATTCAACCCGACATCCCGCCCGTTCCAGAATATTCAGCCAGCGGTCGCCAGGAAGTTCCTTGGTAACCACCACGCGCAGATTTCCCGAAGCATTGACCGTCGTCCACTCATTTGCAGCCAAAACACGCCCTCCTTGGAAATTGAAAACAGCGTAGAATGCGGTCGAATCCCGGTGGTTCCGACCGGAGCCGCCATGTAAATTTCGCCTGATTGCCCGGCGAATATACCCAATTGGGTCGGCCGATTCAAGATTTCAGACGAGGATCCGGATCAGATGCGCAGCCGGGTCGTCGCCCGGCACGGACCGGAACGACGGGACTCAATGGACCCTGTAATCCGGAACGTCGACCGGCGCGCTACCCTGTTGCGCCGACAGATGCGCGCACAGTCCCGGGACCGAAAAATCCAGCGACCGGTAGACGTCTATCGGTACGGGCCCCCGGCCGTAAACGGCCCGCACGAACCGGTCCACCATGAAGTATTCCGAGGTCCCGTGCCCACCGGCCCTGGCCTCCACGGGCGCATCGGGATCGGAGTCCAGTGCCTGAATTTTCTCCATTGGCCCCTCACCCGTACGGAAAATCTTGGCGTCTTCCCACGGCGCCCTTCTGTTTTCCAGGGTACCCTCGGTACCGTAGAAGATCTGCCAGTGCATCCCGGGCTCCCTGGTCACCGTAAACCCGCACAGGATCTTGATGACGTTTCCCTTCTCGGTCCGGAACAACCCCACCTGCATGTCAATCGAGCCGATCTCGGGCTCGGTATGCGTGCCCGTCGACATGCCCACCGCGGAAACACATCGGTCGTCCAGGATATCCAGAACCGGACCGAGGCTGTGGGTACAGTAATGAATCGGCGGCATCGACGCCCGCCACGTCAGTTCTCCCCCAGGACCCTGCATCAGTTTCCGGCAATCGTGTATATACTCCGCTTCGGCATAGAAGACTCGCCCGATTGCACCCGATTGAATCTTCGTCTTCCAGTCCTGAACATAATGGTAGAAGTTCATATTCTCTGCCATCATGTAGATCCGCCCGGTGCGGCGAACGGCGTCGGCCAGCGCGTCGGATTCGTCCAGCGACCAGGCGGCTGGAACCTCGCTCAGGACGTGGGCGCCCGATTCCATCGCCCGAATGGAATGGTTCGCGTGCATGGGCGCCGGCGTCGCCACAACGACGACATCCAGGTCCGCCGCCAGAAACGCGTCGAAATCCGCGTACGCCGATCCGACGCGAAAGACGTCTGCAGCCCGCTCCCGCCACTCCGCTACTGGATCGCAGACCGCCGCAAGTCGCGCTTCCGGATGGTTCTGAAACGTATTTGCAAGGCTTCGGCCACGCCTCAAACCGGCAACCCCGACCTTTAACATATCTCCTTCCCCGGACAGAACAGGACGGATCCGCGAAACTGCAGGGCCGCCGCCGTCTTCCGCATCAGACCCGTTCAACAACGGGCTCGATGGAAAGATAGGGTTCGGCCGACCGGGGGCGTCCGTTGCCGTCCATCATCGCTGCGGCCGCCTGATACGCCGCCTTGATCCTGGGGCGGATCACCTCGCGATAACCGCGCACTTCCTCCGGCATGCGGAACACCCGCACGTAGTCCCCGTACCGTTCCTCATGATCGAATTCGAACCGGTCGACAAAATCGACGTACCAGTCGCGGTACGCCTTCTCCTCCCGATGCCACGACGGCATCAACTTCCGCAGGAATTTCATTCGTTTCATCAGCTTCAGCATCCAGTCCCGGGTGGTCAGCTTGAGATACAGGTTGAACCCGAGAATGTTGAAATTGCCCCGGTTGAAGTGACGGTAGGAAATCCGGTCTCCGCGTTCGGCGCTCACGTTGAATCGCTCACGGTCGCGCCTGTATTTTTCTTCGCTTGTCAGCAGATGCGCGACGTACACCTCATCCTTGTACGCCATCACGCGGGGCAGATACCTGATGACCGCGCGGGTCGCTTCGTATCCCTCTTCGGGGCGGTCTTTTTCGTACACCTTTCGCACCCGCCTCACGTAAGACCTGGCGTAGTCCGCGCCGTCCCACTGCATCAGATCGTACACACCCAGGGCAAACTGCAGACGATCCTCGTCGGCAAGGTCCAGCGGCGCAACCTCGGCGGTCAGATCGAGGTACACCGCGCTCGCTTTCCTGCCCCTTCCACGTTCAAGAATGCCAGCCTTGTCTTCAATCAGCTCGTTGGAGGAAAGCGAAGGTTTCTCCTGCGCGACGACCTCCGGTTCGATGGCGATCTTGCGGCCCAGATCAAAAGCTCTGAAATTGGACTCGAGGTCGCTGCGTTTAATGTTGCGCTGCATCGACCATCTTATGTTCTCCAGATCCAGCGGCAACACGCCCCGCTGATACGCAACCCCGAGAAGGATGCTGTTCGCATAAATCTTGTTGCCCAGGAAACGCTCCGATATCTCCCCGAGGTCCATCCCGAAATACGCCTCGGATCTGGTGTGGCGCTTCAGTACCTCCTCCAGACGGGCGGTATCGAATTCGTCCTGGCCGGTAAGCGTAAGTACCGTGTCCCGCTTGCCCGTCTCCACCACCGCGGTTGTATGTATCGGGCTGGCCACACGTCCGTTACCCATGGACTCGAGACCACGCACCGCCTCCAGGATATCCAGGCCCAGAAGCAAATCGGCATGACCGTAGGGGGTGATCTGGGAAATCACACGGTCGCCCTTCGCGAAGCTCACGTGGGAATAGACGGCCCCGTTTCGGATCGCCAATCCCTTCTTGTTGGTAAACCGGACGGTATACCCCTGCCGGGCGCCGGCCACGGAGAGAATCGCGGCGATGGTATTGATGCCCATGCCGCCCACCCCGGCGATGTACGCGTACCATGTGGCGTCAAACGCCTTGACGTCGGGCGCCGGCAGATTCGAAAGGTCGATGGCTTCCGTCCGTCGCCGCGTGGCCCGGGAACGCTTTACGATAACCTCCTCGAACGACGGGCAGGTGCCGTCGCCGTTCGAAACGGTCACCCGTGTGCATGCGCCGTCCGCGACACACAGTGACAGATCCGTGGCAATTTTCGGACCGTGGAGCGTCTGCTCCACCGTCAATCCGCTGCAACCGGTTGCCCGCGTGCATTCCAGGCAATATTCGCAGACCTCCGGCGTAATGTTGATGTGACGCTCCTCGGGCAGGAATCCCCTGTCCTGAACGATATCGTTCTGCAGGGCTCGCTGCCTGCGGTGGAACGTGATTCCGCACTCCTTGTCCGCAATGATGATCTTCACGCCGTCTTTCAACAACGCGCGCTCAAGGGTCTGCCGGTAGGACGTCCGCTCCGCCGGATTCATCCGCGCGATAAACACGCTTTCTCCGTCGCCCGCCATACCCCGCACAACCTGTTCGATATCTTGTGCGAACGTCGGTTTGCCGAGAATGTCCACGTCGACGCCGGGGGTCGGCTGGTGCCCCGTCATCGCCGTCGTCTTGTTGTCCAGAATGACGTAGGTAATGTCCTGGCCATGTTTGATGGAATCGGAAATCGCCGCCATGCCGCTATGGAAGAAAGTCGAGTCTCCCATAAAGACAAGCTGCTTGTTATCAATATAGGGATCGATCCCGGCGCCCGTGCCGCCACCCAGACCCATACCGGACAAATTGTGCATCAGCCGGTCGAAAGGCTTGTATTTCAGCAGGGAATAGCAACCGATGTCGCCATGAAACACCAGGTCGGCGGGATCTTTCTGGTGGTGTTTCCTCATATAATCCGCGTTGCTGAAATCGTCGATGACCCGATTCAATACACTGGCGGAGTCCCGATGCGGGCAACCGGGACAGAAGGATGGCGTGCGAACCGCCGCCTGAACCTGATAGTCGGCCGTCTCGTTTACAAGGTCCACTTCCCGCGCAATCCGGTCCCGGTCGACGGGGACCGTGGGATCGTCCAGCTGCAGCAGCACGGGCGAGAGCGCCTTGAGCAGGATGGAGGGATTCATCCCCTTGCTGTCCGGAATGCCCGGTTGCCCTCCGGGAAAGCGCTTCCCCCAGACCCTGAACGGGCCGATCATACCATCCTGATGCAGTCTCTGCAGCGCGGCGGTGACCTGTCCCTCCAGAAATCCGCGTTTCTCTTCCACCACGTATATGTCATCGACGAACGCAACGAAGTCCTTCAGTATCTCCGGATCCACGGGATACGTCAGCCCGTATTTCAGAATCGGAATGCTGCCTTCCAGCCCCAGCATATTCATCACATGCTCAAGATAGCAATAGGCGAGGCTGGAACTGATGAATCCCAATCGCTTTTTCCCCGATTCAGGCGGATACAGAATGCGATTCAGATTGTATTCACGGGCGCATTCGAGAAACTCCGGCATCCGTCGATGAAGGACATCCTCCTCTTTGACGGCCGTGCTTGGCGGGATGATCACCCGGTCGTCCAGCGGAATCGACCCGCTGTCGATGGTTAAGGGCGTGTTCGCCGTCAGATCGGGGAACCGATTGGCAGCCACCTCGACCGTGCCTCCTCCATCGGCCTGGTTGGAGGTAACAAGATAGGCCACGTAAAGGCGTGTCTTTTCCGACAGGTCGAACGCGGCCCCGATCCAGTCCTTGATTTCCTGAAACGTACTGGGCTCCAGAATGGGCATATAAAGATGCTTGGCAATAAACCGGGAATCGGCCGGCACCTGGGTGCCTTCGGACCAGGTATCGTCGCCGAACACCGCCACCGCCGCGCCTCCGGGCGCCGTACCCGCCATATTGCCGAGAGCAAGCCCGTCGGACGCCACGTGGGCGCCCACGCTCTTCATTACCGCCATCGCGCGCACGGGCGCCATCTGGGAGCCGTTGAGCCGTGCGGCACTGAGCGCTTCGTTGTTGGCGATCTGCACCACAACCCCCTGCTCCACCAGCAGTTCGCGGATGCGTTCCGCGGCATCGAAGACCTCGGCGACCGGAGAGCCCGGGTAGCCCGTAAGCATACCCATGCGGTGTTCCAGACCGCCCTTGACAATGAGCTCATTGCCGGTAAAGATCCCCACGCCTTCTTCCAGGAGAAATCTCGGATCCACGGCGAGTTCCTTGGATGGTTCCGTGCCGAATGCAACAACTGCCGTGAACCCGGAACCGCACGCGCCCCCGGGCTCCCGGCCACGGACGGCGCACTACTCGATAAGCCGCCAGTTCGGATTATACGTTTCCGCAGGATGGGTGGAGTGCACGAGTTCGAAAACACCTGCGCCGCGCCGGTCCATGAAAATGAACCGGACACCCCGCTGGTTTTCGTACGTCCAGACTTCAAACGGCTTCTCGTTGGATGCCGCCAGATTGTATTGTATGTCGCTCGGCTCGCCGAACTTGATGTAGACCCGGCCCTTGTCCGTATCCGACCCCCGCTTTCCCCGGCTGGCGGCGTAGTTGTTCTCGGCAAACCGCATTCGCTGAATGTGCTGAATCAGGCGTTCGTTCTCGTCGGTGGCCGGCGTAGGATCAAGTTCCTTCCAGAACCCCTTCAGGAACACCATCTGGTCCTGTCGGTTCTTCAGTTTCCTGTATTCCTTTAGCTGCGAACCCCTGGCGATATATCGGATATCTCTGTAAAATCGAATGTTGTCCCGTTCCTCCTTGGTCAATTCGACGACTTCCCGCTGCCGGGCCAGCGAAACCATCCGCTTCACCCTGTGTACCGCGCGGTTGCTCCGGTCCAGCGCCTCGACTTGAAGATAGTAGGTGCCCGGAGGCAGATCGCCGGTGTTGAAGATCTCTGTTTTAACGGCGCTGGTCCCCGGTTTCATCAACCGCTGGTCGGCAAACTTCGCAAGCACGGCGCCGGCCGTATCCAGCACGCTGTAACCCAGCAGAAACGTATTGTCCGCTCCCTCAACCGGAGGCGAAAGGTGATAGATCTCGTAATAGACTTCGATGTCTCCGCCGGCGGGATAGGTCCGCGTGACGTTGGGGGTCACCAGCCAGCCGTATCTCGAAAACCGGCTGTCGGTCTCGGCTTTTGAAAGCCCCGTTGCGAACAGAAGATCGCTGGATTTCAAGGTTTGCCTTTCAAAGTTCCGAACCTGCAACGCTCCTTCCGCCACCGCTTTCTTTTTTTCCTTGAGGTCTCGAATCGAAAGGGTCATCCGGTAGGCGCCGGGCCTCAGGTCGAATCCGATCATATCCCGAAAGGGCAATCCGGCGCCTTCGACATCGTCGGCGCTTTCGACCCACACCTTGCGTTTCCAGGTCTCTTCGTTGACGACGGCGCCCGCGGAGTCGGTCAGGGAAACGGACAATTCCATTTCGGCTTCGTATCGTTTTCTCTTCCGCCTGAATTTCAACTGACTCGCATCGAGAAGAACGTAAATCTCCTGGCGGGTATATCCAGCCGACGCCTGGAAGCCGGCGGTGTCCGTGAAAAACGCCAGATCGCCTTCGCCGATCAGAGGCAGGTCCACGCCCGTCGCTTCGCCGCAATGCCCATCCGCACACCAGAACGAAACGCCCGCAAACAGCAGGACGCCTATCCAAAGCCGATCTTTAGATCCCATTTCCCAGGTCTCCGAGATTGTCTGTAACGATTCAAATCCGGTGTCCCGCCCGGCACACCGGGAATCAATTGCGGCCGGGCGGCTTCCCGCCCGGAGCCGAAACAGGCAATGTATTGAACGCCGCCATTCAAGTCAACTCCAAAGCGCCCGGCAACCCGTCAGACTCCGGCGTCTGGAGAGACGAAAATCTCATCCTCCCGGATACGTACGGGATATTTCCTGACCTTGAAATGCGGCGCCTCGGTACAGGCGCCGGACTCGAGATCGAACGTGAGGTTGTGCCAGAAACAGGTCACCATCCCGCCGCTGATCCCGTCGGTGCCGATGGGTCGCTGGTTGTGAGGACAGACGTTGTCGATCGCCTCGATTCTGCCGCCCACGTTGAACAGCCCGATCTCACGTCCCATCATCGTCACCAGTTTGCCCTTCCCGGGCGGGACTTCCTGCATCGAAGCCACGTGAAAGAACCGCTGGCCGCGGCCTGAGCCGCCGGGGGCGGACCGACCGGTTCGACACCGGTCTTTCGGACGCCGTCGATTCAACTTGAACACGCACTCACCCTGCAGAAACGTGGCTTGCGGCGTGGTAGGAACTCCGTACCAGCGGCCCCGACTCCACGTGGCGAAAACCTCGCATCTCCGCAAAAGTCCGGATCTTCCGGAATTCGTCCGGACGGTAGAATCTGGCGATGGAAACATGGGTCGGCGAAGGCTGCAGATATTGACCCACCGTAAGTATATCCGTTCCCTGTTCGGCAATGTCGTCGATGGTCTGATACACCTCTTCGAGGCTCTCGCCGGCGCCGACCATGATCCCTGACTTCGTTGCAATACGGGGGTCGGCCCTTCGGGCGCGCCTGAGCAGTTCGAGAGACCGGGCGTAATTCGCCTGAGGGCGCATCAGGCGGTACAATCTGGGCGGGGTTTCCACGTTGTGGTTCAGAATGTCGGGACCGGCGGACATCACCGTCTCCAGAGCCGGCCAGTTTCCCTGAAAGTCCGGAATCAGGACTTCCACCCGTGTTTCGGACCGCAACCGACGGATCGCCCGGATGGTGGCTGCAAATATCGACGCGCCTCCGTCCGGCAATTCGTCACGGTTCACGGAAGTCACGACGGCATGTCTCAGGCCCAGCCGCCGCACGGCTTCGGCGACCCGGCCGGGTTCTTCCAGGTCGAGGCCCTCCGGCCGCCCCGTCTTTACCGCGCAGAACCCGCAACTTCGGGTACAGATATCTCCCAGGATCATGAATGTGGCCGTACCGGCCCTCCAGCATTCGCCGATATTCGGACACCGCGCACTCTCGCAAACGGTGTGCAGGTCCAGTTCCCGCATCAGGCGTTTCAATTCCCGGTACCCGGCATTGCCGGGCGCGGGTACGCGGAACCAGTCCGGCAACCGCCGGTTTCTTCTCGGGTTCTGGTTTTCGATTTGCAGGATCATATAGGCGTCGCGGCGCGGCGTCGATTGCCAGGCTCCGCACGACAACTCAGTTTTCGGGATGACCGATCAACGTGCGCGAGGTTGCGTCGGTAATTCTGACGTTCACGAATGTATTCGTCCCGATTCCGTTTCTCGGAAACACCACCGTTTTGAATCCGTCTGATTTTCCCGCCGCCTGTCCCTCGCCCCGCCTCGCATCCCCCTCGACGAGCACCTCCTGCAGCTTTCCGACGTAACTTCTGTTGATCTGGCCGGAGATCCTTGTCTGCAGGGCAATCACGGCCTCCAGCCTCCGCGCCTTTTCGGTCTCCGGGACCGTATCGGGAATATCCCGGTAGGCTACCGTACCCTTCCTGGGTGAATATTTGAACATAAAGGCCGAATCGTACCGTACATGCCGCATCAGCGCCAGGGTCGATTCGAAATCCGAATCCGCCTCACCCGGGAATCCCACGATGATATCCGTGGACAGGCAGAGCCCTGGCAGGGCCGACCGCAGGCGTGCGACAAGGTCCAGGTACCCTTCCGGGGAATAGGTCCGCTTCATCGCCTTCAAAACCCTGTCGGAACCGGACTGTACCGGAAGATGGATGAACCGGCAGATTTTTTTCTCATCTGCCATGGTGTCGATCAGTTTCCGTGAAAAGTCACTGGGATGGGGCGACGTAAAGCGAATCCGCCGTATTCCCTCCACTCCGGCCGCCAGCTTCAGAAGGTCGGCAAAATCGGTCTCTCCATCGTGATAGGAGTTCACGGTCTGTCCCAGAAGGGTCACTTCCCGGAACCCCTCCGACGCGGCCATCCGGACCTGGCGCAGCACGTCGGCCGCAGGCACGCTCCGCTCCCTGCCGCGGACATAGGGCACAATGCAGAACGTACAGAACTTGTCGCATCCCCGCATAATCGTGATCCAGGCGTTGGTACCCGCCTGGCGTACGGGGTCGAGTTCCAGATAGTCCTCGCGGCGGTCGAACCGCACGTCCAGCGCGGGATTACCAGACGCTTCACCGATCAGTTCGGGCAGGCGGCGATAGGAATCGGGCCCGACCACGAGGTCCACGTACGGCAACTCGTCGAGGAGTTGCTCCGCAAGGTGCTTGGCCATGCATCCGCTCACGCCGAGCACGAGGTCCGGGCGCGACCGTTTCGCATGGCTCAACTGGGAGAGTCGGCCCACCACCCGCTCTTCAGCGCGCTCTCGGATGGCGCAGGTGTTCAACAGCACCACGTCCGCATCTTCAACGCCGATCGCCGTGCGGAAACCCGCCTTCCTCAGAACGCCCATCATCAGCTCCGTGTCGGACACGTTCATCTGGCAGCCATAGGTCTCGATATAGACCCTTCGCGCAGCCGCGGAAGCGCGCGGGTTCAGATTTTCCGCCGTGGATATGTCCGGCTGCCGTTCGATGTCAAGAAGCTGCATGCGGCACTCCGTGATGATGGCCCGTCTTCGGTTTGGCGGGGACCTCCGGCTTCCGGCAGCGGTGTCCCCGTTCTTCGACGTTCCGGTCGATCTCGTTTATCGCCTGTGCGATTTCCTCCCGGACGGCCTCGTCCGTCTCGGAGCCGCCGGCCGCCGAAAGCGCGAGGCGGGCTTCCGGACCGCCGATGCGGCCCAATGCCCAGGCCGCATGTCCCCGTACAAGGGGTTCATGGTCGGAAAGCGCTCCCGACAGCGCGGGAATATCGTCCGCTGTTCCCCGGTTGCCCAGGGCCACGGCGGCGTTCCGCAACAGCCCGCGTCGTTTGGCGCGTTTGATGGGGCTTCCGCGGAACCGCCGGCTGAACGCCGCCTGGTCCATGGAAAGCAATTCGGAGAGATCGGGCGCATCAAGGCCTTCCCGGGCTTTCAGTGCCGGCTCCGTCGACGGATCGGAATGTTTCCGGTTCCACGGACAGACTTCCTGGCATATGTCGCATCCATAGATCCAGTCTCCCATGTTCTTCCGATAATCCCTTGGTATGGAGCCCTTCAGCTCAATCGTCAGATACGAGATGCATCGGTTGGAATCCAGCACGTAGGGCTGTGGAATCGCATCGGTGGGGCAGGCATCCATACACAGCGTGCAGGTCCCGCAATGGTCGGCGACGGGACGATCGTAGACCAGAGGGACGGTCAGCAGGATTTCACCCAGGAAGAACCACGATCCGCTGCGCTTGTGGATGAGATTGGTGTGCTTTCCGAACCAACCCATGCCGGCCCGGGCGGCGAAATCGCGCTCCAGCACCGGTCCGGTGTCCACGTAGACCCTTCCCTTCGCCCCGGGTTCCCGCACCTGAATCCATTCCAGGAGGCGCTTCAGACGGGCGGTCATCAGGTCGTGATAGTCGTCGCCCCTGGCATACCTGGAAATCTTTCCCCTCGGCCGCCCGTTCACGGGATGAGCGCCTGGTTCCTGATCGTAATTCATCCCCACACAGAGGAGGCTCCTGGCGCCCGGAAGCACTTGCCCGGGATGCGACCTGCGGTCGAGATTCCGACCGAGATAGGCCATCTGGCCGCCATACCCACGCGTCAGCCAGTCAAGAAAAAAGTTCCAGTGCTCCGGCGGGCCGGCGGGCGCGACCCCAACGGGGCCGAACCCCATTCTGCGGGCCTTCCGCTTGATCTGAGCCGTCAACTGCCGCTTTTCGATGACCATATCCACCGCCGTGGCTGCCAAACAAGCCCAAAAGGACAGGGAACGGACGCGCCCTGTCCTTTTTCGTACATCAGAATCAGGGCCGGCAGGCCTTCACCCGGACCCTGAAATCCGCCAGCGCCGCCCTGACCGCATCTCTGGCCAGCGCCGCGGCATGTCTTCTTGTAGGCGGCAGACCGCCCAGTCCGGCCTCGACATCCGCCCGCGTAACCGCCGCCGCCGCCGCAACCGGCAGGCCCGCCACCATCTCCGTTAATATGGAAGCTGCGGCGATGGTGGCCGTGCAGCCCTGGGCCTGAAACATCGCCCGGACGACACGTTCATCGACAACTTTCAGTTGAAGCGAAACGACTGCGCCGGATGCCGGATTTTCCACGGAGCCGAAGCCGTCCGCATCGCGCATGGTTCCGGCATTGCGAGGATTCCTGAAGTGATCGAGGGCAATTTCACTATAAATCTCTGCCATGGAGCCCAACCACCCGCCGGCTCATGGGGTACTTTCCAGCGGCCTTCGAGGCGGCGTGAGCGTTACCCTGTCTTCCACGGCAAGCAGTCGTTCCTTGGTATAAATCAGCTCGGCCCGGGTTTCCGCCGCCAGTTCGGTTCGCTCGGTCATGACGATCGCGTCTTCAGGACAGGCTTCAACGCACATGCCGCAGAAAATACAACGCAACATATCGATGTCAAATCGTCTGGGATGTTTCTCCCGGTCCTCCCAGGGCGCTTCTTCGGCCTCGATGGCGATGCAATCGGCAGGACACGCCGTGGCGCACATGTAGCACGCGACACATTTGGGGCGGCCTTTATCGTCCTTCGTTAGCTTGTGCAGCCCCCGGTATCCGCCGGGCTTTGTCCAGGTTTCCTCCGGATACTGCATCGTGATCTTTTTGCCGAGCAGATGCCTGAAGGTCAGCGACAGACCCTTTGTGATTGCCGGAAGATACATTTTTTCGGTCAGCGTCATTTCGTGACCGACCTTTTTCATAACGGCGTTCTCCTCTCCTGTTCCGGGACCTGCCCTTGCGCCGCTTGTTTGAACGGCCCGCCCACTGCGTGGCGACCGTCTGCCTGATAATCGTAACCTGAATCTCCCCGGGATAGGTCATTCCCTCCCGGATGCGCTGTGCGATTTCGAAAGAAAGCCCCTTGGCGTGCTCGTCGTCCACCCGGCCGGCATTTACCATCACACGGATTTCCCGTCCCGCATTGATGGCATACGCGTCGCGAACGCCATGGAAACCCCGCGCGATATCCTCCAGATCCCGCACTCTGCGAATATACCCTTCCGCATCGTCACGCCGGGCGCCGGGGCGGGACGATGATATGGCGTCGGCCGCCTTAACCAGGAAGGAAATCGGAGAACTGGCTTCGGCGTCTCCGTGATGGTAGAGAATGGCGTTCCCAACCTCCGGCCCTTCGCCGTGCCGGCGCACCATCGCGACACCGATGTCGGTATGCGTTCCTTCCTGTTCCTGATCGACCGCCTTGCCAATGTCGTGCAAGAGCCCGGCACGTCGCGCCAGCATCTCGTCCATCCGGAGCTCCGCCGCCATCGCGCCCGACAGGAAGGCGACTTCCTTGGAATGCCCCAATACGCTCTGTCCGTAACTGGTCCGGTATTTGAGGCGCCCCAGCATCGTTACCAGTTCGGAGTGCATGTCGTCGATGCCGACTTCCTTGACCGCGCGACGCCCCTCCTTTTCGATCAGGGTCTCGATACGGCTCTCGCATTCGGCCACGACCTCTTCCACCCGGCTCGGGTTGATTCGCCCCTCCTTCACCAGTTGTTCCATCGCCAGCCTGGCCACGTCCCGCTTTACCGGATCGAAGCTGGAGAGAACCACGGCTTCCGGCGTATCGTTAACGATCACCTTCACGCCGGTGGCGGCCTCGAACGAAATAATATTCCGCCCCTCCTTGCCGACGATTCGCCCCTTGATATCGTCGTCGGGCAGCGCCACGACCGAAATCGACGATTGCACGGTCTGATCGGTGGAACAGCGTTCGATCGCCTGCGCAATGATCTTTTTCGATTCCCGTTCGGACCGCTCCCTGGCCTGATCGATGATCTCCATACCCATGGCGGTTGCCGTATGCTGGAGATCGGTCTCGATATTTTCCAGCAGCATCTCGCGGGCGCGGTCGATATTCATGCCGGATATACGTTCCAGCAGGCCGCGCTGTTCGGTCAGCACCTGTTCGATCTCCTGCTGATTCTGATCCAGTCGTACCGCGCGCTGCCGAACGTCGCGCTCCCGGCGATTCAGCTCCCTGGTTCGCTGTTTGAGGTTCTCACGCTGCTCCAGTATTCCGTTCTCTCTTTCGTTGAGGTCCTCATCCCGGCGTTCCAGTTCGCGCCTTTTTGTATCCAGTTCGTGCTCGAACGTGTTCTTGGCGTCGTACCATCTGTTCTTCTCTTCGAGAAATGTGGCTCTGCGCTCCCGGCCTGCCTTCTCGACCAATTTTGAAATGCGACGCTCGGTGTGGTGTTCAATTTCCTGAATCTTGCGGGCCTTGAGCCTCGCGCACAAGAACCATCCGGCAACGAAGAGGAGAATCGCGCATGCAATGGCAAGACTGACTGAGGTTGCATCCAGCGCCATTGAAGCCTCCCGTCTTCGTAATAATTGAGGTCCAGGTCAATCGATTTACGCACAGTTGGCCCCGCCGTGAATTGTCGCTCTCGCTCCGTGCAACAATGCGACGCCGGTTCTCCGGAATTCCCGAACAGAGCCAATTGCCGCCGCCGCCCCTCAGGCAGCAGGCATGCAATGTGCAGCAAAAACAACATAAGACTCCGGTTCATCAGATCGAACGGATAACAAAGGGAGGCATCCGAACCGGACCCCTCCCTCCCCTGACAGTCCGATGAGAAAGTCGCTCTGCAGGCGAGGCCGAGTCATTGTGGCCGAAGACAAGGCGCGCGACCGACGCGAATCCGCGGATTCGGGGAGGGAGCGCCTGCCTGCCGCGCTTCGCTTGGCGCAGGCAGGCAACGCCGTCATTCGGTCAGAAGGACCGGACGCAGCCCGGATGGACTTTTTCATCGGGCTGATAATCCGGAAATCAACCGGCCGCCAAAGCAGGCCGAACCGGTTCATTTCGTCAAACACCAAACGATTCCCCGCAGCCGCACTGATTCGTGGCATTGGGATTAAGTACCCTGAAGCCGGCCCCCATCAACCCATCGTCATAGTCCAGTTCGGACCCGGCGAGATAGAGTGCGCTTTTCATGTCCACAAACACCCTGACGCCCTTGCACTCTATGGTGTCGTCGTCTTCGCCGGGGCCATCTTCGAAGCCCAATTGGTACTGCAGCCCGGAGCATCCGCCTCCGACCACCTTCATCCGGAGACCCGCGTCCGGAACGCCTTCGCGTTCGAGCAAGTCCTTGATTTTTACCGCAGCAGCTTCGGTGACCGTTACCATTTTTCCCTCGACATTCCCGGGACAGAACACTAGAATCACTTCCGCTTATCCGATTGCGGACAGACAGCGTTTTACGGCGTCGAAGTCAGGCAGTACGGTCGCGTCCTCCGAGACCTCCGCGTACCGGACGATCCCTTCCTTATCGACAACGAACGCCGCGCGTTTTGCGACACCGATGAAACCCAGAAGATCCTGATATTGGGCTCCGTAGGCGGCGCTCACTTCCTTATTGAAATCACTCAGCAGCGGGATGGAAATGTTGTTCTGGTCCGCCCAGGCCTCCTGAGCGAAGGGACTGTCCACGCTGATGGCCAGCACCTGCGCGTTCAGATTGTCGTATTCGGCAAGTCCTCCGCTCACCGAACACATTTCGTCGGTGCAGACCGACGTATACGCCAGAGGAAAGAAAAGCAACACGACGTTTCTGTTTCCCCTGAAACTGCTCAATGCAATGTCCTCCAGGTCGCCGCGTTTGCTCTTCAGCGTGAAGTCGGGCGCCCGATCGCCTACATTGATCCCCATGGTGATGATCCTTTCGTGTGATTCCGGAATACCGGCCGTACATTCACACTGACTGCACAACCGTCAACATTGTGCCGCCCCGTGGTTGCGGTCAGGCGGCTGCTTCCGCGAACCGGGCCGACACCGCGTCCCAGTCAATCACGTTTCCCCACGCTTCGATATAATCGGGGCGCCGGTTCTGATAATTCAGATAATACGCATGCTCCCAGACGTCCAGTCCGAGGATTGGGGCGCCATCGCCCGTCATCAGCGGGCTGTCCTGATTCGGGGTACTGAGAATCTCCAGCTTGCCGTCCTTCACGACCACCCAGGCCCATCCACTGCCGAAGCGGGTTGTTGCCGCCTGGACGAACGCTTCCCGTGCAGCGTCCAGGCTGCCGAACGCGGCGTTGATGGCGTCGGCCAGATCTCCGGAGGGTTCTCCGCCTCCGCCGGGCGACATGATCGTCCAGAACAGGCTGTGATTGGCATGGCCGCCACCGTTGTTCCGAACCGCCGTGCGAATCGCCTCGGGAACGCCATCCAGATTGCTGATCAGATCTTCCACGCTCCGATCGGCCAGGTCGTCGTGCCCCTCGAGTGCGTTGTTCAGGTTGGTGACATAGGTGTTATGGTGCCTGCCATGGTGAATCTCCATGGTGCGGGCGTCTATATGGGGCTCCAGAGCATCGTAACCGTACGGCAGATCGGGTAGTGAATGTGCCATTGGGTACACTCCTTGAATTGAATGAGGATGATCGACTGAATCAGACACAACGAACGAATGAGAATATGACAAAATATAACCAAGTACAAGCCAATCGTCAAGCGATTTCCAGCCCCCCTTACATATAACAAAAACTTACACTTATCGTATTTCCTGCACCACCCGCCCGTTGGTTTCCACGACGACATTGTCGATAAGCCGGGATTGGCCGAAACGAACGGCCGCCGCCAGAAGGACCCGGCCCTCAATCGCTTCGAGCGGCCGGAAATCCCGGGCATCGACCGCCGCGATGTAATCGACCTCCGCGCCCGGTTTCCGGCGCACGCGGCGATCCATGGCTTCGATGACGACACACGCGCGTTTTTCGCCGGCCAGCACCAGATCCCTTCCCTCCTGCAGGGCCCTGTAGATTACCGCGGCGCAACGCCGATGCCGGGGTGAAAGGTTGCGGTTGCGGGAACTCTTCGCCAGCCCATCCGCCTCTCTCACCGTCGGCGCGATCAGGATTTCCACGTCGAGGTTCAGGTCTCTCGTCAACCGGAGGACGACACCCGCCTGCTGGGCGTCTTTCTGTCCGAAAACCGCCACGTGCGGCTTCACGGCCGCGAAGAGCTTGGTCACCACCGTGGCCACTCCCCTGAAGTGACCGGGACGGAAAGCGCCGCACAGATGGTCCGCCAGTCGCTCCACCTCCAGGTAGGTCGCGTAACCATGCGGATACATCTCTTCCGCGGACGGCGCGTAGATCAGGTTGCCTCCCTGGACGCGAACCATGTCCAGATCGCGCTCGAAATCGCGCGGATACGTCTCGAAATCCTCCTGGGGCCCGAACTGCGTGGGGTTGACGAAGACACTCACGACCGTCCGGTCGGCCACCCGACCCACCATGCGCATCAGGCTCGAATGGCCCGCGTGCAGAGATCCCATGGTGGGAACCAGCCCGATCCGGAATCCGTCCCTGCGCATCCGTTCGGCGATTCGGTGCATCTCGCTCACGGTACGTATGACCCTTACCGTTCCCATGCTGCGCGCGCCGCCTGTCTCCAGACAAGAAACAAGGGGCGGGAGATCCCCGCCCCTCGGTGGTGTCGCCCAACCTATCGACGTTGCGTTCAATCCCCGGCGAGGGCCTTGAACTTCTTCAATTCTTCGTTTCTGATTCGATATCGATGCTCTTCGGCCGGATACCGCTTCGCCTTTACATCCTTGACGTAGGCCGAAAACGCGTCGCAGATGGTGGTTCCCAACTCCGCGTAGCGCTTGGAATACCGGAACGAAAAGTCATTGAGGCCCAAAAGGTCCGGCGCCACAAGCACCTGACCGTCGCACCGTCGACCCGACCCGATCCCGATTGTGGGAATGCCCAGCGCCCGCGAAACAACGCCGGCCACCCGTTCGGGGACGCATTCGAGCACCACGGCGACCGCACCCGCAGCCTCCAGCGCGAGCGCGCCTGCGAGGACCAGGGCCGCTTCATCGGCGCGGTCTCCGTAGACATGCCGGTTTCCCTTCCACGTCTGCGGCATATGGCCCACGTGGCCAACGACCGGTATGCCATCGGCGGTTATCGCTCCGATCCTTGCCGCCACTTCCTCCGCGCCTTCGAGCTTTACCATATCGGCCCCCGCATCCGCCAGCAGCCGGGCATTTTCGACGGCATTGGAATCCGTTTCGTAGGACCGGTACGGCAGATCGGCCAACAGGACTGCCTTCTGCACGCCACGCCTGACCGCGCGGGTATGGTGAAGCATATCCGCCATCGTGACCTGCTGCGGACTTTCGTACCCCAGGATATTTATCCCCACCGAATCGCCCACCAGGATGACATCCACGTCCGACGCGTCCTGAAGGATGGCGGAGGGGAAATCGTAGCAGGTGAGCATGGCGATGGGTTCCCCCCGCTGTTTCATCCCGGTCAGAAAACCGGGTGCGGTACGCAATTCCCCTTGGGGCGCCTCCCGGACTCCCTTGACTGTATCTGCATATTCCATAACGGTATTCCGCGATCAGGCCTCATTGCGAGATGGACGATAGTAGCGGGTGCCGGCAGGCGGCGCTTTCACCTGCCGCAGCAGTTCCTCCAGACCCTCAGGATTCCGTACGAAGTCGACCTGCGACACATTGATGATGAGCAACGGCGTTTCTTTATAGTGGAAGAAGAAATGGGTGTACGCCTCAACGAGCCTTTCCAGGTAAGATTCGGTCATCAGCCGCTCGTAAGACGGCGTCTGCCGGCGAATTCGTTGAAGGAGGCTCTCCGTTGAATTGTGGAGGTATATGACCAGATCGGGCTTCGGCGCCGTTTCCCTGATCGTTTCGGCCATGCGTTCGTAGAGCGAGAGTTCAGCGTCGTTCAGGCAGACGTGTGCGTATATGCCGCTCCGCGCGAACAGGTAGTTGCTGACCACCGTGGACTCGAACAGGTCCATCTGATGCAGGTCCTGCTGCTGCCTGTACCTGTGCAGCATAAAAAAGACCTGCGTCTGAAACCCATAGTGCTCCGGATTCTCGTAAAACAGGGGCAGAAACGGATTTTCTTCAGCCTCTTCAAGGACCAGGCGCGCGCTCATCGATCTTCCGAGGAGCCGGGCGAGATCCGTCTTGCCCACGCAGGGAGGCCCTTCGATTGCGAGATATCGTACCGCCACAAATGACGCCTTTACGTGCAAACCGACAGCAGCGAAACCCCGTCAAGCTTTCTCACTTCCTGCGTCGGAACGATCGATTCGGCCAATTCCGAAAAGGTCCTGTTGAACAAGGGATGGCGGCCGCGCGGCGCCAGTTCGCGCAGCGGAATCAGCACAAATGCCCGCTCGTGCAACCTGGGATGGGGGATTTGAAGCCCCTGAACACGGATTATCTCATTCCCGTACAGGAGGATGTCCAGATCGAGGGAGCGGGGGCCCCATCTGTGTTTCCGGACTCTCCCGAACCTCCTTTCGACAGCCAACAGACACGCCAGCAGCGCACGCGGTTCGAGATCCGTTTCCACCGCGAGCACCGCATTCAGATACATCGGCTGCCCGGTGACCCCGATCGGCGCGGTTTCATAGACCGGCGAGGCATGCTTAACGTCGAGTCCGTCGTGTTCGTGGAGCGCGGCCGCGGCCCGGCGCAACGCAGCCGCCCGGTCGTTCTGGTTCGCACCCATCCCGATGTAGGAGAGCGCCATGGGTCATCCTCGCTCCACTTCGGCCTCGACGCCGTCGAACATCGCCTGGATGGGCGGATTGGGTTTGCGCACCCGTACGCGCAGTCGCTCAAGTCGGTGGCTCGACTGCAGCACCTCCGCGATCCGGTCTGCGAGCGCTTCCACCAGACCGAATCGTTCTTCGGTGACGACCGCTTTCGTCGTTTCGTAAACCCGTGAATAGTCGACGGCGCCGGAGTCGCCGCCGCGGGCATAGCCCCGGAAGTCCGAAAAGATCTCCACGTCCACTTCGAACCACTGCCCCAGTTTCGCCTCCTCGGGAAACAGCCCGTGGTAGGCGAAAAACCTCATGTTTCTCAGGCGCAACACGTCGTTTCCCATTGCCTGTTTCAGCCACCTCCAGACGATGTCGGAACCCTTGCCGGCCCCGTGTGACCCGGCCGGCGACGTAAGGGACATCCAACGCCCGACACTTCGTTGTTTATCAATATAAATGAACAAATGTGCAGAGTCAACAACCCTCTCGATTCAGGACCCGGGAGACCTCCCCTGCAACCGCGTGCTCCTGAGACAAAAAGCCCTTGACATCGCCGATTTTCGCCGTTATCGTAGAATGATGCGTCGTTGCCGGGTCGACCCGTCTATCGCCGAAGAAACGGCAGTTCGACGACCTCGGCGCGGCCTCCGCCGTCTACGGACAGCATCCGGCCGGGCTGTTCGAAACCCCGGCGGACGGAGGCCAGCGAAACCACCCGCCGCAGGGCCGGGGAGTGCAGGCCGCTTGTTATCCACCCGATCTGTCTTTCGCCGTCTCGAAGCGGCGTTTCAGCGGGCGGAACGGTTTCCGTGTCCAGACGGAGACCAACCAGATACCGCCTGGGCTTGCCCAGATTGTGCATTTTGGCGATCGTTTCCTGTCCGATAAAACATCCTTTCGCGAAATCGACCGCGTGATAGAGGCCCGCTTCCAGGGGCACGACCCGCTCGTCCACGTCCACTCCGTAGCGTGGAATGCCGGCTTCTATACGCAATGCTTCCAGAACCCGGGCGCCCACGGGCCGCGCGCCCGCGGAAGTCAACGCACTCCAGAGGCGCCGGGCCAGGGCAGCCGCTATCCGGAGATCGTAGCCGGGTTCTCCGGTATAGCCGCGCGCGGTCACGGACACATCCGCGCGTCCCAGGGTCCGGAAAACGGTGTGGCAATCCGCGAGATCGACGGGCACCTCGCCCAGCACACGCGCGATCAGCGCGCGGGAGCCCGGTCCGTGTACACCCAATGTGGCCTGCGCCCCGGTTACATCCTTGATATCGACGTCGTCCGCGATCAGGTATTTGTCCAGGGACGCCATCAGTTTTTCCTGCAATCCCGGCTCCGTCTCAAGCAGGAACGCTTCCGCGCGGTGATAAACCCATACATCCGTCAGCGTCTGTCCCCGTGGCGTGGTCATCGTCGCATAGTTGCCCGCCCCGGTTTCCAGCCCCTCGACCGTATTGCTCAGCATCCCGTGCAAAAACCGCGCACGGTCCGAGCCGGTAACCAGCAGGTGGCCCCGGTTGCTCCGATCGACCAGACCCGCGGCCTCTCGAACGGAAGCGTATTCGGACGCGGCATCGCCGTAATGCACAGCCGCCTCGATGCCGTCGATTCGTTCGAATACCGCGCCCGCCGCCTGTTTGGCTTCCCGCAACGATGAAACAGTCATTGAGCGACCTCCCGAATGAACGCAGAACACACACCGTTAAGACCTGCTGGAACTTATTTCGTACCTCCGGGCGTGTCAAGCAAAACCGGGGCGGCGACGCGGATTCCGGATGACCCTTCGAATCCCCGCCCGCGCGCCGCGTATCCGACATGAAACGCTTCCTGCCAACGGCCCTTCTCGTGCTCATCGCCTGCGGCGGCGGCCTGGGACCGGGGCCGCCCGAAGGTACGGGCATCAAGGGAACCCTCATATTCAACGGCGAGTGGCCGCCGGAAACCGACGACGTCGCGGTGGCGGTCTATCGCCGTCGCCCGCAAACCCTCGCCGATTTCTTCAATATTGCCGGATGGGACACCACCGTGACGATCGGGGCGGTCCGGTACGAATATTTCGTCCCCCTGGAAGAGCCGGGCACCTATGAGTGGATTGTGGTGGCCTGGCGGCCCCGGGGCGGGTTCTGGAACTTCGACTCGTTGCTCGGGTGTTACCACGTTGGAAATGACACCCTGCCCACACCGGTGCAGGTTCGCACAGGTGAAACCACGAAAAATGTCGACATTCAGACCTATTTCGACCTCGTGCAGGGCGCCGACCGGCCGGATCGGCATATTTGCACTGATTTTCTGCCTCCTTTGCCCACTCTGTCAGGGCTCAACGCTGCAGGCGGAGACCTCCGGCGCGATGTCGGGACGAACAACCGACAAGGCGACCGGTGAACCCCTGCCCGGCGCCAGCGTCGTATTGCTGGGTACCGGCATCGGAACCGAAACCGACGTTGAAGGAGAATTCAGCCTGACCCGTCTGCCGCCGGGCGTCTATACCGTCTCCGTCTCCCTGCTGGGTTTCGCGCCTCATGTGTCGAAAGACGTCGAGGTTGCCGCGAACGATACCCTCCGTCTGTCCGTTGGACTCTCGTCGACGCCGATCCACATGCCCGCAATTGTGGTTTCCGCCAGCAAACGCGCGCGAAATGTCGTCGACGCGCCAACAAGCGTCTCGCTCATCGGCTCTGAGGAAATTCAGTCCGACAATTCCGTCACCCTGAACGAATCACTGGAATATGTGCCCGGCGTGAATATGGTGGGAGGTCAGGTCAACATCAGGGGGTCAAGCGGTTATTCCAGGGGAACGGGAAGCCGCGTACTGATGCTGATCGACGGCTTTCCGGCGCTGTCCGCGGACAACGGCGAGGTCAAGTGGGACGCCATCCCCATCGACCAGATCGCACGCGTGGAAGTCATCAAGGGCGCCGGATCCGCGCTTTACGGCACCGGCGCACTCGGCGGCATCATCAATGTCATTACCCGGAATCCGTCGACCGAGCCGGAGACGCACATCCGGTTTCTGGGCGGTCGATACAGCGAACCCGGCCATCAGGAGTGGCGATGGTCGTCGAGCGGGCGGTACTTCGAGGGAACGGACGTCAGCCATTCCCGTCAGTCCGGCAATACCGGGTTCATTCTGGGGGCCGGACAAAAATGGACCAACGGATTCCGAGAAAACGCATGGCACCGGAGATACAAACTCTTCGGCAAACTCAGACATCGATTCAAGACCTCGGCATCGATAACCGCAACCTCAAACTGGGCCCTGGACGATCACGGTACCTTCGTCCTGTGGAAAGACCGAAACGAGCCTCTGGAGGTGCCCGACAGCGCCAAGAACGACAAGACCGTATCCCAGAAGCTGAACCTGAACGTCGATTTCTATCACCTGCTCAGCCCGCGGACGGGCTATAGACTGAAATCGTTTGTGTACCGCACGCAATTCGACAACGAAATCGGCAGTCGGACCTCGTCGGAAGCCTACAAGGTCGGGCAGGAACTCCAGCTGGACCTCCAGCCTGCGGGGAAGGTGGCGCTTACCGTCGGAACTCAGTGGATTCACGATATTGTGCATTCATCGGACCACCTCTTCGGCAATCACACCGGGCTCAACCTGGCCGCCTACGCACAGGCCGAAATCGAAGCGACGGATCGGATGACGCTGTCCGGTGGCAGCCGCTACGATCGGTACCGCACCGACGACCGCGCCGCCGAGAACCGCATCAGCCCCAAGCTGGGCTTCTCGTATCGACCCACCGGGCGCACCACGTTGCGCGCGACCCTGGGATGGGGCTTCAGAGGCCCTGCGATCGCCGAGATCTACACCAACGCCACCTTCTCCGCGATTCCCATCGTGCCCAATACCGGCCTCGTGGCGGAACGAAGCATCTCCACCGAAGTCGCCCTGGATCACCGGCCCACGTCGTGGTCACACGTCAACGCCGCGGGGTTCTGGAGCCGCTATGAGGACCTCGTCGAAGCCCGTCCGGACGCGACAGGGCGCGTCAGTTTCAGGAACGTCGCCATGGGCCGGACGGCCGGTATCGAGACGAGTCTGGCCGCCGCGATGGGCCCGGTTCGTCTGGAAGGAACCTATACGTTTATAAGCGCGATCGAGAATCTGGCCGGCGGCGACCTGCCGCTGCCGTATCGCCCCAGGCACATTGCCGCAGCCGGCGCGCGGACCACGTCGGGCCGCCTGACGGTGGAATGCCGATTCAGGTTCAGGAGCCGGATCCTGCGTGCATCCGGACTCCTGCCGGAAGGGAACCGCGATTTGATTCCGGTCTACCTGCTCGACCTCTCAACCGCGTACGCCATCGGCAAAGTCCAGGTCGTTCTCAAGGCACATAACGCGCTGGCGTACAACTACGCCGTTGTGGAACGCAATCTGGGGTCGCCCAGACGCATTTCTCTCGGCATTAACGCAAGGTACTGAACCCGGCAAGGAGATTTTTCCATGAAAGCGATTCAAGTTTCCCGCACCGGCGGACCCGAGGTCCTCCTGTTCAAGGACGTACCGAATCCCGAACCCGGCCCTGGCGAGGTGCTGGTGAGAATCGATGCCATCGGACTGAATTATATCGACACCTACCATCGCACGGGCCTCTATCCGCTGGACCTGCCCTTCATCCCGGGTCTCGAGGCCGCGGGTACCGTGGCGGCTCTCGGTGCGGGCGCCACGGAATTCCGGTTGGGAGACCTCGTCGCCTACGCGGGAGTGCCCTGTTCCTATGCCGAATTCGTCGCAGCACCGCAGGAGAGACTCGTCAGACTCCCCGATGGCGTGGATGCCGCCGCAGGCGCGGCCGCCATGCTGCAGGGGATGACATCCCATTATCTCGTTCACAGTACCTGCAACGTCCTGGAAGGCGATACCGTGCTCATTCACGCGGCCGCCGGAGGCGTAGGACTCATTCTGGTTCAGATGGCGAAAATGCGGGGCGCGCGCGTCATCGGGACGGTTTCAACGGAGGAAAAGGCGCAACTGGCACGGGGCGCCGGAGCAGATGACATCATTCGATATACCGAACAGGATTTCGAAACCGAAGTCAATCGGCTCACGGACGGGCAGGGCGTCCACGTCGCATACGACTCGGTGGGGAGGACCACGTGGGAAAAGAGCATGAATTGCCTGCGCCCCAGGGGCTACCTCGTGCTGTTCGGCAATGCCAGCGGCCCGGTGCCGCCGGTCGACCCGCTGCTGCTCAGCCGTCTCGGCTCAATCTTTCTGACCCGTCCCACCCTTGTCGATTACACTGCGACCCGGGAAGAGCTGCAACTTCGCGCCGGAGACGTACTTGGCTGGATTCAAACCGGGAAGCTCAGTTTGCGGATCGATCGTACGCTGCCCCTTTCGGATGCCCGGGAAGCCCACCGGCTTCTCGAAGGCAGACTGACGACGGGCAAAGTGCTCCTGATGCCGTAAAATACCCGATAGAGACGGGCCGAACGCAATGTTCGACCCGTCAGGCGGATGCCGGTGGATCGCAGCCTCGAAGAGGCCCGGCGCGTTCGCACCTGAGAAGACGACCTCAAATGCGGATTTCCCTCATGACACCCCGCAAATCCATCTCGAATTCTATCTCGATGACCGGCGGACGCGCCCGGTACAGCCGTAAGCCATGGCGCTGCGCCCCTCCGACGCAGGGCAGCAAGACCTCGTCCAGAATGCCCTCCAGCGGGTGAGCCGTATAGACATCCACCGTCGTCACAAGGTCCCAGTTCGCGCCCAGGCCCTCCAGCCGATCCGCCATCACCCGCACCACGTACGCCGCTTTTTCCCGCAATGCGCCGGCGCCCGTCTCGCCGCGCCTCACGATACCGTCGTTTGTCAGCACGCCTTCACGCAATTCACCCGCACCCGCGATGACGAACGTCCCGCTTTCCTGTTCACGACAGGGCACGGTGTACGAGAATGCCTGCATCACCGTCTCGCCCGGCGGACCGTGCACCGGAGCAACATTGGTTCGTGCTACCGGATTCATCCCGTCCACGTGCAGGTCCCAGGACGCCAGTAGGTCGCAATAGGCCCCGTTGAACCTGATGAAACCGTCCATCGGATGCGGTTCCGGACAGCGCAGTTCCACGCCGCAAAGGGCGTGCCGGCCCCGGCCCGAGTCACGAAGATGCCTGTCCGCCATCCGGAACCCCTCGCGCCACGGAGGCGGGTGCCTGAACGTCGCGTGTACGACCTCGTACCCGGACGCGGCGATGACGCCGCACGAATAGGGATCAATTCCCTTGAGGAATCGATATTGTCCTTTTTTATTTTCAAATAGCATAAGAGGATCGTCAGGCGCTGAGATACGCGATCAGCAGCCGCGCCGAATTCAGTATCCCTTCCACCGAACAGATCTCGTACCCGTGGGTATTCTCTCCCGGATACGCGATACAGGCCGACCTTCCGGCCGACCCGACGCGTTTCGAAATGCTGGCGTCGCTCCCATAGGAAGTCACCACGGCCGGCTGCGTCTGGAATCCCATCCGGTCTGCCAGCCCGTTCAGGCGGCGCAACGTCCGTTCATGGTAGACGCCGGACGCGTCACCCCAGAGCAGAACCGGATTGCCGCAATTCTCAATCTGGTACTCCTCGGCCACCGGGGCGATATCCAGCGCTACTGCGGTCTGGGCGGGCAGTTGTCCGATTGAAAAAGCGGCGCCCTGCGCGCCGATCTCCTCCTCCGAACTTGCAATGAGATAGACGTCGCGCGGCGGCGGTGTTTCCGCCAGGTGCCTTGCCGCCTCGAGCAAAACGGCCAGTCCCGCCCTGCAGTCCAGATTGTAACCGCAAATGAAATCACCCATGTACACGGGTGATTTTCGGGACCTCGCCAGGACCGCCTTGCTGCCGCGATGTACGCCGAGTTCGCGCAGTTCGCCGGCGGAGCGCTTGGTCTCGATCCAGAACGTCTCCCATTTTATCGCGTTGCCGGACTTCAGAGGGCCCGCCGGACTTTCGTCGGATACATGTTTCGACCCTACGGACAGGATGCCCGTTACCGGTTCACCTTCCGTCAGAACGTCAACCGGTCCCTCTCCCACGGCCCAGGGATGGAGCCCGCCCAGCGGCCGGACGCGCAGTCGACCGTCGTCCTGGACGCGCTTGACCATCAGCGCGATCTCGTCCTTGTGCGCCGTGACGGCAACCGGCGCGCCGTTCCCGCGGCCCTTGAAATGGATCACGATGCTCTCCGCGGCATCCTGCCAGACCGACGCCGCGAACGGTCGCGCCTCGTTCATAACAATGGCGTCGACTTCCCCTTCGGCCCCCGGAGGGGCATGCGCGGTCAGGAGTTTTTCCAGCAATTCCAGGAGACGTAAACGGTCAATCGGCACATCCATCGGAAGGCCTCCATTCGCCCTCGCCCGGGCCGCCGTCGCGGCGCCGGATCGGACGTGTAAGGAACACGAACCGGAGTGAACGATGCGTAATCTACGTCAAACACGTGGCGCGGTCAAGACGGGGCCGGTCGAAGAGCCGATCTTGCGGCCGACGTCGGGCACAAGCCGGGACGCAGTCACCACGGTACTGTTGAGAATCCCGTTGTCCTCGCCTGCCGGAGTTACGGGGAATTCCGGTAACGGACACCCGAAGTCTTCACCGGAGATTTCGCTTGACATCCACGGAAGAACGCCGAATATTTCGATTGATTTCTTTCCTTAGCGCCCTCCCGCCGGTTGCCTTTTCCCATCCAACATACGCATATCCATTCGAGGTGACCTTCGTGGCCAGAAAGAGCGGAATCTACCGCGATGCCGTGAAAGATTCATTGCACCGCTACCTGGAAGACGTTGCCACGTCCGAACCACTGTCGGCCCAGGAGGAAGTCATCCTCGCTCGCCGCATCAGGAAGGGAGACCTCGATGCCCGCAGGAAACTCGTCGAGGCCAATCTTCGATTCGTCATCACCGTGGCACGCGAGTATCAGAACCAGGGCGTGCCGCTGGCGGATCTGATCAGCGCCGGCAACCTCGGGCTCATCACCGCGGCGGAGCGGTTCGACGAAACCAGGGGGTTCAAGTTCATCTCCTACGCGGTCTGGTGGATTCGCCAGTCCATCCTGCAAACCCTGGCGGAACATTCCAGGGTCGTCCGCCTGCCGCTGAACCGGGTGGATCTCTTGCGCCGCATTTCCCGCTACGTGAACAACAGGCAACAGGAGACGTCCGGGCGACCCCCGGAAGAAGAGATCGCGAAGGAGTTGGGCATCACGGTCGAACAGGTGGTCGATACCCTTGCCAGCGGGCAGCGCATCCTCTCCCTCGACATGACCTTCGGCGAAGACGAGGAGAACAGCCTTCTGGAAATCATGACGGACGAAAACCAGGAATCGCCCGACCATTTGCTCATGCGGAATTCACTTGAAGATGAAATACTCGCGGCGCTGGATACACTGGAAGAGAGGGAACGGGAGGTCATTCGACTCTATTTCGGCCTGGGCGGCGATTCCGAAATGACCCTTGAAGAAATCGGCATCCGGTTCAGACTCACGCGTGAACGCGTCCGGCAGATCAAGGAAAAGGCCCTCAGGAAGCTTCGCCACCCGACCCGGGGTCGAAAACTCATGCCCTATTCCGACGGCGCCTGAACCGTACAACGTTCCATGCCGAGGCCGGACGACCGGTCTCGGCTTTTTTTATTCTTCATAGCTTGCAATTTCGCCCACTTCCTCCGCCGTTGCCCACAGCAGCGGTACGAGCAGATCCTCCGTAACCGAACCGTCGTGGGTACCGAGATTCCCCCCTTCGTCCGCAACGCCGCACGGTGACTCGTGCATCCCGTGATCCGCAACGATTACGACGGCATATCCGGAGGCCGCGAGAGAGGCCAGCAGGCCTTTCATGCGCCGGTCCGTGTTCACTGCGGCTTCGCGGACCTCCTGCGTATAGGGACCGTACCTGTGACCGGCTTCGTCGATGTCGAGCAGATGCACGAACGCGAATCCGGGCGAATCTTCGACGATTAAACCGGGCACCCGGCTGTAGATTTCCAGATCGTTTCGCTCCTCGGCCAGGACGGTCCTGTCGGCAAACCGTTCGATGTCCAGGCCCGCCACATCCCGTTTGTGCACGGCCATCAACGTCTGTCCGCCCGCGGCCCTGACGCGATTGAAAACGGAATCCATGTCGGGCGACCGTGTCGCGTGGATCATCGTTTGTAAATCCGTCACGCCATGGGAGGCCGGAGATATGCCGGTCAACATCGTCGAGATGCAGATATACGTCATGGACGGCAGCACGGACTGGATTTCGAGGTGCCGCAGCCCCGCGATCCGGTTGAACACCGGCACGGAATCGCGAACGTATGCCCACAACGACGAGCCGAAACCGTCCACCACCACCAGTGCCAGCCGGTCGGCCGCATCCAGGGTCTCGATGACGGCGGCGATCGGCGCCGCCTCTGCGCCACGGGGCGCGGGCACATCCAATACGCGGGCAACGGTGGGAGCGATCGCCCGCAAGTCGATGGATTCAGCCATCAGAACCCCCCGTATCCAGAACCAGTGTCTTGAACCGGTCTCCGCGCTCCACGTAATTGCGAAAGCAATCGTAGCTGGCCGATGCCGGAGAAAACAGAACAGTGCCGCCGGTTCCTGCCATCCGCGATGCGGCGAACACGGCATCGTCCAGCGAATCCACGCGTGAAATACGTGTGGGTGATCCGGACGGGACCGACGCCGCAATCGCATCCGCCGTGTCGCCCGTCAGGATCAGATGCGACACCCTGCGCCCGATATATTGGCCCAGCACACGGTATGACAGACCCTTGTCGTAGCCCCCTGCGATCAGCACCACGCCCGGCGGCAGGGCCGAGAGCGCCACGAGCGTCCGGTCCGGGCTGGTGGCAATCGAATCGTTGTAATACGTAACGCCCTCGATCACGGCCACCCGTTCCATCCGGTGCGGCACCCCCCTGAACCCGCGAAGCACGTCCGCGATGTCCGTTTCGGTCACGCCGTTGCACAGCGCCGCCCCGCACGCGGCCAGCGCGTTCGCCAGATTGTGCCGTCCGGGCAGAGCGACCGAACCAGCCGTACAGACGGCTTCTTCGGTTTGGCCGATCCGGTGTCTGATCTCTCCGTCTTCTAGATAGACGTCGCAGTCCGACGTCCGTTGCGTGCCGAATACGACGCGGCGTCCGCGCCCCCGCCACTGCCTGACTTCAGGATCGTCGCCGTTCAGCACCTCGACGTCGCTTTCGTCCTGATGGGCGATTATCTGTCGCTTCGCCCGCCTATATGCCTCCAGTGAACCATGCATATCCAGGTGATTCGGGGCGAAATTCGTAATCACGGCGGTCTCCGGGCTCCAATTCAACTCGGTCAGCCGCTCGAGCTGAAAGCTGGACAGTTCGAGGACCACATGCATATCCGGCGTGATCTCCTCGAGGCGTTCAAGCAAAGACCCTCCGATATTTCCGCCAACCAGCGTCCGGGGTGACTTGCGCCGCATCATCTCGGCCGCCAGAGAAGCGGTCGTCGTCTTTCCGCTGGTGCCGGTAATCCCCACGACCTGCGCCCTGCACCGCTCCGCAAACAGGCAGATCTCCGTAGTGACCGGGATACCCCGTTGTTCGGCAGCCTTCAGGAAGGGGGAAGACCGGGGGACCGCGGGATTGGCCACGACAAGGTCCGCCGCCCGGAAATCCGACGCCTCGTGTCCACCCAGCCTGTAGGCGACGGGCAGCGACTCGAGCGTCCGCAACGATTCCCGAAGCGCGTCTGCCGGCCGCAGGTCGGTAACGGTAACGCGCGCGCTCTCTCTGCACAGAAACCGCACCGCACCCGCGCCCCCGCCGAACAGGCCAAGGCCCATCACGAGCACCCTCCGCCCGTCCAGCGACATCACGGTTCAGCCCCTTCCGGCATTGAAATCTTTCCACGGGACTCAAGCAGATGGAGGATCTGCCGCGCGGCCTCTTCGGGCGAACATTCGGCTGCCTTTATCACCAGTTCCGGATCCTCCGGTGGCTCGTAGGGATCCGATACCCCGGTAAAATCGGGTATCTCGCCGGCGCGCGCCTTCCTATACAGTCCCTTCGGGTCCCTCTCCTCGCAGACGACAAGAGGCGTGTCCACGTAAACTTCCAGAAAGTCGCCCTGGCGCAGCATTCCCCGGACGCCGTCCCTGTCCGCCTTGTACGGGCTCACGAAGCTGCTTATCGTCAGGATCCCGGCATCCACGAACAGCTTTCCCACCTCGCCGATACGGCGTATATTCTCAGCCCTGTCCTCAGGCGAAAAACCCAGATTGCAGTTCAACCCATGCCGTATATTGTCCCCATCCAGCACATAGGCCATGCGACCCCGCGCGGCCAGCGCGTGCTCCACGGTAAACGCAATGGTGCTTTTCCCGGAGGAGGGCAGACCCGTCAGCCACACCAGACACCCTGCCTGCGTCAACAGACGCTCCCGCTCCGAACGACTCACATGGCCTTCGTGCCACACAATATTGGTTGCTTTCGCTGCCGTCAAGTACAGCCTCCTTGTGTTGGGACCGAATACGATGCGCTGTATACGGGTATCCGCCCGACGGGCCTGAACTTCCGCTTATGCTGCCGCAAGCCCGGCAGCCCCAGGTCTCCGGCGTCATTGACAAGATCGTAGTCCATCAGCGCCCGGCAGACCTCCGTCCGCAGATATTCCGACAGTCCCCGGACGCCGGGATCCGTTTTCGCCACGAAGAAATTCGCCATCCCGGCGTGCATGCGTCCGGCGAACGCGAAAGCCGCGACCCGGCCATCCACCTCCACGCACCACCCCTGGAGTTCTTCCGAATTCCAATGCCCGTACATCGAGAGCGCAGACCGGGTATATCCCCAGTCAAGCAGGAATTCCCGTTTGCGACCCTGCCGCTTCCTCCAGGTTCGCAACAACGCGTGGCAGGCCGGCATGTCGGCGGGCGTCATTTTCCGAAAATGCGGGTCCGCCTCTCTCCGTATGCGTCTGAGCCGCTTCCGCACGTCACGGTACGGCCGCCCCGCCGCCGCCACGACCTTCGAAGGTACGTACAGATATTCGCGCGACCGGATGATGACGTCCAGTCCATCAGGCGCCATGCGCCGCCTGTCCTCCTCATCCAGCCACAGAATACGCGGACAGCGGCCGCCGTTGATCTCACGGATCTCGTCCAGCATCGCAACGAGAGACGGTGCGGAAAGCGGAATCGGAGGTACCACGAAATCGAACCAGACGCGGCCGTTCCTCGCGGCGCGGCGCACGGGAAGCCAGAGTGCGCCATCGTGTTCGGCCACGAACACTTCCCTCGCCGGAGGCAGGCTGAAACAGCAGATAAACGGGGCGTAGTAACACCAGGCGTTCTTACGGGCGGACGCGAATATTCCCTGCAACCGGCTCGTATGCCCGGGGTGAACGGATTCGGCTGCGAACGGCAGATTCATCCCGTTATCCGCGTCCGGTCGGCCGTGTAGAGGGCGCCTTCATAGAACCCCTGGACCTGTGGTGTCAGCCGGGCCGCCGAAACCGTGCGGATCAGATGACTGACACCGGCGAGCATCTGGGCGCCCACGTACCGATTGAAATCCGGAATAATCTCGACCGGAGCAAGCCCGGTCTCCGTGATTTCGGCCACGGCGGCTACGGTTTCCTCCGGCCTCCGGCTTCCGAAACAGACGTAACCCTGCTTGCCCGCCTCCTGCCGAAGTCCGGCTGCGCCCCGGGAGACGAACAACGACAACCCGGCAAGTGTGTATGGCGGATCGGTGAGGAACACATCGAAACCGGAGACCAATTCGCCGGGCAGATCGGCCCTCAGGTCGTGTTCGACGGCCTCGATGGTTTGCGGTGTCTCACCCGATGCGGCGTTCAGAAAGGCCACCAGGCGCGCGTCGCATTCCAGCACCACCAGCCGGCGCACCGAAACCCCCAGGAATTCCGCCAGAAGGCCGATCGCCAGGGAAGTCAGGTCGTCGTCTCCCAGGATCAGGATGTCCCGTCCTTCGAGACCGTCGTTCTCAAACAGATACACGGCGCGGCGCAACGCGGTTTCCGCCGTCGCATGGGATTGGTCCAGCCGCACGTCGACAGCCGGCCTGCGCTCCCCGTACGCCTCCATCCGTGCCCGCAAACAACGCATATCGTCGTCCAGAACGGGAAAAGCCGGCCTGCGAAACCGCCGCCGGCAACCCAGGCCCAGGCGTTTTTCAACCGCACTCCGACCGGCAGAAGAAAGGACGACTCCCCCTCGCCGCTCCACCCACCCCCGTTTTTCCAACTCGCCGCGAACCGCTGCCACCACCGGCACCGGCAGACCCGTCTCCCGCGACAGGTCCCGAACCGGCAGCGTGCCCGTCCGATAGACGGCTCTCAGAATCCGTCGAACGCCTTCCGGCCCTTCGGCCAGGCGCGCGTCGGCCGCCACGTCCGCAAGCACGTTTCCTGAATGCCGGCCGTCAGTCCTTTTCCGATTCCGTGTCCGACGCCTCACCGTCTCCGTTCTCCGATGCCGCGGACGAGTCGTCACCCGTCTCCTCGTCATTGCTCCCGGTCGCCTCCGCGTCACCGGGTTGTTCCTCGTCCTGCTCCGACTCGTCGTCTTCCCATTCGAGAAGATTCTCGTCGTCCTTGCGCTTCCTGAGAATCACGTAGATCAGACTGATGCCCGAAGCGTACGCGGACAGGGCGTAAGAGCTGAGAATGGCCGTGAGCAGAATCAGCATCACGCCCAGAATGCCGCCAGCCAGCAGTTCGGACCCTGTCGGGTTGCCGGCAGCCGGCAGAAACGCCGTCATGTCCATCGACAACCATTCGCTCCGGGTGAAGTCATAGGGAACATACTGTCCCGCGACGTACACCAGATTGGCGAGTTTCTCTTTCATGAACAGGCCGCAGGCCCAGCTGACCAGGCTCATTGCGGAGGCCATAAAGATTCCCAGCAAGATGGCCCCTATCGAGACGGAAATCTTCATCCAGACCAGATAAAGTACCAACCGCCAGGGTTGGCTCCAGGCCAACGAAAAAGACTGGATGGCCACCTCGAGCGCGTCTTCGCCGACCGTCCCCACGACGGCCGGAGCCATGGTGATGGACACAACAAACGCGATTGAAATGAAGACAGCGACCAGCGCGGCGAAGAAGATCGGAATAAAGAGAATCCCGAATGCCAGTTCACCAGCCCATGGAATCATCCCGGCCAGCCATCCGATGACGATCCCGGCGACAACGAAGAAGATGAACAGCGCCAGCGTGGCCACCGGCCCCCAGACCACACCCCCCCAGTTCTGAATGATGAATCTCCATGCGTCGCCCGAGGAATAAAAATCATCCCCCTTCAGTTGCTGGTAGGTGATCTTGCAGATCGTGCATACCGTCAGGAGAACGACGATCCAGACGTACAGCATTGCGACCACGTCGATGGCCGTGCCGGCCAGTGTGGCCGGAAAGGGAGCGGTACCGGGAAAGAGCCCGTACGTGTCCCAGATCTCCCGGAGCGCAGCCCCTGCCAGAAGGTGGTCGGCAATGGCCAGGATGGTGTACCCCGCGTAGGCAATCAGCGTACCGCACAAACCCACCCAGATCTTCTTTCCGGACCATCCCAGCCGAACCACCCGAAAGATGTCCCGAATGTCAAAATGCAGTTTGTACATTACTGCGCCTCCTTCCCGGTTCGAAGCCAACAAAAAAAGGGCACAACGCCGCCCTCGAAGCATGCCGAATGTGCCAAAGTCACTTAAAATCAGTACTTTACAAGCACATAGGGGAACAAAAATACCGCACGAATATGATGCAACAATGTGGGATCAAAGTCAAGCAAAATAAAAAGGATCAATGGATGAAGGCGAGCATGCATCCGTTGATCCCGCAACCGCCTTTTGCTATGTAAAAGCCGGCGGCCATCGCGGCCGTCCGCTCGCCGGCGCCGGACCTCCTCCTGCATCTCACCTTTCGTCGGACACTTCGGGAATCGTCAGCCGGATCTGATGAAGAAAATGCTGCAGCGGCACATTGAAGGGCCGGGCGAGTGGGCCGAGGGCGGGCTTGAAGAGCGCTCCCGCAGGCAGAGGCGTGGTACCGGGTTGCATCCTGACCTGCGCGCGGCCCTCCCGGGTCTCCGGTACGCGGTAACAGCCCTGTCCGAGGCCGAGAGGCCACGGCGATCCGTGCATGTCCGGGGCCGTGAGGAACAGAACGGCCTCTTCGTCGACGCCGAACGCGGGAATACCGGGAATGTAAAGTCTGTGGCCTTCGGCGGTACCCCCCGGCAGCGTGAGGACGATTTCGCCGCCGGGATTTCCCTTGACAGGCGTAATCACCCGGAACCGGTGCTCCGTTACGATTTCCCCCCGGCCTTCATCCAGGAAACTTCGGCGCGACACGCACTGAACGTGGGCGATCGTCTCCGCTTTTTCACACAGCGAATCGAACGCGAACCGTACAACGGACGTCGCGCCGGGCCGAGGAGCCCAGCTGGCGAGTATGACGATGATCACTGCGAATCGAATCGGACCGGACATCAAACACCCGTCGCGAAGCAGGAGTGAATCGGTAAGGTAGAGCGGGCTTCTCAAACTGGAAACGCCGCTGTGCGGCGATGGTTCCAACCATGCACCCCGACGCCGCGAACGGACAGCGCGGAACGGCCGCCGCTAATCCGCGGTTTCCCCCCCGGATCCGTTATCGGCCGGACCTGTGCGCGCGGCCTCCACGACCCTGTCAATCCGACCCCGTGCGACACGCAGCGCACTTTCACGGTCTTTAACGCGGCCTTCGAGTTGCCCGTCTTCCACGGCCCTGAGCGCCGCCTTGAAGGCCGGTCCCGGCGTGTAGCCGAGTTCGATGAGGTCCCGGCCCGTAACCATCGGCTCCGGTCGAATCTCGTCGGGCTCCAGCGTCTCCAGGGCATGCCGGCAGAACATGTAATTCTCCAGATTCCCGTGGCTGGACAAACAGTCGACCCTGTGCAATTCCAGGTGCTCTTCAAATCGCTCCATCCGCAAAAACCGCTTCAGCTTGCTCTTGCGCATCTGGCGTACGTGCATAAACCGGTGGTGGTCCGCCACCAGTCGAACGATGTGGCGGGTCGCCTCCCCGGAAAAACGAAGCCGGCGACATATCGCTTCCGTCATCCGTGCGCCCACGCGGGCGTGATTGTCGAAACGAATACGGTCGGCGGATTCAAACGTGGCGGGCTTGCCCACGTCGTGCAACAGCACCGCCATGGCCAATTCCGGTGACGGATTTCGCATCAGCCCCAGCATGATAAGGGTGTGGGTCAGCACGTCCCCTTCCGGATGAAACTCCGGCGGTTGGGCGACGCCGTCGAGCGCCGGCACCTCCGGAACGATGCCGGCGATCAGTCCGGAATCGATCAGCCATCTCACCCCTTGAGGCGCGCCACCCTCGATCAGAATTCTGACGAATTCGTCCCGGATGCGTTCCTTGCTGACCTCCGTGAGGTTTCCGCTCAAACGCCGTATCGCCGAAAACGTGGCGCCGTCGATTCTCCAGTGGAAACGGCAGCCGAAACGCACGGCCCTCATCATCCGCAGGCGGTCTTCCGAAAACCGATCACCGGCGGCGCCGATGGTTCGGATTACTTTCCCCCTCAGGTCCGCCTGTCCGCCCACGTAATCCATCACCCGGTCCGTCAGGGGATCCCAGAACATCCCGTTAACGGTGAAATCCCGACGCCGGGCGTCTTCGGTTTCGTCCGCAAATTCCACCGCGTCGGGGTGGCGTCCGTCGCCGTAGCCCAGATCACGTCGAAAACGGGCGACCTCGAACGCGTGCCCACCAAGCCGCACCTTCACAACGCCAAAGTGGGCGCCCACGGGCTGTGCGCGTTGGAAAATGCCGATCACCTGATTGGGATCGGCATCGGTTGCGACGTCGTAATCCCGGGGTTCCAACCCGAGCAGGAGATCCCGCACGCAACCGCCGGCCAGTAAAGCCCTGAACCCGTGCGCGTGGAGGCGTCGGACCACTTCGATTGCCGTGTCGCGGGCAGATGGCATGACATTCAATCCAGGGGTACGGGAACACGTTCGATCCGGGCGCCAAGCGCGCGTAGACGACCGTCGATGTCGTCGTACCCGCGATCGATCTGTTCGATGTTCCGGATCACGCTCCGGCCTTCGGCGCACAGACTGGCGATCAGCAACGCCATTCCTGCCCGGATATCGGGACTCGTAATCCGCTCACCATATAGCTTCGACGGCCCTGCAACAACCGCCCGGTGGGGGTCGCAGATGATGATCTCGGCGCCCATCTCGATCAGCCGATCCAGCCAGAAGAGGCGACTCTCGTACATTTTCTCGAAAAACAGGACGGTTCCCCGCGCCTGTGTGGCCACCACGAGCGCGATGCTCATCAGATCGGCCGGGAAACCCGGCCAGGGATCGTCCGAAATTTTCGGAATCGCGTCTCCGACGTCCCGGACGATCTCCAGCTTCTGTCGGTCAGAAACGAGAATATCGGCTCCGTCGATCTCCACCTCGACGCCGAGCCGCTCGAATACCATCAGACTCCGGCGCATCTGATGCGGCGCCGCGTCTCGTATCCGTATCTCGCCGCTGGTGACGGCCGCGAGGCCGATGAAGCTTCCGACTTCCATATAATCGGGACCGATGGTGTGCTCGCCGCCGCTGAGCGTTTTTACGCCTTCAATGGTCAGTTCATTCGTTCCCACACCCGAAATCCGTCCGCCCATGGCGTTGAGCAGATGGCACAACTCCTGCACGTGCGGTTCACACGCGGCGTTGCGGATGACGGTCGTGCCCTCGGCCAGTGTGGATGCCATGACCGCGTTCTCGGTGCCGGTGACGCTTCGCTCATCCAGAAAAATGTCGGCGCCCGTCAAGCCGCCCGGCGCGCGCATTTCGTAGACGTGGTTGGTACGGATGCGCACGCCGAGGGCCTCCAGGGCCCGCAGATGGGTATCCAGGCGGCGGCGGCCGATCTTGTCGCCGCCCGGCCGCGGCGTGGTCGCACGACCGTGTCTGGCCAGCAGCGGGCCTGCCAGCAGAATACTCCCGCGGGCTTTGCTGCACAGATCGGGATTCAAAGCGGTGTTACGCAGCGAGGCGGCGCACGCGGTCAGTTCGGTCCGGCCCGTATGCCGGACCGAGACGCCCAGATCGCGGAGGAGCCTGACCAGCGTGAGTACGTCTCCAATCGGCGGGGCGTTCTTCAATACCACCGTCTCGTCCGTCAACAGCGTCGCCGCAAGGAGTGTCAGTGCGGCATTCTTGTTTCCGATGGGCGTGATGGCTCCGGAAAGTGGAAATCCGCCTTCGATTACGAACTGTTCCATAGGAACACGCGCTCCGGCAATGCTCGGTCCTGCGAACGGACATTCTGCATAAATCTCGATAAGTTACAATATATCATATCTTTATAAAAAAATCAAGTCATTTGTCCCGCGCGACTGGCCGGTCCAATCAGAGGTCCGAAGCGGTTTCCGCAGCCTCGGGACGGATATAGAGTTGACCGCATCCGGCCGCGATGTCCACCCCTTTGCTGTGCCGTACCGTGGTTGTCAGATGCGCATTCCTGAGGACCTGCACAAACCGGTCCACCGCTATCGCGGGCGGCCGCGCAAATGGCGCGCCATCGACCGGATTCCAGGGAATGACGTTGACTTTGCACCCGATATTCCGAACCAGCGCGACCAGGCGACCGGCATCTTCCGTCGAATCGTTAAACCCGTGCAGAAGGACATACTCGAACGTCACCGGCCGCTCAATCCGTTTTCTATAGGCCCTGACGGCGGCCAGGAGTTCGGCGATCGGCCAGCGCCGGTTGATCGACATGATTCGCGAGCGCTGTTCATCGTCAGTCGCGTTCAGGGAAACCGCAAGGCCAACCTTCAATCCCTCCCTGGCCAACCTCAATATGCCGGGTACGTAGCCGACGGTGGAGAGCGTGATCCTGCGGATTCCGATCGCGAGTCCGTAATCCAGATTCATCAGCCGGACCGCGCGTACGACGTTCCCGTAGTTCAACAGCGGCTCCCCCATTCCCATCATCACCACGTTGGTCAGGTCGTCTCCGCGCGCTCTCAATTCGCGGCGGACGCAAATCACCTGATCCAGAATTTCGCTGGCGGAGAGGTTGCGGAGCAGCCCCATCCGACCGGTGGCACAGAACGTACAATCCAGCGGGCATCCTGCCTGCGACGAAACGCACAGGGTACGGCGCCTCCCGTCGCGCATCAGTACGCTCTCCACACGCTTGCCGTCCGGAAGTTCAAACAGGTATTTCACGGTGTCGCCGCCACCGGCGCCCGCCCGTGCCGCCACTCTAAGGTTCAATATGGACGCACGCTGCGCGAGCGTGGCGCGAACCGCCGTGGCGAGGTCGGTCATCTCCGTGAAGTCGGTGACGCCGCGATTGTAAATCCACGCGGCGATCTGCCGGGCGCGATAGGCCTCCAACCCGAGTGAAGTCACCAGCGCCTCGAGTTCCTCCGGATAGTATCCCTTGAGGTCGACACGGCCGCCGGACGTCGAAAATCCCGTCATTTACCTGTCCCCTGTATTCACGTCAACCATATGAGGGTAACGACCCGGAGCTCCGGAGGCAAGGAAAAATTGGGTTGACAGAATGTGCGTTTTGTCCTATCTTCAGACGCTGTTCTTCCCTCAGAACAACGAGTTACGTCACTTTTCCGCTTGTATCCGCCGGATCCGTCGTCTGGTCCCCCGACCCCCTCCGGCCTTCCGGGCAACGAACCTATATGCGAATACGTAACCCTTACCGCACGAACCGACGTTCACGATTCGGCCGCCGGTTCAGGCTGGTGAAGTTTGTACCGATCTACCTGCCCCTCGCGGCACTGATCTGGCTCACGGCTTCCCGGACGTCCGATATCGAGACCCTGCAAAATCCCGCTCTCGCCCCGGAAACGCCCCCTGTTGCAGCGTCAATTGCGGCTGACCCCGACCCGCAATTCTCGGGAATCGTCGGGCGCATCCGTCACAGAGAGACATTCTGGGACGCGCTGAACCGTGAGGACGTCGCGCCGTCCCGGATCCACGAGTTGCTCAATGCCTTGAAAACGGGGATTCCCCGGAAGGAATTCGATCCCAGAGTCGTCCGGACCGGAGACCGTTACACATTGCGTATAGACAGCCTGGGCGCGATTCAGGCCTTTGAGTTCATCAAGAAAGGCGCTGCAGAAACACGGTATGTCGCCGCGCGAAAGAACGGCGGCCTGAGCGCGTACAAAGAGCGCATGCCCCTTGAACGCCGGGTTGCCGTCGTAACAGGCGAAATCCGGACGACCCTCTGGAACGCCCTGTCTGAAACCGGCGAAGAAGCCGATGTGCTGACCGGAAAGATGTCCGGCATCTTCGAATACGAAATCGACTTCATGGTCGATTGCCGCGCCGGCGACCGTTTTGCCCTGGCACTGGAGAAGTTCTATAAGGACGGCCGATTCCTTCGGTATGGGGACATCCTTTCGTCCGAATACCAGACGGCACGAAAAAACCATCAGGCCTTTCGGTTTGAATCGCCCGACGGCCAGGTGGCCTATTACGATGCGAACGGCAAGTCGCTACGCGGCCTGTTTCTCAAGTCTCCCCTCAACTACCGCCGAATCAGTTCGGGTTATTCCAACCGCCGGTTCCACCCGATCCTGAAAAAGTACCTGCCGCACCACGGCATCGACTATGCCGCGGCGTACGGCACGCGAGTCTGGGCGACCGCCCCGGGTAAGGTTGTTTATAAAGGTTGGAAAGGCGCTCTCGGCAACTACGTCGAAATCCGGCATCCAAACGGCTACAAGACCGGCTATGGCCACCTGAGCAAGTTCCCGCGCGGGTTGAAGAAGGGCATGTACGTCAGCCAGAAGCAGACCATCGGCTTCGTCGGATCGACCGGACGCTCCACGGGGCCGCACCTTCATTACAACTTCTATGTCAGAAACGGCAAGGGTTATCGCCTCTGCAACCCTGCCGGCGTGGTCAATCGATCCAGGGCCAGGCCGCTGTCCCCGGAATTGCTGGCCAGCTTCAGGCGACAGCGCGACCTCCTGCTGGCGCTGTTCGACGACCCGACGGCGTCGCTCGTGACCAACCTGCAGGCCCCGCCCGGATCTCCTCACCCCCCTGCCTCGTCCAACAGCAGCCAGCCCGGGACGAATTGAATTCGCGAGCGAGCAGCCCGCCGCACCCCGAAGCCGCGGCGGCGATGCGTCCCGTTTCCATTCGATCGACGCCCCGGGCCGCCAGGAAGAGTATACCCGTCTAAGAAGCTGTTTTAAAGCAGTCGACCGGCATTGCCCACGCCCTGCCGGCTGCAGGCCCGCATAGGGGTATCATCTTGAGACTTGCGCACTTCGACTGCCACGCCGGCATAAGCGGCGATATGATTCTTGGCGCGCTTGTGGATGCGGGCCTGAGTATCGAGGTATTGCAGGGGGAACTCGATAAACTCCGCCTGGATGGCGTCCGCCTTCAGGCCGCGAGGGTCCATCGGCACGGTATCGCCGCCACAAAGATTGACGTCGTCGCGAAAGAAGGACACGCGCATCGAGGATTGAATGACGTGCTGCGCATACTCGACGGCGCGGACATCTCGAGCAGAGCCAGACAGCAGGCCGGCGACATCTTCCGCCGCCTCGCCGAAGCCGAAGCCGAAGTTCACGGCATCTCCGTCGACCGCGTCCAGTTTCACGAAGTCGGCGCAGCAGACGCCATCGCGGACATCGCCGGCGCCGTTATCGGCCTGGAACATCTCGGCGTTGAACGGGTCTACGCCTCTCCCCTTCGATTCGGTCACGGAACCACCCGAAGTTGCCACGGCGTACTGCCGGTTCCGGTTCCCGCCGTGGTCGCCC